>JBGPBS010000007.1:0-33650 GCA_041481365.1 Bathyarchaeia archaeon
TTACCTCACCAACAACCTGATCGGCCGCGGCCCCATCCTTGGGCAACGCCTAGAAGCATGTTCTAAGCGCCCTTTAGGCAAAAAACCATTCCAGGAATCTTCACCTATCGGAAATTAGCCCCAGTTTCCCGGGGGTTCTTCCGTCCCAAGGGTAGGTTAGCCACGTGCTACTGAGCTGTGCGCCGCGTCTCCAGCATGGCTAGGAGACGCACGACTAACATGTCTTAACCCCATCCCGATAGCAGTAGGGTCCGGCAGGATCAACCGGAGTTATACTCCTTGATGACCACAGCCAGACTTACAGTTCTTGGCTGTACGTCCGCAAATTCGACTGGATTTAGAGGGAAACAACCACTTACGCCAAAGCCCAATTCAGACCTAACGCGTTAGCATATCAGGTCCACATGTTTGTCCCCGCAACTGGAGGCCAACTGCCTCATCCTATAGGGCGATATGCGCCTTTGTAGTCGGTGTTGAGCCGCCGCCGTAAAATTGCGGGCATGGCTATCATTTGCCAAAACGATCAGAAGGCATCTAAGCCGATATAAACGTTTCTTTCGGCTCTAATATACGTTGTGTGCCTGAGTTGTCAGTTCTCCAGAATGGCGGGCAGTTCAGCCAGACTCTTGATAACTGAATCTGGTTCGACATCAACATCTGCCTTCATTGGTCTTCTTTTGATTAGAACAGTTTTGATCCCAACGTTTTTTGGGCCTTTGACATCCAGATCTGGCATGTCACCGACAAATACGGCTTTGGAAGGAGTGACGCCTAAGGCTTGCAAGGCCTTCTGAAAGATCTCGGGACTGGGTTTGCGTCGGTTGACCTCGCCGCTGATTACGACTACATCAAAATACTTTCTCAGGTCGAATCTTTCCAACAGGTCTCGCCCACACTCAGGAATGCCGAAATTGGACACCAACCCAAGCTTGTATCTCCCATGAAGCTTCCTTAGAACATCAACCGCATCGCTGTCTAGCCGAACATGACGCGTGAATTCCTTGGCGAAAGCCTTGGTCGCGCCTGCTACGACTGGATCAGCAACACCGTGGTCGTATCCCAGTTTTCGCAACGTTTGAGAAACGCGCACGTTAAAATGAGGTTCTTCAAGGCTTTCACGAGACTCCGAATAAAACTTGTCACGGACCTCAAAATAAACGCGACTGAAATCATCAAACGGAACGTCGACTCCGTTCTCAGCAAGAAACGCATACATCTTCCTCAAACATGGTTCATAGTAAACTTCGTCGCTTTCAAGCAACAACAATGTGTCAAACAGATCAAAGAGTACCGCCTCAGCCAACATGTCTGAACCTCAGAACCAATGCTCAGCCGTGGCATAAAACGATTCTTTTCGGACAGCGCGGAGAACTCTCTAGGCTACACGCCGTAAAGACCGACTCTTGGATTATGGCAAAGAGAACATCCCGAAGCTTAGAAGAAGCACCCACGTTGGAGTCTTTACCACTGAACAACAAGAGCGACGAGATTCGAGAACAGATCATTCTAGCAATGTCCGAAGAGCTTCCCGACACTGAAAAAGGAGATCAGGGTTCACTTGAGAGAAGAGTCAAAGAAGTAGGAGCTTTCTTCATCTCTGGAACGATCTTCACGCGATATCTTCCGTGTCAGTTGTGTTTTGTGCATAGTAGGGTCTAGTTTCTTTTCAGCAAGTGTGGAGGAGGAACCTTCACGTCATTCTTGTACCCGTTGTCGTCTCTCTTGAGCAACTCGTTTATCTCCCGATGCCGTTGCAGAAAGTCTAATCCCTTATCGGTTGCTCTGTATACTTCTCTGGAGTTTGATTCAACCTTCTCCAATAAGCCGATTTTCAACATGAAATTAAGATACTCATTGAGCTGTGTGAAACTCAAGTTTGCCCTATACATGACTTGAGTCTTCAACGTCCCTTCTTTCGCTATTTCCAAGATTTCCGCGACGATGTAGAGTTTGTCTCTTCGTTTGGCGGATGGATTCGAACCCCATGGATTCATTCTCTATATTCCTCTTTCAGAACTGTTTTCTATAATTGAAAGAGCCCTGGAACGTCTTAAGCGGTGTTTCGCCATTCTGAGTATTACTAAGACCGAAATATTCTCTAGAACAAACCTCTACTCGCGGGAAGGACTCAAAAAGACTTTATCTGCAAAGAAAATCAATAGTCTGCATTTGGTGAGAGAATTGCTAGTAGGTCTAATTTCTGACACGCATGATCGCTTGCCCATGATCGACAAGGCCATAAGAGTGCTGAACGATGAGAATGTCGAGCTTGTACTTCATGCGGGCGATTATGTTTCTCCCTTTGTCATTCCCAAATTCAAAGAATTGAAGGCTAGGTTCATCGGTGTTTTCGGCAACAATGATGGTGACCATGAGTTTCTGAAAAGAAGATTCAGCGAGGACAAGCACTTGGAGATACGCGGAAGCTTTGCGAAACTGGTCCTGGGCGACGCCAAGATCGCCCTCCTGCATGGCAGTGATGAAGACTTGCTGAACGCACTAATAGACAGCGAAGGCTTTGATGTTGTAGTCTATGGACATGCTCACGAGGCCAAGATCCATCGGAAAGGCAAGACGTTGATAGTGAACCCCGGCGAACTGTGCGGATATCTAACTGGAAGATCAACGATAGCGTTGCTCGACACTGAGAAACTCGAAGCCAGAATACTGGAACTGTGCTGAAAACGATCTAAACTGCTAATGAAGATGTGCATTCACGAGCGAGCATCTAGTCTTCAGTTCAACGGCCGTGCTCAAGTGCCGTTCGTTGCTACTTGGTGTTGTCGTGAGGTTCTCTATTCTGGTTTGCCAACTCGAACAGTCGTGCTATTTCTTCGTCACTGGCTCCATTTCTCATCGGCGTGAGAATATCCACGAGGTTATCATTTCTCATTAGGCACGGCTTAAGTCTTCCATCACTTGTGACTCGCAGTCGTGTGCAGTTTCTGCAGAACTCTGTGTTTTCGGTTGGGTGGATCACTTCCACTTTCACATCTGGCAGATGATAGATGCGCCGATTTTGCATGAACTGCCTAGTCTCGATCCTCACGGCTTTTTGACTCAAAACACCTTCGTATTCCTCTAATGCCTTGTGATTAGCCAAATAGTATCCGTCATCGACGTTTATCGGCTCAAGTTCGATCAACTGTAGAATGGCTCCCACTTCTGCGGCGAAGCGCAACATCGTTGGGAACTCGTAATCGTTGACACATTTCAAGATTAACATGTTAAGCTTGACAGGATCGAATCCGACGTCCACTGCTGATTTGATGCCCCTCAAAACGTCTTCAATTCTTCCCCCAGTGAGCTTGCGGTAAACCTCAGGGTTCAGCGTTGGGAGGCTGATGTTGATACGTCTAAGACCACGCCCGTGCAGTTCTTGTGCTAATGGAGCAAGCAATGCACCGTTGGTTGTCATGGAAAGATCCGACAAGCCACGTGTCGAAGAAATTCTTTCGACGATTTCCGGAATGTCCTTCCGGACAAGTGGTTCGCCTCCGGTCAGTTTCACTTTAATGACTCCAAAATCCGATGCGATCTTTGCGATGCGCCCGATCTCGGCGACCGTCATTTCCCTCCCCGAGCCTTCATCAGGCTTCTCTTCACCTTCCATGTGACAGAACTGGCAACGCAAATCGCAATGACTAGTGACTGCGACGCGCAAGTTGAGAAGTGGGCGTCCGAATTTGTCTCTAAGCACCATCGTTATTCCCGGGCATGCTTAACGACGTGAGCCGCCTCGGTCGATATAAGCTTTTCAACGCAAAGTCTAACAGCGTTCGAAGAACCGGGAATGCAGAAAACTGCTTTGCCTTTTGCCACGCCGGCAATTGCTCGCGTCAAGACTGCTGCGGAACCGATTTCATCAAAGCTCAGGCGCCTGAAGATTTCGCCGAATCCGGGTAGAATCTTCTCCAAAAAAGGTATCACGGCTTCAATCGTGACGTCAGATGGGGCAATGCCGGTGCCACCGCACAACACGACTGCATCCAAATCTTGAGAATTGAGCAAGTTTCGCATGCCCTCTTCAATCATCTTTTTATCATCTGAAATCGTGTGCCGGAATGCTATCGTATGTCCGGCACTTTTAAGCATAGACTCGACAAGGTCTCCGGACGGATCTTTAACGGATTCGCCATTCATGATCTGCTGATAGCGGGACGTGCTTACGGTGAAAATGCCAAACTTCAGCCTTCTCGGCGCTTCAACCTTGTGTCTTCTCGCAGTTTCACTCATTTAGTAGCGCCTTTTTTCACCTTTTTCGTAACCTGAATGCTCTCAATCACCGTGCAAGGGTATTGTCCTTCAGCGTCCTTCTCATACTGCTTCACCATATCCCATATCGTCAAAAGGCCGACGACAGTGGCAGTCAAGGCCTCCATTTCGACGCCTGTTTGAGCCTTGGCCTTCACGATTGAGGTGACCTGAACCGCCGTTTTGCCCACGATTTTCGCTTCGACCTCTACACTCGCCAATGGCAGTGGATGGCAGAGTGGAATAAGAGTGCTCGTCTTCTTGGCGGCCATAATCCCTGCGATACGCGCCGTGTACAATGGATCGCCTTTCGAGACCTTTCCCTTTTCAATTAGTGTTATGGTTTCAGTTTTGAGGTTGATCGTACCTGTTGCGGTCGCTTCACGGAAGATCTCTGGCTTGTCTGAAACGTCAACCATAGTCATTTGCCTCTTCTCCTGTTTTCTTACTTGCTTGAACATTTTTGAAAGTTCTGGCTCTTTTCTGTTTTGTTTTTGCCCAGGTTTGCCTTCTGAGACCGTCGCCTTGCAATAGGCCTTGCTTATCATAAGCGCACACCAAGAGCAGAAGTTATCATCAGATCATTTTAGGACCTAGGAGAACGACCAGGTTTAAGACGATTGCATATTCTTGTTGTCTGATTCTTTCCAGGTATCCAAGAGTATTTGAATTGCTCTAGTTTTGGGTGAACGGTCGTTAAGCTTGTACAGTCGTATCCTTCCAAACTTCTTATGTAGTAGGATGTTTTCAGCTTCCAACACGTCCAAGTGTTTCGCTGTTGTCTCGTAGTTTATGCCAAGTCTCCGTGTGATCTCAGAGACGTTGAGTTCCCCTAGTTGGGCCAAGACCTTGAGAATCTTCATGCGCACCTTTGAACAGAAAACATCTTCAACATCCACCATTTCTCATGCCTCCTTCTCCTGCAAGAGAGCCCATAATTCTCTCTCCAAGTCGTTCGCAGGAATTCTCGGCAAATAGACAAGCGTTGATCTTCCTTTGGGACCAGCGGTCGAGACTTCTGTCTTGACTATGCCCATGCCTGAGAGATTCTGCAGGTATTTCCAGAGTTGGGTGTGACTGTGAGGCTTAGTGTTAAGCTCTTCGCATGCTATCAGGTAGACCTGCTCGGCTTCTGCAAGAGAAACGCGGGCTTTGTGACCATCCTTGAAAAGCCTGGCGACGCCGAGGAGAAAAAGTTTTTCATGTATGCTAAGGTATGCTAAATCGCTTTTCTTCGCGGCGGGAACTATGCTTGAGACAGCCTTCCTTACAGACTCCGCAGTGACAGAATCCGAGTTTTCCGCATTTGCGTATTTTCCTGCTCGCCAAAGGAGTTCGATACCGAAACGTGCGCTTCCATTTTCAGAATGGGCAAGTTCGGCGATTACGTCAACTGTTTCTTCAGGCACGGCCAATGGTTTGAATGCTGTGACAACACGTTCATTCAGGATGTCTATTAGCTGCCGTTTCGAGTATTTCGCAAGATTGATTATGTTGGATTGCAGCGTGCTTCTTGTGCTGGCGTCCAATTGATCGATTACGCTTATGTCTCTTAGAATGCATATCAACGATAGTCTCTGAGGTTTGTTCTGTCGAGCTTCTTGGGATCGGGTTAGTTGATAGACGGCATCAGATCCTTCTCGTGAAATCAGACTGTCAAACTCGTCGAGGGTGAGGATTGCATAAGCATTCTCATCGTCCAGGATTTGCATAAGAATGCGAATAAGCTCTTCGGCGGAATAACCTCGCTTTGGAAAATTGGGATGGAAAACCGCAACTGCATGTTGCAGGATGAGGAAGAAACTCCCATGATACTCTCGACAGTTGACATGAATGTATCGTAGATTTGTGCCCAGGTTGGCAGCTTCTCGAACCATGTCAGTTCCGAATCGTTGCGAGAGCGCAGTCTTGCCTGTTCCAACCTCGCCGACCACGAGGACTCTCTGAGACATCTTTCCTGGAAACTGCAACATGAAATCGAAGAATTCCATGAGTAGACGCAGTTCCCTGTCTCTGTGGGGAAGCCTTTGAGGAACGTAGTTAATGTCGAGTTTCGATTCGTCCCTGAACACGTTTAGGTATTGTGGCACTGGGCTAGCCCCAAGAGGAGTTTAAGTCAAGATCATTGTTATCCTTTTCCCTAGGCTGGATCAAGTAGTCATGCTCTCATCATTATTGCAAACGTGAATTGTGACGAGGCTTATGACAAGAAGCTGCAAGAAGAATTTGGTGAAGGATTTTGGCGACAAGGTTCAGCTACGGCGGAAACACTGGCTCTCGACAGATACGTAACATTAATAAACACATGAGTTGATTGTATGACGGAATGATTCCTAAGTATTTCTTCCTGACTAAAGGCGTTGGCAAGCACAAGGAGCAATTGCAGTCTTTCGAGTTAGCGCTGAGAGATGCAAAAATACAGCATCTGAACTTGGTTAACGTGTCAAGCATAATACCTCCCGGCTGCCAATCTGCCACTCTGGAGCGCGGCGTGGAAATGCTGAGGCCCGGTGAGATAACTTTCTTGGTCTTGGCTCGAAATGCGACAAATGAGCCTCACAGATTGATCGCATCTTCGATAGGTGTGGCTATCCCATCAGGGAAGAACAATTACGGTTATCTTTCAGAACATCACTCCTACGGACAACCAGACGATAAGGCAGGTGACTATGCTGAGGATTTGGCTGCTTCGATGCTTGCCACAACCATGGGGTTACAGTTCGACCCAGAGATCGCATGGCACGAAAAAGAACAGCTGTTCAAGGCCAGCGGCATGATTATTCAAACAAGAAACGTGACACAATCGGCAACCGGCGACAAGGATGGCTTATGGACAACAGCCATCGCGGCCGCGGTTTTTGTTCCGACGAGAATCGAGCCTGCACGTGCGCAAAAACGGCGCTAGAAAGCAAGTAACACTCATTGCGTTCTAAAACCATATTAGCAGTTAAGATTAAAGCTAGTGGTGGTGAACACGAACTTGCCACTGAAATTGCAGACGCCAATGGTAATAGTCAACTTCAAAGCGTACAAAGAATCGACTGGAAAAAATGCCATCGAAATAGCTGGCAAAGCTGAAAAGGTGCATCAAGAAACGCATGTTTTTGTGGGCGTTGCTCCCCAATATGCTGACATAGCGACTGTTGCTAGGACCGTTGAGATCCCAGTTTTCGCTCAGCACATAGACCCCATAGAGTCTGGCGGCTTCACTGGACACGTGTTGGCTGAATCTGTGAAGGTCGCTGGAGCTGTTGGGACATTGATCAACCATTCTGAAAGACAGCTAAAACTGTCTGACATTGACCTGACAATCAAACTGGCGAGAGAAAATGACCTTGTTTCTTGCGTGTGCGCCAACAACCCAAACATAAGCATGGCAATAGCAACACTTGAACCAGACGTGATAGCCATCGAGCCGCCTGAACTCATAGGTACAGGAATTCCGGTCTCGAGGGCTAAGCCTGAAGTTGTCACTGACACTATTAGGCTTGTGAGACAGGTAAACAGCAAGGTCACGATTCTATGCGGGGCGGGCATAAGCAACGGGGAAGATGTTGCCGCTGCTTTGAGGCTTGGCACGCAAGGCGTACTAGTTGCAAGCGGAGTTGTCAAAGCGAAAGACCCATATGTTATCATGCGTGATTTTGCACATGCCTCTAAACGCTAGGTGAGTAACGGAACCCTTGAAAGTTGAAGCAGAATGTGCAGCGTGCATAATTAGCCGCGGCGCAGCCGAAGTTAAGGAAGCCACGTCAAACCCTGCTTTGCGCTTCAGGGCAATGAGTGAACTCCTGCGATTGATGCATAAAGAGTTCAGACCCACACGTGTTCCTGCAGACATAGGTACAAAGAGAGACAGGATAATAAGGAGAGTCACTGGCAACGATGACCCGTACAGAAGAAAGAAGAAGATAAGCAATGAAAAGGCCTTGACGCTTCTGGCCTACGCAAGAAGATTCGTTGAGGAAGGATATGCGCAACAAGACCGATTCAAAAGGGCGTGTTTGTGCGCAATTGTCGGTAACGTAATGGAGTTCGACATACCAGGGCACAAATTCGTTTTCGGAAACCTGAGGAAAAACCTTCGAGACGCGGGGAAAGAGCTGGTTGTGGATGATACTAACAGCATTTATGAATTGGCAAAGAAGGCACACACTGTTCTATATTTGGCGGATAACGCTGGGGAAATAGTCCTTGACACTCTGCTTGTTGAACGATTGAAGGAGATAGGCTTAGCGGTGACCGTGGCCGTCAAGAGCAGCGCGGTGATCAATGACGCCACTTTGGAGGATGCAGAAGCTTCTGGGATGACTAAAGTTGCCGATAACGTGATAACTACCGGAACAGACGCTGTAGGTTTCGCTGCGAATGAGGTTTCTTCCGAGTTTCTCAAAGTCTACAATTCTGTTGACTTGATCCTTGCTAAGGGCATGGGCTACGCGGAAACACTGACGGAATACAAGTTGAAAAAGCCTCATGCCCTACTGTTCAGGACAAAATGCGACCCGGTCGCAAACTACTTTGGCGTACCGAAAGAAAGGAATGTTGCAAAGCTGATACACTCATGTACACTCCAACCGCAAACCTGAACTCCGAGATGCTTTCCAGCTTTGAAGGTGCAGTCCAGAAAGAATGGATACTAGCTAACGGGTTAGGTGGATACGCGTCTTCCACGATTTTGGGCATAAACACAAGAAAATACCACGGACTGCTTGTTGCTGCGTTCCATCCGCCAAGAGATAGAAGAGTCTGCTTGGAAAAATTGGATGAGGAAGTCATCATTGGAAGTGACGCTTACCAGCTTGGCGCCAACGAGTTTCAAGAGAGGATATTTCCCTTAGGGTACACTTTTCTCAGACAGGTCAGGATTTCACTTTTTCCAAAATCCGTGTACACCCTGCATGACGTTGAAATCGAAAAAACGGTTTTTATGCCTTATGGAAAGAATGCCTCAATAGTGCTTTACAAGGTTCTGAACAGAAGTAGCTTCGACATCATAATTCGAGTATTTCCACTGATAAACTGCCGACATTTCCACTCAACAACTGACAGGGAGAAGCTCGCGGCGGAACCTCGTCAGAAATACGGAAGCAAAGAGACATGTGTCACCTTCAGTTCCCCAGCGTCCACGCTGATAATTGGAACAATAGGAGGAAAATACTCTGCCAACGAAAAATGGGTTGAGAAGCTATATTATCGTGAAGAAGCAAAGCGCGGCGAAAGCTGTCTAGATGATTGCTATCAAAGTGGATTTTTTGAGTATGAAGTGAAAGCGAACAGGACCGAAAGTCTCGCTATAACCGCGGTCGCAGATGAGCACACAGATGCCGCTCAAAGAATTTTCTCTGAGACGCCGATGACGCTTTTCGACATAAGAGCACTCTTCGATAAGGAGAAAGGACGCCGTGAAAACCTGCTGGCAAGATTCTACAAGGTAAACCAGAACATTCAGGCAACTGATTGGCTGAGCTTCATGACTCTGGCTGCAGACGCATTAGTGGTTTCAGGGACAGACTCAGAGCACAGGTCCGTGATAGCCGGATACCACTGGTTTGAAGATTGGGGAAGAGACGTATTTGTTTCGTTGCCTGGATTAACCCTCGCCACGGGAAGATTTGAAGATGCAAAGAGAATCCTGTTAACCTTTCAGAAATACCTCAAGGACGGCCTAATTCCTAACTTCGTTCTAGACAGAGGCGGACAGGTGGGTTACAACACTGCTGATGCAACGCTGTGGTACGTGAATTCAGCATTACAATACCTGAAGTACACGGGCGATTTCGGGTTTATTCAAACCCACTTGTCAGAGACGCTGCACGCAATAGTTGAAAGCCTCGTCGAAGGGGCAGTTCCCGACATGCATGTTGACGCTGATGGCTTGCTTTGGCACGGGCCACAATCAACGTGGATGGATGCGGTCGTAGATGGTCAACCGGTTACTCCTAGGGCTGGAAAAGCCGTTGAGGTTCAAGCTCTGTGGTATAACACTTTGAGGATCCTTGAGTTGATTTCAAAGAAGTTTGAAGAGCATAGCGCAGCAGAAAAATATGCGGGGATGGCAGAAAAAGCGCGGATGAGTTTTTCTGAGAAATTTTGGAATTACGAAAAGAACTGCCTCTTTGACGTGGTCAACGAAAACTATTCAGACGGGTCTTTCCGGCCTAATCAGATTATCGCGGTGGCCCTGGATTTCACAATGCTTGACAATGCTAGGAATGAGAAAATCGTCGACTCAGTATATCATGAGCTCTGGACACCCTTCGGTTTAAGATCGCTCGCCAAAAATGATCCAAGATACGTTGGGATCTACTCTGGTGATAGGAGGAACCGAGACATGGCCTACCACAATGGAACCGTCTGGCCATGGCTTCTAGGTCCATTCACAACTGCCTTTCTGAAAGTGAAAGGCTTTGGTAGTCTCAAGCGTGACTACGCGTTGAGAACTCTTCTCGAACCGTTTCTCACCAATCACGTTGCGAACATGCAACCCGGAACCGCGAGTGAGATTTTCGACGGTGATTCACCGCATACGCCCAGAGGATGCATATTGCAGGCCTGGAGCGTTGCAGAACCAATGAGAGCTTACTTGGAAGATGCGATGTACGTCAGGCCAAAATTCGAAAAATCCGTGCTTGCCTTAAGGTGATATTGTTTTTCTAAGGCTTTCCGCAGCCGCTTCTGGGGTAACCGTGTTTATGTACATGCCTGTGCTCAATTCAAAGCCTGCCCAAATCGCAAGTTTCGGATAGACCTCCAAATGCCAATGATAGAATTTGCTTGCAGTTTTGTCCAAGGCCAGATGGAAACCATAATTGTAAGGGGGATCATTAACCAACGTCTTCAGTGCCCCAAGACAAGTTTTCATCGTTTCAGCGAGCGTTCTCACTTCGTCCTGAGAAAGATCCAGCGGTGTGGCTTCGTGCCGCTTCGGAATTATCCAGAATTCCAGGGGATGAACGCTCGCGTATGGAGCGAAAACGGTGAATCTGGAATTTTCAACGATGAGTCTTGGTCCTTCGCTTTCTTTCTTGCTTATGTTGCAAAAGATGCAGTTCTCGTTCTTGGTCCAGAATTCTTTGCTTGCCTTCATTTCTTCCTTTACGGTTGTTGGAATCATGGGTGCTGCAATGATCTGGCTATGTGCGTGGGAGAGTGAGGCCCCTGCTTCTAGGCCGTGGTTTCGGAAGATTGAAACGTATCGGACATGTGGTTTGGCTGATAGTTCGCGGAGTCTATCGATGTAGGCGTTGACGACAAGTGTCAGTTGTGAGATTCGGGCATTTGCCGGATGCTCGGTATGGGTCTGCGATTCAACCACAACCTCATGATGGCCCACGGCCATGGCTAGATATTTGCTCTTTAAGATGTCCTTTTGAGCAAGCCCCGTGCCGGGTGGCGTAAAAGCGGGATAAAGGTTTGGAATGCAGCGAACCAGCCAGTTTCTATGTCTCTCATCACGATTCTCCGTGGCTTTTCTGAGGCCTTTACCAGACTTAAGATAGACTAGAACTGCTGGCGGCGTCATGTGCTCGTTGCCAGCGCACATTGGGCAAACGCCAATCTTAGCCTGCTCTCTTTCTTTTTTCAAGTCAGTCGGGCGCCGGCTGCGCTCAGTGGCAATTACGACCCAGCGGTCTAGCAGATAATCTTTACGAACTTCGTTGAACGGCACGGCCTGTGCTCCTAGCATCAATGGAGTAGGTCACAATGGCATTTAGCGTTTTCCAGAAGCTTTCCAAAGTCGAGAAGTCGTACGTGTCTAGTTGTTATGCTAGTGATTCTTGAATGAAATGAGAAGGGCGGTGGGCCACAGAGGTTCGACGTTCAGAATTCGCCGAACTCTCAAAGCCCTACACTCGTATCCGCATCCCCTTGAGCGCTGAACGTCCAGACTTAGGTTGCTCCCTCCCGGGCCTGGCCGGGTTCGCCTGGTAAACACTGAAGACAACTTCCCTACGGAAGCCGCTCAATGATCGCCAGCCCCAAAGGACGGATAGTCAATGCTTCGGAAATAGAGGCCTCGACGACCTTAAACGTCTCACCCTCAGCTTTCAGCCCGTCCTATAGAGGGTTTACGGTACAGGGGACCCCTACCCCCCCGCCTAAGACCCACCGCTAAAGACCCTGAAACTCATTCAAAACTATAAAACTTTACCTGTGTGTGTTTGGGATAAAATTTTGCCCCTCCTCCTCCAATCCTGCCTGAACGGGCTCAGGATCAGAGGGGTCAGGTCCTGTCAAATCTAATCGGGGGGGCTATGCCGCGCGCGCGAACCGTATGCTGGGTCAAGTATTGTGTCTACATCCCTTTTAACGGTCAGCCTAGCCAGCAACTCGCACGCAGTGTTTGAAGTGCAGTATGCTGCAATTCTTTTTCTAATCCGTCTCGGAATAAGATTATGATAGATCTTTCCAAGAATAGCGCGCGCGAAAGGCGTCAAAGGCGTCATTAGAATCGACAGGAAATTCAAGAGTCACGGACCTCAAGAGTTCAGAAGAGCTTACAGGAAACGAGTGGCCGTGGAACGAGTCTTCAGCCGCCTCAAGAACCTTGCAGCCTTAACCAAGCACAACATGAGAGGACTGGCCAAGATCACATACCACGCCTCAACTCTCCCTGCTGGCCATGCTACTCACAGCCCAAGCAGCAGCAACCACACACAAACCAAGCAAAGCAAGAAGCATAAGGTACTTCGCGAACTAATTTAGGAACACGCATGCGCGCTAGCTTTCCTTTGCTGTTCGCGGAAATAAGATCACATGTCTCCAGATGACGACTTAAGTGCGTAAAGGATTAAGCCGATACGCTTATAAGTGTGTATGTACATAGCGTACTATAAGGATAAGCAAAAGGATGGATGCCCAATGATAACGGAAACAAGAGCAGTACTTGGCATATGGCAATTTGCTTATTGGAAGAACATCTGACACGTGTGAATCGTGCCTTTTCATAAATTGAAGCTATACAAAAACAGGTTGGTAATTGAAATGGGGCGAATTTGCGTGGAGCTCCCAGATGAACTGGAAAAGAAGCTCAGATTCAAGACCATCGAGAGATTTGGCGGGAGAAAGGGTGACCTATCCAAAGCTGTTGAAGAAGCTGTGAGCACATGGGTGGCAAAAGAAACATAGATTCACGAACAAAGCATACGCCATCATGACTAGCCCCTCAACAGAAGCTCCACGCTTCGAGTTTGTCTTCACCCCCACCGACAAGCAACTTTCTGAGGAGAAGGACTGTTTCAGCGAAAGACTCTTTTTCGGCTTTCTTTCGCTTCAGGTTCGGCACAGCTGATCAGTCAGCTACAATCCGGGGTCCTTTACGACGTCATGTTGACACTTACCGGCATTGTCGCATCTTGGCTAGTGAGGACATGGGATGAAAAGCTGATTCGACCTGGCACCGAATGGACCTATCAGAGGCCTTCCGCAATCACGGCGGCAAGCGTAATCTACATGATATCGGAATATTGACGCTTTGCACCCCGCCGATTGTTTTCTTGCATGCCTATTCCTTCCAAGGCCTTCTTGACGTGGCATTCCTAGCCGGCATAATCGTTTTGGCAGTCACAGGTGGCACAATCCAGTTAATGATCGGACGCGGCATTTACGAAGGACGAAGATGGAGATGGATGGCTGCATTTGCCATTTCACTGATAAGTCTAGCCGCAGATGCTACTCTGCCGGCTATTCTTGCGTCTATCCCCGGAACTCAAGGATTGATCTTCTTAGGCTTAACAGCAGGAACGATAATATCACTTGTCCTAAGCTTACTAGTGGCAAGCCTTCTTCTCAGTCTGGATTCCAGAATCTACTGCAGAATGGTCAACCCGCGAAAAGCTGAAGGGGAGAACGCGACCCTAACACGCTGCCGAATACGAACGACAAACCACAGTTTGGCGCGCGATAGTCTTCACGAGTTTTCACCAACTTGGATCAATAGAAAGTGGACAACAACATTTATGTAAATCGTTCTGCAAGAAAGATGGTCACCGTAATATGGGCTATCCGAAAAGGTGATGAGTTGAGCCAAGACAAGAAATGGGCTGAAAAACTAGGCCTTCAATGTGGTCTCAGTCCAGCTTTTCTGAAACATGTGCTCGAAGAACTGAACGAAAGTTGCCACGGCGACGCAACAACTTCAAAGGAAATCATAGAAGAGCTGACGTTGAGCTGTCATCTGGACGAAGAAGAGCTCAGAAGATTCGTTGGCGAAGTCTCAAAGAACTGCCCTTTCGAAGCTAAGAAGATCAAAGAGGAAGTCCTAAAGGCTGAGGGGGACAAGAATAAACTTTGGGAAGGAGCGCGTTGGTGGGCACAATATCGTGGAGGCGCACGGTAGCTTAACGAGTTTGTCAAGAAACCAGATTCGCCTAAACGCGCTTCGAACTCGTAGTCTTTTGAAGATCTCATTGAGAAAACAGCTAATGCACCTCATGAAGAAGAAGCACCTGAAACGATTAAATCAAGAGGCACTGCTGTTCCCCGCTTTGAAGCTTATTGAATTACTCTGCGTTGCACGCACTTTGTTGTAGGCGCCCAGCAATTTGACCATCTGCATTCTTCAGTCGCAGAAAAGCATATGTCGATTCAGCTTATACAAGCTAAGTGAAAGGTCAAATTAATCTTCAATAAGATAAAATTCGCACCTGATCTTGTGATACGGTCGGAGAGATCTTGATGAGAAAAATAGGGTTAGTGACAAGTGGTGGAGACGCACCCGGCATGAACGCGGCTATTCGGGCAGCTGTTCGTATCGCTTATTCGAAGGGTTTTCAGGTTTTGGGTTTTGAAAGAGGATGGGAGGGTTTGATGACTAACATGATGAGGCCCTTGACTCCCCGTTCTGTGGGTGGGATAATTCAGCTGGGCGGCACTATTTTGCACACTTCCAGAAGTCTCAAGTTCAGGGAGAATGGGGGCCTTATGAAAGCGGCGCAGAGCCTTGCTTCGAACAAAGTTGAGGGGCTCGTGGTGATAGGCGGAAATGGTTCCTTCCAAGGAGCCCTTGAGCTGAGCAAAAATACTGAAGCCCTGATAGTTGGCGTTCCTGCGACGATCGACAACGATGTTTACGGATCAGATGAAACAATAGGCTTCGACACCGCCGTGAACACGGCAGTAACCGAGATTGACAAGATTCGGGACACGGCGATTTCTCATGAAAGAGTCTTCATTGTCGAAGTAATGGGACGAACGCGGGGTTTCATCGCATCCGCAGTGGGGTTGGCGGTTGGAGCGGAGATAATTCTGGTTCCTGAAGTCAAATTTGAAAAAGAGAGAATAATCCGGAGACTGGAGGAGAACAGTGCTAAGGGAAAACGCTCTGGAATAATCGTTGCTGCAGAAGGGATAGGCGACACTCGAAAGCTTGGAGCTGAAATAGAGAAAGATACTGGGACTGAAGTTAGGCTCAGTATCTTAGGTTACGCTCAGAGAGGTGGGAGTCCGACTGCGAGAAGCCGACTGCTGGCTAATTTGTTCGCGAATGAAGCATTAGAGCTGTTGTCAAGAAGAGAAGGAAGGAAAATGGTCGGATTGCAAGGCGGCGAAATCATGAGCATTGACCTTGAGAGGTCCTGCAAGACTGAGAAGACATTGGATTTGAGTATGCTCAAGCTGGCCGACGTGTTGGCAACGTAGAAAGGGGGAGGAGTCTCAGCCGAAGAACACTTTTGCAATGTTATAGAGTTCCAAGTCCACTGTTTTCCGTTTGCCAATCACGTCCTTCAATGCTACTGAATTTATTCTGTTTCCCTGAATGGCAACCATTCGGTCAAACCGTCTTTTGTGTACGAGGTCTATGGCCCCTATTCCGAACCTTGTTGCAAGTATTCGGTCGAAGGCTGTTGGTGAGCCCCCTCGCTGAAGATGTCCCAGAACAACGACACGAGTTTCAATGTTCATGCATTTTTCGATTTCCCTTCCGACGTAGTAGCCTATGCCACCTAGGCGAATATGTCCGAATTCGTCGACTGCTTCGCTGTAGACGATCTCCGCGCCTCCTTTGGATTTGGCTCCTTCGGCAACGACGACTAGGCTGAAGTTTCGTCCACGTGTTTGTCTATGCTTGATGTGTCCGCAGACTTCCTTGATGCTGAACGGTTTTTCTGGAATTAGGATGATGTCAGCGCCGCCTGCAATGCCTGCTTCCAGGGCGATCCAGCCCGTGTTTCTGCCCATGACCTCGAGTATCATTACCCTCTGATGTGTTTCAGCGGTCGTGTGAAGCCGGTCGAGAGCCTCCGTAGCAATGGTGACCGCCGTGTTGAACCCAAAGGTGTAGTCGGTTCCGGCTATGTCATTGTCAATCGTTTTGGGCACTCCGACGCATTTGAGCCCGTACCCGCCCATCTTTGAAGCCACGCTGAGAGTGTCGTCTCCGCCGATGACTACAAGAGCTCCGATTCCGGCCTTCCTGACGTTTTCAAGGATCTTTTCAGGTCCTTTTTCATGTTTGAACGGATTTGTCCTTGACGTTCCGAGGATTGACCCTCCACGTGGAAGAATGCCTGACACTGACGCCAGATCCAATGGCAGGAGTTCGCGATCGAGGAGACCGTGCCACCCGTCTCTGATGCCCAGGATTTCGTAACCGTAATTTTGGATTCCTTTTCTCACGACGGCTCTTATGACCGCGTCAATTCCCGGAGCGTCTCCTCCTCCGGTCAGTATTCCAACTTTCATCGTGTTTTGCGTCCTAAGCGGTCTTTCCAGAACTGCCGAACAGTCGCATTTTAGCCTTGACGACCTGTTTCATAGCGTCTTTTGCTGGGCCCAAAATCTTTCTAGGGTCAAACTCCTTAGGAGAGTTCGCCAGGGTTTCTCGCACGGTTGCAGTGAAGGCGAGTCGAAGATCAGTATCTATGTTGATTTTCGCGATGCCCATGGAGATGGCCTTCTGGATGTGGTCTTCTGGGATTCCTTTTGCGCCGCCGAGTTCAGCTCCGTATTTAGTTGCTTTCTCGATTATCCATGAGGGGACGCTTGATGCTCCGTGCAGCACGAGTGGTTTGCTGACTTTTTTGCTTATGAGCCTTAGCCTTTCAAAGTCAAGCTTCGGTTCTCCTTTGAACTTGTAGGCGCCATGACATGTGCCTATTGCAACTGCAAGCGCGTCAACGTTTGTTCGTTCAACGAATTCGCTGGCGGCTTCTGGATCGGTTAGGATTGCATCTTTCTCTTCGACGGTTGATTCTTCGACTCCTGCGAGTCTTCCAAGCTCAGCTTCGACAGGTATGCCTTTTGGATGTGCGATTTCGACTACACGCTTCGTCAGTGCGATGTTCTCGTCAAACTTGAGGTGCGACCCGTCAATCATCAGTGAGGTGAAGCCGGCGCCGATGCACTTGGATGCTGTTTCGAAGTCTTCCCCGTGGTCCAGATGCAACGACATTGGAACGGACGTGTTTTCAGCGGCTGTTCGCACGATCTTGGAAATGTAGGGCAGACCAGCGTATTTGATAGCACCTGGTGTAACAGCCAGTATGGCAGGTGATTTTTCTTCGGCCGCAGCCTCGGCGACGGCCAGAACCACTTCGAGGTTGTTCACGTTGAAGGCGCCGACGGCATACCCACTGCGCCTAGCGGGGACCATCAAGTCTCGGTTTGTAACAAGCATGCTGTGTCACGTTGGACCACTATTGTCCAATTGGGTATAAATGAATTTACATGAGCGAAAAAGAAGCTTCTGCAGCAAGTTTGCACAACTCGAAAAGAAAGCGTGTTTGAGACTGGAAGCTTTATGAAGTTTGATTTCTTCTTTACTTGTCCGAGAGACCCGTCCATGACATGTTATTTCAGGCATCTTCAGCAAGTTTTCAAGAAGACAGGTATAGCCGTCACGATTGAGAATAAGGTGGAACTGGACAAGACTATCCACGGCATCGTAGGTGTACCCTACAAGGACTGTCCGGCAGCTTGGAGGGAAGTCAAAAAGAGGATGGCTGAGGACGAAGCCGGTTTTGTCTCGACATTGAAAAATGCTTGGAAAAAACACTCAAGCCCGAGCGCATGACTGCTCTTCTGCGCTGGAGCCTATTTCTTGGCTTTAAGTTTCTCTTTTGAGGTCTTTATGGTTTTCATAGGTTCGCCGCAACATATGAGGTCGCATGAGGAGCATCCGCAATCGTCTTCTACCATCACGACGAGCCCACATTCGTCGCATTTGTATTTGTCTCCTTTCTTTGCCATAATGTTCCACCTCCTCGTACGACAGTATAGGAGACTTTTTGGATTCTAAGGAATATAAGACTATCCAGAATGTCCGATTCTCAAGCTTTGCTGAACTCTCATGGGATCTTGACTATTGTTTCTGAAGATTTCGAACTCCTGTGGCTCGCATCGGGTGCAGCTTGATCTTGGTCTCCGAGAGAACCTCACCCAAGCAGGCGGCGAGAATTTTGGCACGCCGACCTATGGTTTAGAGACGACGAAAAGGCTCGCAAAACACACCTCTACCCGTCGGTTTTTTCGGTCTTTGACATGGGTTTTCATGCCGTGAGCGCTGCGTGAATCTATCGTCGCTTTGGCTTGGGTCTGGTTCAACAGCGTGCCAACCCTTACGTTTTGAAGTGTGATTCTTAGTGTTGCTCTTTGCCTTGCCATGTTTTGGCATCGTTGTTTGCAGTGTTGACGCTGTGCGCTGGTTGCGCTTGTTTTGTCCTGCCAATGCATCGGTGACGAAGTTGGCCCTGCAGGGCCGTTTCGGTCGGATAAACCTGATCGCTGGCTCCGGTTGCTGAGTTCGGCTTTGGTTGGAAAAAGTCTTAAATGATTGGTCATATATGAGTGCCTGTGCGTCTTCTCGTCGTTAGGAGACTGATGGTTTGGAAATAAGTCGGAAGAAGCTTCGAGACGAGGTTCTGGAGAGGGTCAAGTACGTCAGGACCTGTGTCTTGGCGAGGGAGGTCTGCTTGCTTGTGCGGACGAACAGGGCCGTGCTCAACCCGGAGGATGTTCGGGAGATCTGCCTGTCCATTTCGAAGCTTTGCAGGGAAGAAGGCTGCAAGGAGCCTAGCGAGATCTGCCAGAAAGCTGCCGAGGCCGTTGGGACAAGTGAAGAGGAGAAGTATCTTGAGCTTTGCGCGCAAAGCTGCATGAAATGTGGCGAGTCAAGAAAGCCCACGACGCCCCAGATGGCTCAGAACAAGTCTACGTACGTGACTTGAGGATGGGAAATCTTTTAAAAGCATAAGACCATTCGTTGAATAATGACAGCAGGCGAAAGTTGGAGGTTAGAGAAGTGTATATTGCGCCCTTCGTGCCATCTCCGCCGCAAGTAGTTCAGAGAATGCTCAGCCTGGCAGAATTGAAAGCTGGAGAAGTGTTCTTCGACTTGGGCTCTGGAGACGGCAGAACAGTGATAATGGCCGCGAAGGAGTTCGGTGCAAGGGCCGTGGGTGTTGAACTGCGGGAGGATCTCGTTAAGAAAGCGTTAAGCAGCATTTATGAGCAGAATCTTCAAAACAGGATAACCATAGTCAATGGGGACATGTTCCACGTGGATTTAACGTCGGCAGACGTTGTTTTCCTGTACTTGACGACGAGCGCTAACGATAAAATAAAGCCGAAGCTAGAGTCTGATCTCAAAAAGAGCGTCCGAGTGGTTTCGCATGACTATGAGATCACAGGTTGGAAGCCATTCACGACCGAGAATTACTGTGAAAACCAGACGCTCGGGTATCCCTCGCACACGTTGTATCTCTACAGGAAAACCTAAACCAGTGAAGGCTTATGCCATCAGCCGCATTCAAAGCCTCTTTCAGGGTAACATGGGCCGATACCGACGCGGCTCAAGTCGTGCATTATTCTAATTACTTCAGATTCTTCGAGAGGGCAGAAGAGGAGTTCTACAGACATCTGGGGTTCAGTTTCACCGACTTTCATGCCAGGGGACTTTGGTTTCCAAGGGTTGAAGCTTCTTGTCAATACAAGAAGCCCGCAAGGTTCGACGATCTTCTCGAAGTAGAAATCGCGATAGGAGAGCTAAAGGAAAAATCCATACGATTCGAATTCAACGTTTTCAACGTGGAGGAAGCCACGCTACTCGCAGCGGGGTACGTCGTAGCCGTGGCGGCGGACAAACATACAGGAAAAGCCACAGAAATCCCGAAAGAGATCGTGAAGAAGCTCAGACCTTTCTGCAAATAGGTTAATTAGGAAATGTCAAGCTGTGAATCATTGTGACTGAGAGATGCAGTATGTTCCATGGCGATTCATTACGGACTGGCGATGCATTGCATGCGGCGACTGCTGCAAACTGTATAGCGTAGTCATAAGCTTTTATGAATGGCTGAGAATCGTCAAGTCCCACGGGGTTGAACAAACCGTCCCCGGAATTAGCAAGCTGTTCATAAAGAGAAGAGAAGACGGCTCATGCACGTTCCTAAACGACTTTTCGAACAGGTACACATGTGGAATACAATACATGAAACCCGCAGCATGCCAGCTCTGGCCCTTCAAGATACTGGCACGACCCGAATATGGGCATCCAAACGAAGCGTCATATCCGTATCTGGGCGATCCTCTTTTTGTGTATGCAGATCCCATGTGCATCGGCATCAGATACGGGACACCAACCTTCGAATTTGCCAACCACACTCTCAGAGAATTCGCAGAACTTTCCCTAGGAATCCGCAACAGACAGCACAGAACAACCGGGAACATAAGACCGCACTGGCCATCTGCGAACCTCAGGAGTATTAACCACATCTACTAGAAAGCATTGGATGGAACCCTGGCTCCTTATGTACTTGTTCTCGCGGGCATGATGGGTTTCTTGTCGCATAAGCTCATCGCTTATTGTCAAACATTCACCTAGAGCATCACGGACGGGCCAAGCAGGTAGTTGAACCAAGCTGCTTTGAACAAGAAAAAGAATAAGAGAAAAATAGGCACGTTAATCCTATAAACGCTTGGAAATGATTGACATGTCAGTAACTGAGGTCGGGCTCATTTCGACTCTGATCGCAGTTCTACTCCTCAATTCCTTCACAACCCTCATCATTCCTGCACATGCCGCGATTTCGATCGAGCTTGAAGAGTTTCGGTGGAACCGTTTCCCAATCTCGGTCTACGTAGAGATGAACCAGTGGAGCATAC
Source organism: Bathyarchaeia archaeon (assembly GCA_041481365.1). GTDB lineage: Archaea > Thermoproteota > Bathyarchaeia > Bathyarchaeales > Bathycorpusculaceae > DASPTR01. The sequence goes on from JBGPBS010000007.1 coordinate 21,358, forward strand.
TTGACTACGCTCCAGCCATCCGCGAGGGACTCGACAATTGGCTGAAAGCCATCTGGAATTACACTAACGCCTATGACGGGCAGTCACTTGCGATGATAAGCTACACTTACTACGTCAAGGACATAAACTCCACAGGGAACCCAGATGTAATAATCTCCTTTGCTCCCTACGAGATGAGCGGCAAAGCCGTTGGACTGACAACATACAAGTATGATGACACCGCCCATGAACCCATAACACCCATAATCATCAACATAACCACCCATTCCGCCACCGAGACTGACCTCTTCGTCAAAAACGTGGCCATGCACGAGTTCGGACACGCCCTGGGCGTCGGACATGCAAGCTCGCCAAACACGGAGAATGGACCAGAACTCATGTACTATGCCTCATCAAAAAGCGTGATCATCTTCCCCTCAACCCTGGACGTTTACGCGCTCACGCAGATCTACCAAGGCCATTTTGGTCAGACAACCCAGCTGCCTTCGAGCGTACCATACGTGATGCTTCCAGAAGGCGCCATACCTCCAACCCGAATGCCACAGTGGCAAACATACCTCCAACAATACGTGCCCCCCATTGCTGTAGCGGCAATCTTTCTCCTACTAAGCCTAACTGTGGTGGCATATGTGACACGAAGAAAAACGGATGCAAGCAGGTCCCCACCCATACTACCTCCTCCACCGACAGATAGCAATTCAGCCTTACGCGCGCCCGAATTGCAGGTTGACAACGTCAAAACAAGGTTCAGCAAGGCGACAAGCGCGAAGACCTTAGACTTTCGGCCCAAGCGTGCGGAGGCTTGTCTATGGTAGCACCAAAACTAGGCATATCAATGCTTTACTGCTTAGGTGAACCTTTCCAGAAGATGACCGACCTGTTGGCTGGACACGCAACAGAATATGTGGAAATTGTAGACGATGGCTTTCATGAACTGAGCAAGCAGAGAGTTTCAGTTCTGAGGGAGATTGGGTCTTCCTATGGCTTGAAGTATTCGGTGCATGGACCCTTCGCTGATGTGAACATTGCCTCTCCGTCGAATCAACTGCGCCGAGCTATGCTGAAACGGCTTGAACGATCGATTATCCACGCTCAAGCCTTGGGCGCTTATGTTTGGGTTTTTCATCCTGGTATGAAAACGGGAATCAGCTCTTTCTACCCGGGCGTGGAATGGGTTCAAAACCTGAGGAGCATTCAGATCATAACCAAGTTCGCTGGAGAGTATGGAGTAAGCGTAGCCATAGAAAATGTGCCAGAACCGTACCCAGGGTTGATGAAGAGCGTGGAAGACTTCAAGGAATTTTATGCCCAATTCAACGGCGAAATAGGTATGGTTTTGGACGTAGGACACTCGAACGTCAATGGACAAACTGAGAGTTTCCTCAAGACTTTTCCAGATAAAATCGTGCACATGCATTTGAGCGATAATGATGGTAAGGGCGATCAACACTTAGGCATAGGCCGAGGCACGGTTAATTGGCACAGACTCGCAGCCCTGATAGGAGAAATGGCCTATGACAAGACGGCGGTCGTGGAGTGCTTGGAGCAAGTGGATGAGAGCCTGCAAAAGCTGAAAGATTTGTTCGCCTAGCTGTCGCTGAATGGGATTTCCAGCTTCATGAAATCTTCTGCCACCTGCGTGTTCCTGAAGATTTTCTTGGCCTGATCCAGCAGCTTGTTCACATCTCCATACCTCGCGCTGACATGCGTCAAGATCAATTGTTCCACCTTGGCCTTCCTTGCGTCGCGGGCTGCCTGGCTGGGAGTAGAATGCCCATCCTCTGCTGCCCTTTCCGCAAGGTCATCATCCAAGGTGGCATCGTGAATAAGCAAGCTTGCTCCAGCCGCGAGTTTTACCAAGTTCTTGAAAGGTTTCGTGTCCCCCGTGTAGACGATCTTTCTTGCTTTTCTGACCTTTCCAACGACCTCATCTGGCTTCACGATTCTTCCAGCTTGAATTCGGACTTCATGTCCCTGTTGGAGTTTTGACCATAATGGTCCCTCAGGAATTCCTAGGTTTTTGGCTTTCTCGGGATGGAATCTTCCAGGTCTGGGCTTCTCCACGAGTGCATATGCTAGGCTTGGAATCACGTGGTTTGCCCACGCTGCCTGAATGATGTATTCCGCTTCTTCGCATACGATCCCTTCCTCTTCTATCTCGTGGATCTCAATCTGAAAAGTAAGGGCAAACTGCACTGTTTTCTTGATACATTCTAGAAATTCTTTTATGCCTGGTGGACCATAGACGTCAAGCTTCCTTTCTCTATCGAGCAGAGCCATCGTCTGCATCAACCCAGGCAAGCCTAGGACATGGTCCCCGTGCATGTGAGTCACGAAGATCTTCATCTTTCGATGGAAGCCGCCTCCGGCCTTTATCATCTGTCTCTGGACGCCTTCGCCGCAGTCGAGCATTATCTGCTCGCCCTTGCGCTGTATCAGAATGGCGGGTAGGCTTCTGCTGGGTGTTGGGACACTTCCTCCCGTTCCGAGGAAAGTCACGCGCAGGCTCATGTCTTACACCTTCTCGAACACCACGATTTCTCTCGTCAAGCTCCGGTGGACATAAACAAAATGAGACTCTAGATGCTTATAGCCATGCATCGTGCCTATCTGTCCGATTCCCAACGTTCTCGGGGACGCCATGCATATTCTTCGCCGTTTCTTTAGCATTTCATTTGCAGCAACTAAGAGTTCTTCAACTATCTGCCTTGTGGTTCGCTTCAGAGTGGTTGAAGATATCCCGTAAGGTGGATCAGTTACGATGCTGCCAACTTCCGTCAAAGGTGGACTCCGCATGTCTGCTACGATGATGCCCTCTGGCTTGATTTTGAAGTGTGACAAGTTTCGGACGCTTCCACGTGCCATGTGACGCTGAATGTCTATGCCCACGATGCGGCAGCCAATTAGGGAAGCTTCAATAAGCATGGTTCCCGTGCCGCAGAACGGGTCAAACACAAGATCTCCCTCTCGAGGCTTGGCCAAGTTCACCATGCACCTCGCGAGTTTCGCCTGCATAGCTGAAGGATGGAAGAAGGGCTTTCTTCTTGGTCTCCTCTCAACGAAGGGCTTTGCTGGAATGTCGGCAAGCTTAGCTCCAAAAATGAATCTGTTCTCCGTTACAATGCCCAACAGCGTTCTGTCAGGGTTTCTCAGGTTTACTCGTGCCGCGGGATTTCTGTCTTGCACAAGTCTGCCAAGAGTTCTCTCAAGCGCCATCTCCCCGATCTTGGGGGCATAACCCCTCACACGTTTCACGCGGACTGCGAAGCTTTCTTTTTCTCCTAAAACTTCGTCCAAGCTTGTGGCCCGCATGTTTCTGATTATTGTGTTCATTTCGGCTTCGCAATTGAAGAGCTCCAGTCCACAAACCCTAGTGAAAGCCGCCCTGCGTTTTACGACTTCAACACAGCCCAGTTGCGCTTCAAGTCTGATTACTTGGTCAAGCTTCTCTGAAAATTCATAGTCAAAACCTTCGGCCTCGAGTACAGCCTTCAACTCGGAAGCTGGAAGATGCTCATGCTCGCCTGAAAGGAAGAAGAAAAGCTTCGCCACGCTGAAGCTCCTTCAACTCAGCAGTTCCTTGGCAATGAGAGACGCAAGTGAAACCTTACTGACATGACAGGGCACGCTATCGGTGCCTACGACTTCCTCTACTCCAGCATCGAGTATGCGCCTTTCAGCGTCACCGATCAAGAGCGGATGAACGCAAGAGGCATAGATCCTTTCTGCCCCGAGATCCTTCACGATTTTAGCAGCGGCAACGATCGTTCCACCACTGCTTATTATGTCGTCAAAGATTACTACGGTCTTGCCTTTCACTTCGAGTGATCTTTTCTCCATGCTGACCTGCCCAGTGTACCGGTCTCTCTGCTTCTCTAAACAGCCGAATCCCCCTTTTAGCACGCGCTCGGCCTGTTCAGCAATGTATACTGCGCCTTCATCCGGGGCGAGTGCGAAAGCTCCTTCCAGGCCTCGCTGTTTGAAATACTCAGCCAACAAGGGGATTGCTGAGACCGTCTTCGCCGGGAAGGGAAATCTGTTAAGAACTTTCTCTTGATGCACGTTGACTGTTAAGAGGCTGTCGACGCCTGCGACGTTAAGCATGTTCGCGATTGTTTCGATGCTCAGGGCCTCGCCTGGCAAGAAGATTTTGTCTTGACGAGCATAGGCCATGTAGGGTACGACGGCTTTTACGTTTCTTGCTCCGCTTCTTTTCGCCGCGTCCGCCATCAGGGCCAGCTGGATCAGTCTTGAGTCTTGCGGAGGACTCGTCGTTTGAACAATAACCGCTTCATCTTCTTCCAGCCTGCCTTCTAATCTTGTATAAGATTCTCCATCAGGAAAATTCTTGAAAGCCACGGGCACCTTGTCTGCTTTTGAAAGGTCTGCTATTCTTTCTCCAAGCTGCTTTGATGAGGGACCAAGAATTATTTTCATCTTCTCGCCAAACCTAGATGCAGCTGCTGGTTTTTAGATTTTTCCAGAGGACTCACGTTCTTCGATTAATTCCTTTGCCCTATCCACCCGGATTTTTCGTTCTCGAACCATTTTCTCGGCAACTAGATCGATCAGCTCGCCCGTTGCGCCCGCCGCCACGGCCATGTTTCTCGCATGAAGTGACATGTGACCCCTTTGAATCCCCTCATTGACCAGAGCTCTTAGGGCTCCTAGATTTTGAGCCAGACCGACAGAAGCCAGAACCTCCCCGAACTCGTTCGCAGTCTTTACACCGAGGATCTTCACCGCGATCTTTGCTATCGGATGCGTTCGCACCGCTCCGCCGACCAAGCCTACTGCCATTGGCAGCTCAATTGAACCCACTAGGTCGCCGTTCTGGTTTTTCTCCCACGTGGAAAGTGAAGTGTAATGGCTGTTCTTAGCTGCATAAGCGTGTGCCCCGGCTTCGATTCCGCGGTGGTCATTGCAGGTTGCGAGTACGACAGCTATTATGCCGTTTAGTATGCCTTTGTTATGCGTTGCGGCGCGATACGGATCTGCTACTGCAAATGCGCTAGCATTCACTATGCCTTCTACGATTTCTTCGCCTCCTACTGCCTCTTTTGGCACACTGCACCAGGCCCTTACTAGTCGTTTTACTGCCAGATTCGAAATAATGCGAAGGTACACTTTTCCCTGTGCAATGCGCTCTATCATCGGGGCCACGGCTTCAGCCATAGTATCTACGGCATTGGAGCCCATAGCATCGCGGCAGTCCACCAACAACTCTGCGATGAGCATTTTTCCTTTTGATGTATCGATCACCTTTGCTTCTAGATCTTTGGCTCCACCCCCGGCAGAAACAAGAACTGGATCTTGCTCGTTCGCCTTTTCCAGAAGTTCTGTTTTGGTTTGGAGAAGTCGCAGCCTTGCGGCATATGGATCTTTGACGCCCACAACTTGTACTTGTCCAATCATTATTGGAGCTGTGCTACTTGTATGAAAGCCTCCACCGTCCCTCACCATTTTTGCCGCGTAGCTCGCAGCAGCCACGACTGAAGGCTCTTCGATAGCCATGGGGATCAGGTAATCATTCTCGTTAATGAGGAAGTTGACGGCTATACCCAATGGCAGTGGAAACATGCCAACAACATTTTCTATCATGCGGTCAGCTAAATCTATGGGTAAAGAGCCGGTGTTTTGAAGCAGAGATGCTTCGTCATCTGTCAGATCGGCAAGTTCTTTGATGATTTTCAAGCGTTCTTTTGGGCCGAGTTTGTAGAAACCTGAAATTGAAGAGGATCTACGCAATCTTATCACGATTTCCGATGGCTGTATTGGAAGTATGACAATACTTTCAGTTTTTCCCTTTTAAGCTTTGACGAATTCTCCGTGCATTACATTGAAGGGCCATGCGCGTGTAGCTTCTTTATTCAGTCGTTGAGGAAGTTGCATCAAACTGCACGCGTTTGTCATCTGGGGCGCTCCTTGAGCATAAAAAATGGGGAAGTTTTTATCTCGCAAGCAATCCGCCTAGGAGTCCGCCGATTGTTGATGCAATTGCTCCGAAGAAAGCAAATATTATTGCTATGATTCCAACGAACAGACCTGTCAAGCCGCCGAAAAGTCCGCCTAGGATCCCGCCTACAAACGCGCCCGCCGCCACAAGGCCGATTATTGCGAGTATTGCTATGATGATCCCGCCGAATATGCCTGCAAGGAAACCGGCTAACGCTCCTTTTCCAATTCCTCCAGCTATAAGTCCCGCCGCGAAGCCGCCGATGAACCCGCCTATCAAGTGTCCAAGTCCAGGAAACAGCCAGCCGAGAATTGCGGTTACTAGAAACCCAACAAAGGCTCCTAGCATTAAGCTTCCCATTCAATCCCCTCGATTCGTTTAGATCAACGCAAGAAATATAAATAATTTGTCTAAAAGCAGTTTCGAAAGAAAAAATCTGCCGCCCGCAATGCTATCGTTTTGGAAGTGCGACGGCCGTTATCCCTAAGCGTTTGTGGACTTCTTTGGCGAATGTTTCAGCGTGTCCAACTCTGAAGTTATCTGTGATTACAAGTTTGGGTTTTGCACGTCGAACGTATTCGAGTAGCCCGTCGAAGTCTGAATGGTCGCTCAAGGCCACGACGTACTCTTTGTCAGCTTTTTGGCGACTTGGGAAATTGAATTCCCAGCCGCTTACGTGGATGCGGAAACTGTCCAGACCGACTTTGTGGCCAGCGTTCATATGACAGAAAACGATGCATGGTGAACAGGTTCCCAGAAGCTTCCTGGCTTCGTCTTCATCAGACAGCAACAAGCGTCCTATGCGCATGCCGTTCTTTTCACATACTTTGGAGACGTGAAAAACTTTTTCAGATGCAATAAAAGGCGTTCTTAGGCCAGCAGTGTGCAAGATTTGCATGACTTCTTGAAGTTTTCCATGGTACCCAAAAACATAGACTGCGCCTTGCTTCAATCCTTCCTCGACAAGCGAGACAAGCAGGCTTTTGATGTCAACCTCGAAGGAGCGTTTGCAGGACGGGCTTCCATACGTGGCTTCCATGACGAGGACTTCTGCTTCCACCACGGGCGTATCATCGATCCTGAAGTCTCCAGTGTATACAACTCGCTTTCCATCGGAGTCCTCGACAACGACCTGGGCAGCTCCCAAAATATGGTCCGCTTTGACGAATGTGATCTTTTCTTCTCCGTACTGAAACACTCTGTCATATTCGAGTGCCTCCACGAAGCCACGTATGAGGAAGAGTGGTCCTCTGAGAACGTCTATCAGTTCTTTAGTTGGAGGCGTCATCAGCACCTTTTGACACTTTTTCAGGCTTTGCTGGAGGCCCATCATGTGGTCAGCGTGGGCGTGACTGACCACTCTTAAGGGTCGAGCCTCGTCGAAAGAGTCGCACGCAACGCTCTTTCCAAGGCGAACTGCCCCTCGGTGCGTCACTGATGCCTCCAGCGACAAGGTTGACAAAATCAGGCCCTCATGGAAGTGAGCCAGGCAACAAGCTCGCGGGGATTTTTGCAGTCGATCTTTACCCTTATCGGTCCTAAAGGAGACTCGCCCACCTCTCTGGCAAAAGAGACGTGCCCCACGTATGCCACCTGCTTGTTAAGGCAGAAGCACACCGTTTTTCCATCCATGCCGCCCAGCAGGACCGTTCTGGCTGCCGCGCGGATATGCTCCCTGCAGAGCAAGTTGTAGAATTTGATAAGGGGCTCTTTTCCATGCGCTTCCGCAACTAGAATGCTGCCTTTCCTCATTGGCCTCGCAATAGCGTTGATGTTCCCAAACATGTTTTCGATCGCTTTCTTGACTTTGTCTTCTGATTCGGTTGGGTTGACTTCGGCGTCTACGTGGAGGATTATGTCGTCCATCTTCTCTCTATCTCTCTTAGTACTTCTCTTGCTCGGTTTTTCGCTGATCCTAGAGATTCTTCGTTGACTATAACATACTCGGCCATGGCTATAGCGTTTCCTAATCCTACGCCGAGTTCTCTGAGGTCCCGTTCATGGAATATAGTGCAGTTCTTCGGGTCGTCGCTTCTCTGGCGATTATATAATCGTTGAAACCTGGTTTCTGGTGAAGAATGGACCGCCACCAGGGTGACTCTGCCAAAGTGGTTTCTGAACTCCTCAACTTCGCTGATGCTTCTTATCCCGTCTACGACGACTTTTGCTTTCGACGCCTCTTCTATCTTGGGGATACACCGTTTTGCAATCGTGGCTTCTCCCTCCGTCCGTCTCAGTTCAAGCATAATATTGCCAATGTTCTCCGGAGTGGGCTCCAGCTTCCGTCTTTTGGCTTCTTCTCTCACCTCGTCACCCATCACAACTACGGCATAACCATTCTGCATTCCCGTGTTCATCACCAAAGATTTTCCCGAGCCAGGCATGCCTGCAACTGCAACGATGAGCTTTCGCGCGGACATTCTCCATCGTGAGACTATTGTGCTTTCAAATGCAGATAATCTTTTACATCAGAAGCGTTTATGAAAAGATAGAACAGTGGTGTCTGAAGGGAGGAATATGGCTGAGGGTATAAGGAGCTTCATCGCGTTTGACTTGGAGAACGTGTCTGTTTTGAAGAGGATAACTGAAGCGCAAGCTATTCTAGTCAGGACTGGAGCAGATTTGAGAACTGTGGAGCCCCAGAACATCCACGTGACGGTTCGTTTTCTCGGAAATATAGTTTTAGGAATGGTTGATAGGGTCTATGAAGCGATGAAAAAGGTTCAGTTTGTTCCTTTCAATGTCAGGCTTCGCGGTCTCGGTGCTTTTCCGGATGTGCGGTATCCACGCGTGTGCTGGGCAGGAATAACCGAGGGTGCAGACCAATTGCGAGGTATTTTCAGTCAAATGGAGCCTGGCTTGCGTGCGCTGGGTTTTGCACCCGATCCAAGAGGTTTCAGTCCTCACTTGACCATAGCCCGCGTTAAGTCGGGAAGGAACAAGGCTGAACTTGCTAGTTGCCTCTTTGAAAACGCAGATTATGATTTCGGACAAATTGATGCGGTGTGTTTGAGGCTTAAGAAAAGTGATCTGATGCCCCAGGGTCCTGTCTACTCGACTCAGAGAGAGGTCTGCCAGCAAAAGCAATGAAAGGGCCATTCCCATGCTTGGAGACGTAGAGAGAGTCTGTGCTTCTGTCCTGAAGCAGGTCACACCTAAGGACGCAGAAAGGAAAAAGATAGATAGTCTAGCAAAAAAGCTGGAAGAGAAGGTAGCTTCTGCTGCAAAAGAACTTGGCGTCAAAGCGAAAGTCCGGGTGGAAGGCTCAGTTGCGAAGAACACGTGGCTCAGTCAAGAGCCTGACATAGATGTTTTCATGCGAGTTTCAAAGTCCATACCACGTGACTCGTTGGGAGAAGTGTGCCTCAGAGTTGCCAGAAAAGCCACTAGCGGTTCGAAACACATCGAGAGGTTTGCAGACCATCCGTATCTTGAGGCTTTCGTTGAAGGCATCAGAGTGAATATTGTTCCATGCTATGACATTAAACAGGGGAAATGGATGAGTGCGACTGACAGAACGCCGTTCCACTCCGACTATATTAACGAGCATTTGACTGAGCAGATGAAAACCGAAGTGCGCCTGCTCAAAAAGTTCATGAAGGGGATAGGCGTCTATGGCGCAGAAATCAAGGTCGGCGGGTTCAGCGGGTACCTCTGTGAACTGTTGGTTTTGCATCACAAGTCCTTCCTAAACACGATCAAAGCGTTTGTGATATACAGACACAGAATGGTCATCGACATCGCCGGATTCTACGGAGACAGACAGAAAGAGCTCGACCTCTTGTTTGATGAGCCTTTGGTGGTTGTGGATCCTGTTGATAAGGCTAGGAACGTGGCTTCAGCAGTGCATAGCCAGAGGCTTTACAGTTTCATAGCGGCTGCACAAGAGTTCCTGAGGAAACCGAGCTTAGGATTTTTTTATCCTTCCAAGACGGTTCCATTGTCTCCGGGAAAGATGCGGAGAGAGTTGAAGGAGCGAGGATCCAAGATCGTTTTAGTGTTGTTCGGAAGAGTTGATGCGGTATCTGATATCTTGTGGGGTCAGCTTTACAAGTCGCAACGGTCTCTGCGAAAGTTGATCGAGTTGAATGATTTCAAGGTTCTTCGGGAACTTGCGTGGAGCGACGAGGAGGATCTGAACGCGTTTGTTTTCGAGCTTGAACACTGTTGCCTTCCACCTGTTAGGCTGCATTTGGGGCCACCTCTTGAAAAGGCAAGCGAATGCGAGAAGTTTATTGCGAAGCATGTCGACAAGTCGGACACGATTTCCGGCCCTTACGTGGAGAATGAAAGATGGGTCGTTCTGATCCGGAGGAAGTTTACTGATGCTTGCGTGTTGCTGAGAGAAAAGTTGGAAGATGGGGGAAGAAACGCAGGCGTGGCTGAAGGAGTTTCACAGGTTCTGAAGAAAGGTTTCAAGGTGCTAGTGAACGAAGAAATCGATGATGCCTACAAAGGAAATCGCAAGTTCGCCGAGTTACTGACAGAGTTCTTGTTAGGCAGGCCTAAGTGGTTAGAAAGCCGCTGAGCGAGAGGGCTAAGAGCGTTATTCCAAGAAGCGACGTGTAGATTGCGAAGTAATGGAACTTCTTGCTCCTCATCAGGCTTGAGACCGCCCTTATGGCGATGTAGCCTGCGATCATGGCTATGATTATTCCGATCAGGAGTTCTATCGGGCCTATTGTTTGGGCGGCCAGTTGGCCGCGCTGCTGGTAGGCTTCAACGCCTAAGTCTCCGATTATGGCTGGGATGGATAGTAGAAAGGAGAACTTGAACGCCTTCTCTCTTTTCAGCCCGAGCAGCAGTGCAGTTGAGATTGTTATTCCGCTTCTTGAAAGACCCGGGAATTTTGCGAAGCCTTGAGCCACGCCCATGACAAGAGCTATCGCCACTGTCACCTTGTCTGTGTCTTCTTTCCCAACTCTTGAAGTGTAGAGAACTGTTGCGCCGACTAGAAATGTTATTCCGATTATCAGGAACGTTTGGAGGGTGTCTTCCAGAAGTTTTACGTAGAGCAAACCGATTATTGCGGTGGGAATGGTTGCCACGATTATGAGTGGTATGAGCTGGCCATATTCTGATTTGAAATCTAGATGCACTAGAGCCTTGAGTATTTCTTTGACTTCTTTTCGGAAGCAGAACACGACCACGACTAGTGTTCCAACATGCAGGACGACATCCAAGAGTGCCGTGCGCGTTAAGCTTAGGAACTGTTCAGCTATTTTGAGGTGTGCAGTGCTTGAAATCGGAAGCCATTCTCCCAAGCCTTGGATCAAACCCAGGGAAAGTACTTCCAAAACGCTCACATGTGTCGTCGTGAAGTAAACCGTCTGAGAAGAATGCATGTTGCCAGCAGTGTCATTGGAGTAGACGGTTATGTGATGCGATCCTTCGGCGAGGTTCGTTAATGTCGTGTTTCCTGCTGTTGTGGCATTTGTCTGTCCATCCAAGCTGTAGCCGATCCATGAGATCGGTTCATATATTGTGAAAGTGAAAGGTATGTCTGATAAGGTGTAAGTGATGTTTTTGGGGGATGAGATAGAGACGATCTGGTACAGCCCGTTTGCCGTCAAACTATTCACATTTTGTGAATCTCCGCTTGTAGCAGCGGCAATTGCGTGATTTGCTTGGCCGTTTCCAGCGAATAGAATCAAGCTGAAAATCAGCATGCAAATCGAGAATAGAAGGATTAGTCGCATGGCCTTCTGACCTGCTAGCTTGATTTGTCTGAGTCCCAGAACCCTGCACATCCGTATGATATTCTTCCGCGATGTTTGTGCCAAATTGCCTCGCCTGCATTGGCCGTTTTCGCTCAGATTTAAAAGATTAGGGGAAGTAACTTGTTTATACGCGTGATGGTGTCCTCATTGAGCGAATATCCGCCTGGAAATAATGAAGACCGCGAAATGCTTGTCGCAATGCCGTCATCAAAGCTTCTTGACTTACTCTTTTTGCAAATTCGCAATTTGTGGAGAGTCGACGGCCTCTACTTCCTAAACATCGAGAAGGAATTTGGGACAGAAGTTGCAACCGAAATCGACGCAGAAGTCTGGAAGACTATGGCTGCAATCGAAGCCAAAAGCCTGCAGAAAATGCTCCAAACACCAGAAAACCCGAGCGTCCCCCAAGTCATAGACTTACTGCGCAAATCAAGCTGGGCCCTAGACCAACCATTCAAAACACTAGATGTCAACAACAGACGCGCCATACTCTGGGTGAAAAAATGCAGAACACAAGAAACCCGCATCGCCAAAGGACTGCGAGTTTCCATGCAAACAAGTCCGATTCGGCTACCTCAAAAACTTCGCCGAGACACTGAACCCGAAGATATCCGTAA
>JBGPBS010000008.1:0-32608 GCA_041481365.1 Bathyarchaeia archaeon
CCAACTCATGAACAGGCAGTGGGTCTGGATAGACTTGAGCACGCACAAGTTCAAGTGAAAGTCATTGCTGGCAGAAAGGAGATGCGAGTAGGCGAGGTTTTTGATCTGGAGATAGAGTTGGCCAATGCTGGGAAAGGCACGGCATCGCTTGACAAGATTGCGGAGGCCATTCCAGAAGGTTTCGAGATTATCGAGAAGCCTCAGGTCTGTCGCCTTGAAGGTTGCAACATCAACATGAGGGGCAAGAGACTCGGCCCATTGAAGATCGAAGAGGTGAGATTCAGCCTGAAGCCATTGTGCGAAGGTTCGTTCACGATAGGGCCAAGAATCCTGTATCTGGACGAGAATGGTGATCACAAAGTGTCCGAAACAGACCCCATAACATTAACAGTCAATGAGCCGATCCCAGAATCTTCTGAAAGCCGTCGCAACCTTGTCGACACTGGGTTTACAGTGCTTGACAGACTGCTGTACGGAGGCATAGCCGCCAATTCTGCGGTAATACTTGCTTCAGCATCATGCGATGAAAAAGTCTCATTGATTCGAAGCTTTCTTAAAACGGGAGTGAACAGGAAGCAAACCACGTTTCATGTAACTGCGAGGACAAGTGGTTTGACGACATTAGTCGAGGAATCCCAACAGGGCTTTCACCTGTTCATATGCAACGCTCAGGCAGACGCAATGATTGAGAATAAGCCCAATGTGTTCAAGCTTAAGGGCATCGAGAACCTGACGGAAATCAACATTGCTCTTGGCTCAACATTGAACAGATTGGCAGCATCCTCGGATGATCACAGAAGAATCTGCATCGACATTGTTTCAGACGTGCTATTGCAGCATCAAGCCCTAAACACTCGAAGATGGCTGAATGCACTTATACCACAATTAAAGTCAAAAGGTTTCACCATCCTCGCAGCAATAGACCCTGAGATGCATCCTTCAGAGGATGTCCATGCAATACTGGACATTTTTGACGGAGAGCTAAGCATATACGAAAAAGAAACAGGCAAAGGTTCTGGAAGATTCCTCAGAATCCTCAGAATGCAGGAGCAAGAATACTCAAAAAACGAAACACCTCTCAGCGCACACTAACCGATGAAAAAAACGTCTAAAAGAAAAGAAGGAAAGTCAGGTGACATCCCCCTTCCATTCATTAACTCTCTCATTGACCGCTCAATGCATATCTCGAATGAATGGATGATGGAATAATGGAAGCACAGGAGCCCTTGCGCACTCCTGTTTGGCAGCGGTTGAGTTTGGGTTTCTTGGCTAGTAAACAGTGTGTATGTAAGATTGTAGCTTTGGAAAAAGAACATCAATCAAGCCCTTGTGGCTAGGTCGCACGATAAAATCAGGGTATATCCCCTCAAGCTCCTCTCGACTTCTATATCCCAGCAGAAGCTGCGTGAACACTGTCGGGTTGAACCTTGCAACCGTGTTTTCACCACCCTCAAGGCGTTGAATATTGGTGATGGCACCTTTTTCGATCGTTAGCAGGACAGTATATCGATAGAAGCTGAGATTTACCTTTTCAGTCAAGCGGCTGTAGGTAGACGACTCAAGACGTTTTTCAAACAGGGATTTCATTTTGCGAAGCATCGTCAAGCAATCGGTGACACGTATCTGCCAAGCATAAGGTTGAGGCTGTTCCACATGTCCTGCTGCTGCCAAGAACTTCATGAATGGTTCATGATGACTAATCGTGCAAACAAGCTTCTCAAGCCCACGGCGCAGTCCTGTTTCTTTGATAAGCCTCAGAATGGATCGTGCAGTAAACTGGTTTACATCTGTAATTTCCCTCAAGACCAGTTCTTTGTTATCGGGGTTTTGGCTCGTTCTGAAATACGCAACCATATGGCCTTCTTGTTCAACTGAATAGCCTTCAAACTCGTACTCTGCGGCCATGCGTGTTTCTTGCTGCATCTTCCAGATTCCTTCACCCCGGACATCATGCACATAGAACTTGTGTTGCGGCTGCGCCAACAATTCTATTGCCTTTGGAATATCATGGGACGTGAAAGGTCGAATCGTGTGAGCACACTCATAATCAGGAATCTCCTCAAGCCTGATTCTTGCCTGCTCGTCTAAGGGCAAGGCATATTCATACCCAAACTGCCGGTAAAAGTACGGAATGCCTTCGATAACCGACAGATCATACCCCTGCTCAAATACGCGTTTATGATATTCTGCCATCAGTTCACGTTGGAGGCCACGCTGCCTATATTCAGGAAGGGTCGCTACGCACCCCAACTCCGCAACCTTAAGAGGGATTTCTCCAATACACCATTCTGAAGGAATAAGGCACAGAGCCGCAACTGTCCTGCCACAATGCTTAGCGACGAAGAAATCTTTCAGCGTCATGGTCGGATGATGGTCGACCCACTTCTTGACCATTATATCAACTCGGTTTTTCTCTCCGAAGACCTTTCGCATTAGGTCAAGATGCTGTTCTATGTCATCAGCTGTTTCCAGGCGCTGAAAACTGAAACCGCCACTCAATTCCATCACTCGTCTACTCGGCTTTTGAAAAGCGTTTATCCTCATAAGATGTTCGGATCAGAATGAGCCTTGGGCCATAGGCCAATGAAACTGGGAGCTTCGAAAGACGAAATCGTTGAGGTGTTGCAATTAGCCTATTATGCAGGGAAACCGTGCCCTCTTCACCGACGCTTTGGTCCTGCAAAACCTATTCAAATAGCTGGCGCTGCTTCCTGCCACGGCCAATCGACAATGTGGTGTCTCTGTGTCTCCTTAGTATTGGAAAGGCTAATCTTGTCGACAGATGCTTAGCTTGTTGGAGTGATTCCTGAGGGCATGGATACTGGCACCCGTCGGATAGCAAGGCAAAGGATTCAGATTCTCTTTCGTCTGGCGAATAACACATTCGCTGAAGATCCATCCTTGGCCCAGCGTTACGTGTATTTAGCGAGGAGAATCGCAATGGCAGCGCGGGTTCGCCTGCCGACAGAACACAGACGGCAAGTCTGTAGGCATTGTAAAAGCTTTATCTTGCCCGGTATCAATTGTCGTGTGCGCGTTAGGCATGAGCGAGAGCCTCACGTTGTCATAACCTGTCTGAACTGTGGCAAAAAGATGCGGATACCTTTGAGAAAGAGAAAGGAGCAGCACAAATCATGAGTGAGTTGACCGCCGGAAAGAAACGTTTCGTAAAGCGCAGGCTGAGAGACGCGAACCCGACGGTATGGGTAGGCAGGGGAGGAACTTCAGAGGATTTGATGAAAGAAGTAAACAAACAGCTGGACAAGAACAAGATGGTTAAAGTCAAGATCTTGAAAAGCGCCCTTGCCGAACAGGAAGCGAAACAGGTTGCCTCTAAAATCGCCGAAGAAACAGCATCATCATTGGTAGAGGTTAGGGGACATACCTTCATGCTTTACAAGCATCGCAAGAAGTGAAAACCTGTTTGGGCAAAGAAGCTCCAAACTATTACTATTCTTGAAACCTTAATGTGATTCGTCTGGCTTCCAAATCATACAAATTCAGATTACCGACCTAATTCTCCACGCTAGAAAGAGCACCACCAACAACACAGTCTTGGAACTCCGTGGGAGTTCAGGTGTTGTGAATTCTTGATCTTTGCGCGCGTGTCCTCCGTATCAAAACAGTCAGAAGTATTCCTGTGAAAGACAGCGAAGCTAGCGCCAATGAGAACTCTGGAATTACTTGGTAGCCGTAGTAATATCCCAAGGCTTGCGTTGTAATAGAGTTATTCGCATGGTCTTCTGCCGTCAACGTGTATGTCACATGCGTGCCGTATGGAAACTGCGGGATGGTTGCATTGTAGAGATCTCCCTGCAAGTTGCTCATCTCAACCTCGTATGTCGAAGAACCATCTACGGTGTAGTTCAGAAGAACTCGCTTGACGCCGCTCAGATCATCAGTCACATTTGCAAAGACTTCGACTATGTCTGTTGACGTGACGTTGTCTGCAGCTGGATGTTGGTACACATCTGTAATGGTTGGCGGCGTGTGATCCACAAGAACGGCATTGAACTTCTCACCCACGGTCCCAGCGAAAACTGTGCTGTTTGCCACAACTCTTATCCAGCCTGGATTGAAAGGTGGTGCAAGGTTTCCTGGTTGTGGACGCACAGTCCAATTCTTTATCCAGTCTCTGCTTGAATTGGATATGCCTATTCCTTCCGCGTCCAGCTCGTCCAGTCCTTGACTTACAGCATAATCTACGACGGCGATAACATCATCACGTGCCGTCGGTGAACCACCACTTCCGTCAAGGTCGCTTGTCGCATTGTTATTTCTTACGTTAGGATCTCCGTCTGTGGCTAGATTGATAACCTGTCTCGTTGACGTTGGGAAGTTGACAGAAGACTCGATCGTCTTCCATCCCAAGTACAGCCCATGAGCCATCGGAGTACTGCCAGCTCCTTGCGTTATTGCAGTCACCGCAGAGGCCGTGGCTTCGTAATTGGCTGAAGTTACAATTGTGGGCTGAATTTCCACTTTCGCATAGCCGTTGCCTGAGGAATATCCAAACTGAACTATTGAGAGTTCAACTGAACCGTCATGTGGCACGTTGTTTCGTAATGCATTAGCTGTTCCGTTCTTGATTGTGGCCCATTCGCTTGAGCTTATGCTGCCTGAACCATCAATGACCATACATAACTGAATCTTCGCGTTGCCCAAGATCAATTCGAACTTTTGATTAATCGTGTTCGCAAATTCTGTGGCGTTTGCAACCAGCCTGACCCAGCCTTGCTTGGTGAAAGGCGGCGCTGTGATGCCTGGTTGTGGACGCACAGTCCAGTTCTTTATCCAGTCTCTGCTTGAATTGGATATGCCTATTCCTTCCGCGTCCAGCTCGTCCAGTCCTTGACTTACAGCGTGATCAACTACCGCGATAACATCGTCGTATGAATCTATCGAGCCGCTTCCGTCAAGGTCGCTTGTCGCATTGTTGTTCCTCACATTAGGCACTCCATCAGTTGCCAAGTTCACAACCTGTTTCGCCGAAAAGGCATAGTTTGGAGAGTTTCTAAGGTTCTTCCAACCCAAGTATAAGCCGTGAGCCATTGGAGTGCTCTGGCCGCCTTTCGGCATTGCCAAAACTTGATTCAATATGGCTGAATAGGTTAGGCCGTCAACTACGGTGGGCTGTATTTCGGTCTTCGCATAACCGGCAGTCGGGGAGTAGCCAAATTGAACTATTGTTAGCTCAACTGAACCGTCTCGAGGAACTGTGGTATTTATAGCTGTTGCAATTCCGTTCTTGATTGTGGTCCATTCGCTTGAGCTTATGCTGCCTGAACCATCAATGACCATGCACACCTGAGTTCTGACCGAACTGGCGCGGGTTTTTGGAACCGAGATCAAGACACTGAATAATGCTAGTACTACCATTATTGTGGGGGTTATGCTTTTCAGTTTTCTCGCCCTTCCAGCGAGACCGACAGGGTTAAAATGCTTCATACATGGTCACTTCTCTAAAGCTAACGCTTGTACATCTATTTATAGAAGCTTGTGAAACAAAGATCCTGATTTCAGATGCTCGAACCGATATTTTCTGTGTGACGAATAGACTTTTTTGCGATGTTTGGTCTACTTTTTGTCAACGAATATCAACGATTCAACGAAGGACTTGTCTTCATTCGCCACTAACCAGATCTAAAAACGGATGTGGGGACGAGAAAGAATGGAGGTAAGGGAAAAGGGCAAGTTTTCGTCCGAACAATCTTTATATTTGGCTTCAAGATTTTACTGAACGAAAACTCAAGAGGACAAAGAGCCTTGATAACTCCCAACGATGTTCCCGCATACAAACTTATCGAAAGGTTAGCCAGGCATTTGAAGGAGAACGTGGATGCGGTGACACCACCGTCATGGACGATTGTGGCGAAGACCGGCTCACACGTTGGAAAACAGCCGCAGGAACCTGACTGGTGGTACACACGATGCGCTGCGATATTGCGGAAAATCTACGTTCACGGGCCAGTTGGGATAGAAAAACTGAGAGCTGAATATGGCGGTGGGAAAAGGCATGGCGGCATGCCGCAACACGCCTCGAAAACGGGGGGATCAGCAGTAAGAAAGGCCCTGCAGCAGTTGGAGGCAGCGGGCTTGGTTGAAACGTCCAAGCCACGTGGGAGAAAGGTAACGAAGGACGGCAGAAAGCTTCTGCAAGAATTAGCTGAAGAACTCGGCAAAGAACTGACGAAGCAGCTTCCCGAACTGGAGAAGTACCTGAAAGGTGAGTAGAAGTGTCCGACGATGAGCTTGAAGAGCTCCGCAGAAGGAAACTCTCAACGTTGCAGCGGCAAATGTCTGATGAACAGAAAGGCGAGCAGATGCAGAAGCAGTTGGAGGTCCAAAAGGAGAACCTTCTGAGAAGCATACTCTCCCAAGAGGCTCGGCAGAGACTCACGAACTTGAAGATGGTCAAGCCGGAATTCACTGAGCAGCTGGAGATGCAGCTAATCCAGCTGGCGCAACAAGGGAAGATACCTGTTCCCTTGGCAGATGCACGTCTGAGGCAGATACTTGTGCAGTTGCAGTCGCGCAAGCATGAACCGACGATAAGAAGGAAATAAAGATGGCCAGAAACAAACCAACAGCAAAGAAATTGAGGCTGGCAAAGGCTGGAAAGCAGAAAAAGGCAGTGCCAACGTGGGTCGTAGGCAAAACCAGCGGGAAAGTCAGGACGCATCCCAAGAGAAGACAGTGGAGAACAAGAAAGCTAAGAGCCTAGGAGAAAGAAAACGTGAGAAAAGAAAAGGACGCAGAAAAGGAACCGAAAAGCAACGACGATTCCAAGACTGACAAGCCAGAAGAGCCTGTTGAAACTGCGGAAGAAACAGAGCCTGAAGAAACCGCTGAGGAAGTGCAACTGAAGGAGGCCGTTGAGGAAAAGGTCGAACCTGAAGAGGCACCTGTGTCGCCTGAGGAAGAAAAGGCAGCGACTGCTGAGGAAGAGAAGAAGCCCGCAAGGGAGAAAAAAAAGGAAGAGGAAGAAGAAATAGTTGAGGAGCGGGTCTACACTGTTCCCCTTGGCAAAGCATGGATTATGCCAGCAAACAAGCGGGCGCCGAGAGCCATGCGCATGCTCAAAGCCTTCATCGGCAAGCACATGAAGTTGGAGGCTCACAAAGAGGTCGAAGGGGAAGAGGAGGAAGAACCCAGCAGACTTATCATTAGCAATGAGGTAAATCTGAGAATCTGGAGCAGAGGCATCGAGAAGCCTCCGAGAAAAATCCGCGTCAGGGCCGCTAAGGATAAAGAAGGTAACGTGACTGTTTATCTTGCCGAAGGAGATTAGTCCTTGGCCATCTACGTCTCCAACCTTGGCGGAAGCGTAAGTATAGGCATCTATTCCTTGGCTACAGAAAACGTGGTCATAATTCCCAAGTGGATTCCTCTCAGAAAAGCAGAGTTGTTCGCGCAGTGGCTGAAGGTCAAACTGATACACGCAACTGTCGGAGGTTCAGTCCTAGTCGGTGCTTTGGCATGTGCAAACTCAAACGGGGTTCTGCTTCCAAGTTTCGTGCAGCCGGAAGAACTTGAGGCTCTGAAATCTGCCTTCAACGGTAACCTCACGATAATGGAGACTAAGAAGACAGCATATGGTAACCTAGTGTTGGCGAACGATCATGGCGCAGTCGTTGACCCGAGACTGAAAGAGACTGAAGTACAACAGATCTCTGATACCCTAGGCGTGGAAGCCGTGGCAGGCGAGATTGCAGGCATGCCTTACGTTGGATCTTTGGCCGTCGCCACAAACAAGGGAGTTCTGGCACATCCTCTTCTGAAAGATTCGGAGCGGAAACTGCTGGAAGAAATGCTAAAGGTCCCGGTTGACGTGGGCACCATCAACTGCGGCATCCCACACGTCGGAACTGGGATAATCTGCAACAACCATTCGGCTATAGTCGGCTCGTTGACAACGGGACCCGAGATGTTTATAATCGGGAACGCTTTGGATGTTGTAAAGGAGGAAGAAGAAATTGAAAGTCTTCAGGGTGACAGGTGAAATCCATAAGCCAAACCTAAAAACTTCATTCAGGCAAGAAATACTCGCAGCCAAGCCTGAACACGCAGTGGAGAAGGTTTACGCTGAATTAGGAAGCAGACATCGTGTGAAGCGCTTTCACATAAGAATACTCGGCGTTGAGGAGGTTCCTCCCGAAGAGATAACAAACCCGTTGCTGAAGAAACTTGTCGTTGGAGAAGAAAACGTTGACAAGCAAGGATGAGGAAGAACTGCGCCGAATGAGCGTCGAACTGCGTTACTACGAACAAACTGCAGAGGCTCTCCAGTCCAGGCTAAACATGGTGAACGCAGTCATTACAGACTTGACATATGCGGGAATGACGTTGACCGCGTTGGAAAACGAGAAAGAAGGCTCCGAACTGCTAGTTCCAGTCGGCGGAAACTCGTATGTCAAGGCAAGACTTGCGGGTCCTGACAAGCTCATCGTCGGGATGGGCGCCGGAGTTTCAGTTGAAAAGACATTGCTGGAGTCTAAAGAAATCATGAAAAAACGACACGAAGAGTTGGAGAAAACAAGGATGTCCATGCAGCAACAGTTTGTCCAAGTGGTGGACAAAACTAGGGAACTCAGGGCGCAGCTCGAATCAAGAGTTAACAAGATGAGAGAAGAGGCTCCTCCTGAGAATGTTTGAGAAGCTCAAATCTGGGCTGAAAAAGCTTGTAACCAAAGTCACAACGGCCGAGCTCAAAAGCGAGAACTTACGACCGGTGCTCTCAGATTTTAAGATGAACCTCGCGGAAAACGACGTTGCCTTCCCAGTGGCGGAGCGAATATGCGACGAAATGGAAAAGCGTCTAGACGGAGTTCAAGTCAACCGACTTGAAGATCGGAGAAAAATCGTCGAGAAGAACCTCCGAGAAGTACTCCTGGAAGTTATGCTAACCAACAACAAGATCGACCTTTTAGCGGCTATCGAAGAAAAACGCGAAAAGCGCGAACCATACCTCATGATGTTTGTAGGCATAAACGGAACAGGGAAAACCACCACCATAGCAAAAGTAGCCCGCTTTCTCAACAAGAATGGTTACTCAGCAGTTCTCGCATGCAGCGACACCTACCGAGCAGGCTCGATTGAACAACTGGAAGAACACGCCAAGAGGCTTGGGATAAGAATGATCAAACACAATTACGGTGCAGATCCAGCCGCTGTTGCCTATGACTCGATAAGCCACGCGAAGGCACAAGGGATAGACGTCGTCCTAATCGACACGGCTGGAAGAATGCAGACAAACCGAAACTTGATGAGCGAACTTGAAAAAATAAAACGGGTCGTTCACCCAGACTTGACCGTCTTGACGGTAGATTCGCTAACAGGCAACGATGCAGTCATGCAGGCAGAAGAGTTTCATAAGTGCATCGGCATAGACGCATCCATACTGACCAAAGTGGACGCTGACATCAAAGGCGGCTCTGCCCTGAGCGTAACCTACATCACCAAGAAGCCGATCCTATTCATTGGTACAGGGCAGAAATATGATGACTTAGAACAGTTTAGCCCGGCTAAGTTTGTGGAATTGATGCTGAAATGATGCTCTTTTCAGCATTTTCTGGAAGGCACCCATCACTATCGTGATTTCAATCGCGCGTTTTTGACGATGTTTGGATCTAGTATTTCTTCAAGAGCTTCAGCAGTATTGATTTCGCCGAGTACAATCTGTTCTCGCTTTGCTCGTAAATTACTGACATTGGGTTATCAATGACGTCCGCGCTGATTTCATATCCTCGGTGAATGGGCATGTCATGCATTATATACGCGCTGCTTCCTTTCAATAGTTTCTTGTTCACTTGGTAGGGTATCATGAGTTTGACGCGCTTGTCCTTCTCTGAAGCGAATTTAGGGTCTGAAAAGAATTCCATGTCGACCCAAGTGTCTGTGTAGACGAAGTCTGCGTCCTTGATTGCTTTTTTGGCGTCTAGCGTGGTTTGCCACAGTCCAGTCTTCTTTGCCTCTTGCAGTAGTTCGTCGTCCCTCGACGGTTCGTTGAAGATCGGCGTAACCGTGATTATTTTGGCACCTGTTTTTGTGCATCCTTCTATGAGCGAGTTGCAAACGTTGTTGTGGATGCCTATGTAAGCTAGCCTTGCTCCTTTCAGCGTGCCTTTCTTCTCCTTGACGGTTATCAAGTCTGCTATTGCTTGGCTGGGATGATATTTCTCGTCGCACCCGTTGATCACTGGGACGAGTGAGGCGTCAGCCATTTTCTTCAGGTCAGCATTTTTCATCAGCCTGGCCATTATGCAATCAACGTTGCGTGAAAGATACTGCGTCTCGTCGGAGATGTCTGCCAACGCGAAGTTTGTCGTCCTCCAATCGATGAAGAGAGCGTGGCCTCCGAGCTGTGTCATGGCAACCTCGAACGAGACTCTCGTGCGCGTGGAAGTCTTCTGGAAAATCAGGGCTAAAGACTTGCCGTCCAAAGCAGTTTGATATTTCGCAGAATCATGCTTAACCTTGATGCCCTCATCAACCATTTCTGTAAGCTCTTTGCCGGTCAGATTTTTGAAGTTGATTAGATGCACGTTCTCACCGTTCCTCACACAAACCTGGCGTAGATTAAAGCTTTTTCCGAGAATGCAGATTATCTTGCAATGATCCCTCTCCATTTCTATCGGGTAGTCGCCACGAACCACATCTCAGTGTGCTCCTGCTCATCAAATTTCTCGTTCGAAGACCCGGGTCGTATGGCTTCGATTTCAAAGCCATTCTTCGTCAACAGCTCCTTCAATCCCGAAAATCTGAACCATCGTAATCTGTGTTCTCTTACTTGAAAGTCAAGCTAACCATCTTGTTTTGTCAGGTAGATCGATCTCCAAATAATGCTATTTGGGTCTCTGTCGTCTCGGCTGTTCTGGGCGAACGTTGCGAGTTGCATTTTCTCTTCGTTTACAATGTGATCTAGAAGGAGTTTGTTTAAGTATTCATCGTTGATTTTCGCCGCGTTTCTGGCGCTGAGCACCAGCAATCCGCTTTTCTTCAATATTGCAGCCAAGCCTGTGAGAAAAGCTTCTGCGTCTCGATCAGTGTAGAGGTGGGCGGTGACCTGCCCGAGTGAAATTGCCGCGTCAAACCTTTCGCCTTTTGGAATAGCGCTTCCTAACATTTTCATGTCACCGTCGAAGAATCGAATTCTTGACCATTTGTCCTTGCTTGTAGCCACTTTCAACATGCTAGGACTAATGTTGATTCCAGTGACTTCGTATCCCATACTGCCTAGTCTCAAGGCATGATTTCCAGTTCCACATCCGATGTCAATGATGCTTCTGCGCCGATGTCTCTGAAACAGGTCTGCGAGGAACTTCACGTCAGTATCGTAATCATACGTTCCCCAAGTTCTGTCGTACAATTCTGCTTCGAAGCCGAATTCATCTCTTGCCATCGGCATTTTCCAGGTTTCACCCCAAAGTTAACAGCAGCTTCATTACTGCCATAAGCATATTTATCATTGCCAGAGCCCCGCCAGGGAGAGAAGAATACATGATTCTGATCGTGTCTTCCAAAAAAGATGTCGCGAGCCTGAATATTGCGAAGCAAATTCTGGCCAGCACGCGTTTCGAAGAGGCCGGCAACTTTCAGGGAAATGCAGCATATGAAACCTGCTTTAACGATAAGAAAGTCAAGCTGGTAACGTTGAATGACGAATCCGTTAACGCGCAGGATCTGACAAGCGTCTTCCATGATTTGGAGCTCGTCGTTTTTGTTTCTAGGCACAGCAGTGAGAGTGGGATTCCAACATTGTCCGTGCATACACCGGGCAACCTCGGCTCGGCGGGGTTAGGCGGCATTCCTCGAAAGGTTTCAATTTCCCCTGCAAACGCTATGAGAAGCGCCCTACGTGCGATGGCTGACTTCAAGGGCAAGATGCAGCTTGGCTACGAGGTGTCCTACGAATGTACCCATCATGGGCCGTCTTTGGATGTTCCAGCCATGTATGTCGAGCTTGGAAGCTCGGTTGCTCAGTGGAATGATCCTTGTGCCGCTAAGGCTGTTGCTCAAGCTGCAATTGAGACGATTTCATGGTTTGGTGTTCGACGGGCCGAGGCGGTTCTAGGCATCGGTGGTCTCCACTATAACGCTAAGTTTACGCGGATGGCGTTGGATGCTGAGTTGGCTTTTGGTCATATGATCCCAAAGTATGCCCTCGGAGCCGTAGATGTGGACATGCTTAGGCAATGTGTGGAAAGGACGTTAGAGACGGTTAACCGAGTGATCTTGGATTGGAAGGGCATCCGAAGCGAGAGTAAGACGGCGCTGGTTAAAATGCTTGACGAGATCGGACTGCCAGTTGAGAAGGTCTGAGGTGCAGAGACAAAGGGTCGCGGCCTGAGTCCGCGTTTGAGCCTCATTTTTACAGTAATGTTTATATCGGATCTGAAATGTTGAGTGTGCGATGAGTTATGGGACTAAGATCGTTCCTTGCCCAATGTGCACGGACTCTGAGGCTTTCTATCAAGCCTGGAAGAGATGAGCTTTGGCTCTCAATCAAAATATGCCTCTTAGGCATAGGTTTGATTGGGGGAATAGGCTTCGCAATCAAGCTGTTGTCTTCTGTCCTGCAACCCGGTTCTGGGGCTTAGAAGGTGGCAGTAATGGAGAAGCACGAGGAACTCGATACGAAGATTTTCGCCGTCAAAACGACGACTGGACAAGAGAAGAACGTGGCCAGACTGGTTGCCTCAAAAATCAATATGGCAAAGATACCGATAAAAGCCATTCTTGTTCCTGAAGTGCTGAGGGGCTACATCTTCATGGAGTCCGAGGGTCCACATTATGTGGAAGAGGCGATTGCAGGGGTGAAACACGTGCGGTCAAGGATTCCAGGTCCAATAGGTTTTTCCGAGATTGAAAGATACATCATCAGAAAGCCAGTAATTGAAGAGTTGGATGAAAACGACATCGTCGAAGTCACTGGTGGCCCGTTTAAGGGCATGCGGGCAAAGATAACCCGCATCGACAAGTCCAAGGCTGAAGTCACGTTGGAGCTGTTGGAGGCAACTTTTACTCTACCCATAACCGTCAATTCTGATTACGTCAAACTGGTTGAGAAGACAAAATCTGAAAGCGGTGAAAACTAAATGGCTGACAAAAAGGTCGTAGAACTGCTCGTAAGTGGAGGACAAGCAAACGCTGGGCCGCCTCTTGGCCCCGCCTTGGGTCCACTAGGCGTCAACGTCATGATGATAGTGACCAAGATCAACGAACTCACGAAGGATTACTCCGGAATGAAAGTTCCGGTGAAGGTGACCGTTGACCCTGACACAAAGACATTTGAAGTCACCGTTGGAACGCCCACTACGTCAGCCTTGATCGTGAGCGAGCTGAAGATTGAGAAAGGCTCTGGAACTCCAAACACGCAGAAAGTTGGGAATCTCACTTTCGAACAGGTCGTGCGGATAGCTAAGATGAAACGTCCGGAGCTCTTGTCGAAAGACCTGAAAGGGGCAGCCAAGGAGATTCTAGGCGCCTGCGTGAGCATGGGTGTAACAGCTGAAGGTAAGGACCCTCGTGAAGTGCAAAAAGAGATCGATCTAGGCAAACACGACGAAGTATTTAGCAAGAATCAGGCTTAAGAGAACATTTTTATAACTGCATTCCATTCCCTCATTGGCACGAGGCTTCCAAGTTGCCTTTAGATCAAAAGACCATACTTTCTGCCGTCAAAGAAGCGAAAGAGAAGTCTGAGAAGAGGAAGTTCAACCAGTCAGTAGAGCTTATTCTGAAGCTTAGAGACGTTGACATGAAATCGTCTGAGGGCAAAATTCAAGAAATCGTCGAGCTTCCATATTCACCAGCAAAGACAAACAAGATATGCGTGATCGGCTCGAGTGAATTGGCCCTGAAGGCAAGAAAAGCTAATGCGGATCTTGTCATCGAGCGTGCTGAACTTGAAGGTTTAGCTGGCAAGAAAAGGGAACTCAGAAAGATAGCTGCCGACAATGATTTTTTCATCGCTGAGGCGCCTTTAATGCCGATGGTGGGCAAGATCTTGGGTCCAGTTTTAGGTCCCAGAGGAAAAATGCCTGTACCCGTTCCGCCAGGCGCAGACATAGCCAGTTTGATGGTCAAGCATCGCAAAACTATCCTCGTAAGGACGCGCGGCCAGCCTGTAGTTCAGTGTCGCATCGGAACTGAGAACATGAAGGAAGAAGAGCTGACTGATAACATTCAGGCAGTCTTGAGAGCCATTGAAGGGAAGCTCAAGAAGGGAATGAAAAATATCAAGTTTGCCAGCATAAAAACTTCGATGGGCACTCCTGTAAAGATCAAATCATAGAAGAGGAGAAAAACTGTGCCATCTGAACAAGTGTTGAAGCAGAAGATCAGCGAGGTTGAAGAAATAGCACAGCTAGTCAGCCAGCACAGCGTGCTCGGAATTGCCAGTCTTCAAAAGGTCAGGGCGGCACAGCTTCAAGCCTTCAAGAAGAACCTTGCAGGGCAAGTCTACATGAGAGTCTTGAAGAATACCCTGATGAAACGCGCCATCGAAAACTGCAAGGACAAGCCAGACCTGAAGAAGCTTGCGGAATACTTGATTGGCTCGAACGTTTATTTGTTCACAGACTTAAATCCGTTTAAGCTTTCGCTAACCTTGGAAAGGGGAAAAGTAAAAACGACGGCGAAGGCCGGCGACATAGCTGCTTTTGACGTTGTCATACCAGCCGGAAACACTGGACAACCGCCAGGCCCCATGATAAGCCAGTTGAATTCTGTAGGCTTACCCACGAGAATCGAATCCGGAAGCGTCTGGGTAAGCAAGGACACTTTAGTCGTCAGGAAGGGCGAAGTCATAGATGAAAGACTCGCAAGCGTTCTGTCAAAACTGGGAATAAAGCCCGTCGAAAGCGGACTTGCGATGAACGCAGCGTACGACGAAGGCCTAGTAATAACCCAAGGGCAGCTTAGAATAGATGTGGACGAAACCACGAAGAGCATCGAAGCCGCGTATGCCGATGCCTTTGCTCTGTCATTAAGCATAGCGTACCCAACGACAGAAAGTACACCAGCACTGCTGCAGGTCGCACATCGAGAAGCATATGCTCTGTCCATGAATGCGGCGATACCCACTGAGGAGACGATCATTGACTTGATAAGGAAGGCACACATGGAAATGCTAAGTTTAAGTACTAGATTGCCTACCTTAGAGGAAAAGACCACATCAGCGGAGAAGCCTAAACAAAGTTAAAATACTTGAATGGAGAGGTGAAAAGATATGGAATACGTCTACGCCGCAATGCTCCTCCACAAGGCAGGAAAAGAGATCAATGAGCAAAACCTGACACAAGTCTTGACATCAGCAGGAATAAACGCCGACACAGTCCGAGTGAAAGCCTTAGTAGCCTCCTTAGCCGAGGTCAAAATTGACGAGGCAATCAAATCAGCCCTGACGATGATGGTCGCGCCAGCAGCACCGGCAACAGTAGCACCCGCAGCAGAAGCAAAACCGAAAGAAGACGAAAAGAAGAAGAAAGAAGAAGAAGACAAACAAAAAGAAGAAGCAGCACTCGAAGGTCTAGGAGCACTTTTCGGATAATACCAACACCGATTTCTGAATTATCCCAACATTTTCTCGTTGGTAAGCTAGATTCCGACCATTGTGGAATTCAATATCCAAACGTAATGCTGGCGGAAATGGGGCGTCCGACAGCGCTGTCTTAAACAATATTCAAACTATTTTGTAGTCGCTTCACCTGTGGTTTGAGGTTTTCTCCACAGTTTTTTTATTGCCTTCCTTTTCGTGGATATTATGCCGCATGCAATGACTGTTGCGATGATGATCCAAAACCACCAGCCGATTCCGCCGATCCACATGTTTGTGTCAACAGTTGAAAGAGAACTGTACATGTATCCATATGACATCGTTGCCTCTACTAGGACACCCGTCTGCTTGTCCCAATACAAAGTGTACCTTTTCTGATTCTGCTGAAGTGTGAAATTCGCGTGGATGACCCTTCTGTCCACACCAGCATAAGCCTTCGTTGTCTCGTCCGAGATAGTTCTATTGCCAAATTCGTTGCCTAGGTAGACGGAATCACCAATGCTTGTGTCGTTTGGAATTACGAGTACACGTGCAGTGAGGAAATTCATCCCAGCTGAAAAATCATCATCGTTTGTCAAATTAATGTCACCAGTGGTGGGGTTAAACTCAAGGCCTGAAGGCATAGTATCAGTTATGTTCAATGTTAACGCTGTCCCCATGACGCTCGTGAAATCTATTCGCTGGGTGTGTTCCCCACTGAATTCTTGAAGGTCATATTCTATCCAGTCTCCGGTCTTGACTCCAAAACTGTGGCACAACGCCGTTGGAACGGTGGCTAATGCGATTAGGACTAGAATCATGGCCAGCATTATTCTTTCAAGATTATCCACGAACATTCCCCGTTAGGCCTTAGAATCCCTGTCTCTCACAAGCTTTCCAGCTATCACCGGTAGCCATCCGCAGATTATCATCAGGGTGCCTGGGAAAGCAATCCTCCAAAAGTCCAAAAGGAGCGTCTCGAAGACGAAGAATGATGTAGTCATCGCGAAGACTGAAATGATCGCCGTGTTTCGGCCGAGCTTCTTGAAGGTCTGTATGGCAAGAAGCCCGGCGAAGAAGAAGTCCCCTATGCCCAGAGCCATCGACAGTAGACCTCCTACGATCCCTATCGGCGGAACTATGGGTACCGCGACCATCACGGGGAGGCTGAGACTTTTGAAAGTGGTGTTCGCCGCTTGAACCATCGTTCCCGTTACTAACACAAGAATTATGTCAACAGTCGTTAGCAAAGCAGCAAAAATGAGCGTGGGCTTCCAACTGAACAAACTTCCAACGTACAATGTTATCAGAATGGCGAAGACAACACCGTAGATGCTGATAAGATAGTTGGACCATATAGACGTGTCTCTGAGAAACAAGTAAAGCAGCACGAACACAGCCGGCGGCACCGCGGCAATGTACCAATGCTTCTTTGAGAACAAGTATGTGAATATGAAGAGAAGCATCGAATAGGAGAACAGGAACAATACCATCAGAGGCGCAACCAGATCCCTGAAAAACGCTATTGAAGAAATCATGACTACCATCAAGACGACGAGAATCACAACGTCCCTGGTTTTCAATTCCTTTTCTTCCAGTGTTACCTTCAGCTTGTTTTCTGCCCTCTGGTTCAGGAACATGGAAGCCATAGTCACGGAAAGAAGCGCCAGCGGCATTGCAACATCAATGAGGAACTTATTGTTGAAATAGCCATCATATGTCACATAAGATAGGATCGATGTTCCGTTGGCATCGTAAAGATTCACTTCTTGGAGACGAAGTGAAGTTTCGCCTCTGTTCTTCACATGGAATTCCATTATGGCCAAGGAGCCGTTACCATTTGCCTCATTAGTAGAATTCAGGCTTATCGAAAAATAGGCGCTGCCTCCAACATTATCTATCGTGTTCTCAACTGTCGTGGTTCCGTTGGTTTTCAGCAGATCGCCTTCTTGGATTGAACTGCAATTAATCACAGCTGCGTCAAATCTCAAAGTTAGCTGAAACTTGTGAAGGGAAGACACGTTCAGGGCAACAACGGTGACGTTGAAGTCTTCGCCGGGACTAAGCGAATAATCTACTATGTTCGATGGCCTCAATCCAATCGTTATCTCGCTTCTCTGGCTTGTGTTATCTGCCGAATAAACTGCCCTAACAGTAACCATGGCGAACAGCATGAAGACGAACAGCGCGATTATCCAAAGGGTCCATTTTTCCTTGTACTGCGCCTGTTTCTTCGTTTTGCCAGCAGGGAAGAAACCCTTACGGCATTGTTTTTTGTTGGACATCGAAAGCATCAGGGGCACATATGGGAAACACACATTTAATCCTTTATGCTTCAGGCCAAAAATGGCTTCAGCCGATGGCTTGGGCAACTCAATGTTTGAAGATCAGCACCATGCATGGTAAATCAACCAGCATGCGAGAATCAACAATGGAGCTGTGTGTTCAGAACCGCCAATGAAGCGACTATCGCTTCTTCTGTCCTGACTGTTTCTGTTCCCTGTGATGGAATCGTGTTAACTATGAAGTCTGCAAGATCCTTCAAGTCTAAGCCATCACATCCGATTATTTCTTGCAACCCCATATTTGGAGCCCCAAAAACCAGGAGTACAGCTTTTGCTCTCATCAATCTGTCGGATATTTCACTTGCGACGTCTGAGAATGGGATCCCGTATTTCGAAGTCGCGATTATGAGTTCGAAATCTCTGTTTTTCAGGATCTTGCTGAGAGGGTGATCCTCCTTGGTCACGGAAAAGCCCCAAAAATCCGGTATCTCATTGCGATTCACAGTTTGGGCTTCGATCTGCGTGGCGATTCTTCTGATTTTCACCGTGACGCGCTTCCCAACTGGCAACTGCTCGTCTTGTATAATGGCAGGTCGCTCAACGCCAACGTCTATAAAGGTGCCCTCACGGTTTTTCGAAAGAGTTACGCCTTCCCGATATTCACCGACGTTCAGCCTTTTCATCATGCGGTTCAAAGGGTGATGCGCTGTCCGCAGCGGTGGAAGAATGCCCGCGTAGCGCAGCTCCGGCTCTAGTCTGAAAAGCCTTTTGCGTAAGTATTGCGGCGTTTCCATGTAGGAGAGTAACGTTGCAACCAAGTTCATTTCACGAGTTTGATCGGCCTTCGGATTGTCTGGATAGACAATTATTTGGTCAATTCTGAAGATAGCTGCAGCTCTTCCGATTAGCCCCACTTTCGACGTTTTCTCACGTAAGTGCGGGATATCTGAAACAACCGAGGCCGGCAGTGCCATGGCGACCTTTCTCTCTTGCACGCTTTGTCCTCCGCCTATCGAGTTCAGACTAGGACTTACAGTCTCCTGCTTAAAAGCTCAGAGCTTACTATAAAAGTTGCAACGAGAACTAGAACGATGTGTTGAAATTGTCCAAATCAAATTTAACCGTTCTAGATGATCTGAAACAAATCAGGAAAATCGACAAGAGTGAAATGCTCTCCTTCTGTGTTGACGCATACAAGCATTACGAGAAAGCTGCAAGACTTGCCCACACGTTGTCGCTGAGTTGTCGCGAACCTCAAACGATCATTGCTGCCGGCATGGGTGGTTCAGCAATAGGAGGAGACCTTTTGAAAGACTGGTCAAGGGGCAAAATATCTGTTCCAATCGAAGTTTGCAGAGAGTACTCGTTACCGGCATATGCGGACAAGAACACTCTCGTTTTGGTTGTTAGCTACTCGGGAGAAACTGAAGAGTCTTTGAGCGTTTTTCTTGAGGCACTCAAACGCAAGTGTATGGTTGCATGCATAAGCTCAGGGGGAAAACTTGGTGACTTTGCTGAGAGACTGAGCCTTCCTTGGTTACGCGTTCCTCTCGGCATGGCTCCGCGGGCCACGCTTCCATACTTGTTTGTGCCTCTGATTTTGTTGTTGGAGAAACTGAATTTGACTACTAGCGTTGATTCTGAAATCTCCGAAGCTGTTGATGTCTTGAAGCATGTTCGTGACGAGAATTCTCCAGATGAGTCTTTGAGGGACAATCCATCGAAGTCCCTGGCTTCAAATATTAGTGGGACGATTCCTTTTGTCTACGGCTTCGGCGATTATCGGGCTGTGGCTCAGCGTTTCAAGACGCAGCTGAATGAAAACAGTAAAGTTCCAGCCAAATGGGAGGTTTTCCCGGAACTCGATCACAATGAAATTGTAGGATGGGAAGAGGCGCATGAGCTTGCAAAATACTGCTCTGTGATTTTCACTCGGGGCAGGAACGAGGTGGAGGAGATGAAAGAGAGGATCGAGGTCACTGAAGAGTTGTTGCGGAGAGTTCCTGTGAAAACCTTTGAAGTTTGGAGTAGGGGTGAAAGCACGCTGGCGAGGATGTCCTCTCTGATCAACATTGGAGATTTCACGAGCGTTTATCTAGCGGTGTTGAGGGGGATAGATCCGACACCTGTCAGAACGATTGACCTGCTAAAGGAAAAGATTAGACGTAGCGGTCTGAAAGAGAAGATTGTTCGTGAATTGCAGAGCCTCTCTAAGCAATGAAGTATGCGAACATTTTCTCTGCCTTCTCAAGTGAGACCATCTTTGGCGGGTGTTTGAAGGCATAGGCGCAAATCGGCATTATGGCCCCTTTCAAGTCTCTGTCTATGGCGATTTTGGTCGCTCTTATGACATCCAAGAGGGCTGAGCCGGCGTTCGGCGCGTCGACCGTTGAGAGTTTCAAATCTATTTGCATCGGCACATTGCAGAAATACGTTCCCTTGATCCAAAAGTAGCTGTCGCGTTTGTTCTGCAGAAAATCCACATAGTCCGTCGAGCCGGCTACAACCTCAGCTTTGTAAGGCAAAGCTGATTCAACAGATTCTGTTTTGATCATTCTCTTTATGTCTTTTGTTCTTTCGAGAGTGTCAAGAGACTCTGTGCCTCCGCCTACGTCAAGCTGATACGTTTCCGTGATATGAACTCCGTTCATCGAAAGCAATTGTAGCAGTGTCTTGTGCAAGGTGGTTGCGCCCACTTGATCAATCAAATCATCACCCGTAAGCGGCAACCCCGCCGTTTCAAATCGTTTGGCCCACGAAGAATCGCTCGCGATAAAATGAGGTGCCGCGTTCACGAAGGCGCAGCCAGCAGTTAGCGTTTGCTCAGCGTACCACTCGGATGCCTTCACAGCCCCGCTGGGAAGGAGGTTGACGACGATTTCCGCGCCGCTTTCTTTCAATGTTTTCGATACGTCATCCTCTGGCTGTTTGCTCACTTGCACTAAACTTCTTGCGTATTGGCCCAAGCCGTCTAGAGCAGGTCCCTTGCTTACGAAAACATCGATGGATTTAACTTCAGTAAGCTTCGGGGCGTTGTTAGGGGGGAGAAAAATGGCCTCAGCCAAGTCCTTCCCGACCTTTCGAGCATCAATGTCAAAAGCCGCAACTATCTCAATGTCTCTGGGGTGAAAACCACAAAGAACCAGGTTGCGCAGTCCGAGGCATTCTTCAGTTTTCTTACATTTGCCGTAATATTGTAGACCCTGAACAAGGGCTGAAGCACAATTCCCCACGCCGATCAAAGCGACTCTTATCTTCGGCAAGCCCGACACCTCATCGACTTTCTTCTATTTGTGATTGGGTTATAAAACGCTACGCTTCGCATGTGCAGAAAGAATCACAGGCTTCAAAGAGCATATGCAATTGCATGCTCTCTTTTTGTCGAACTTGGGGTAAAAAAAAGTTCCAAAGCCAGCGGAACGTACAGCCTGACCATATGAGTGAGTCACGACTCAGATCTGGTTCTATGGTGATAGAATAGGACATTGACTCGCCGTTCCGTGGATTTGAAGATTTATTATCAGGTAAGCCCTAACCTCTTTGACCATTCGGTTTGAAAAGGGTTGAACGACGTTGCCAGATGAGACTAGGACCAATGACAAGTATACTATAATCAACGAGCTGGCTCGACGGAGAGGGTTCTTCTGGCAATCATACGAAATATACGGTGGTGCGAGCGGTTTTGCAACCTATGGCTCGTTGGGTGCAAGGTTGAAGCAGAACATTGAAAGAAAACTTCGCGAACTATTCGTGAATAAGATTGGAATCTTGGAAGTGGAATCACCCATAATCACGCCAAGCAGGGTTTTTGAGGCGTCGGGGCACGTGCAGCATTTCAAGGAGCCTATGGTTGAATGCTCAAGATGCAAGAACCGATTCCGTGCAGATCATCTGCTTCGGGAGTTTGCAAACATGAGCGAGGTTCAGGCTGAGAAGTTAAGTCTTGAGGAGCTCAAAGCCGCTATTGAGAAGGCCGGTATTCACTGTCCAGACTGCGGAGGCCAACTTGGTGAACCCAAACACTTTTTGACCATGTTCAAGACGACCATCGGTCCATATTCAGACGCGGTTGGCTATGGGAGGCCGGAGGCTGCACAGGGAATTTTCGTAGAATTCAAGCGCCTCTACGAGATGGCCCGCGAGAAACTTCCCTTTGGCGCTTTGCAGATAGGCCACGCGCTTAGAAACGAGATCTCGCCTAGACAAGGCCTGATTAGACTGCGAGAGTTCACCATTGCAGACTTGGAATTTTTCTTCGACCCTGAGGAACCTGACTGTTATCTGTTGAAGGATGTCGAAAACGAGTCCTTGAGGCTCTTCTTGGCTGAGGACAGGTCGAGAGAATCAGACAAAATAACCGAAGTCACCGTGAGAGAAGCCTTGAAGGAGGGCTACATCAAGGCGGAATGGCAAGCCGCGTTTATGGCTTTGGCGAAGAGGTTTCTGGCTGATCTGGGCGTCCCTGCTGAGAGGCAACGGTTTATCGAGAAACTTGCTTGGGAAAGAGCTCATTACTCTCTTCAGAGTTACGATCAGGAAGTGCTCGTTGACCGTTGGGGCTGGGTGGAGGTTTCAGGACACGCCTACAGGACCGACTTTGATCTGAGATGTCATGGCGAATCCAGCTGTGTGGAAATGTTCGTCTTCAAGGAATAT
Organism: Bathyarchaeia archaeon; assembly: GCA_041481365.1. Lineage (GTDB taxonomy): Archaea > Thermoproteota > Bathyarchaeia > Bathyarchaeales > Bathycorpusculaceae > DASPTR01. The sequence goes on from JBGPBS010000008.1 coordinate 22,480, forward strand.
GAGAGACCCATTGAAAAAGAGCAGGCCGTCGTAAAGCCAGTGATGGCGAAGCTTGGTCCAATCTTCAAAGCTGAAGCAGCAAAAGTGGGCGAGATGCTCTCGAAGGCTGACCCGAAAGAAGTTGAGGATTCCTTGAAGAAGAAGGGTCACTTTGTCCTTGGGAATTACAGGATTCTGCCTGAACAAGTTTACATTTCTCGTGATATGGTTGTAGAGCGCGGAAGGCGCTTCATTCCACACGTAGTTGAGCCAAGTTTCGGCTTGGACAGGCTTCTCTACGTGGCTATCGAATACGCGTATCGCTTCAAAGGCGACAGGGTGGTACTGAGCTTCCCCAGAGACGTTGCACCCGTGCAAGTCGGCGTCTACCCGCTTATGAGCAAAGATGAACTGCCTGAAAGAGCCGTGAAATTACACAAGACGCTGCTCAACGAAGGTTTCAAGGTTGAATATGATGAGGCAGGCTCGATTGGCAGACGGTATGCTAGGGCGGATGAGGTGGGCGTGCCTCTTGGCATAACGGTGGATTACGATACGCTTGAAGACAATACTGTTACCGTTCGCGACCGAGATTCTTGGAAGCAGGTGAGAAGCAAAATTGAAGTCTTGCCTGAGCTGCTTCGAGAATATTTTAGGGGAAAACTGGATTTTGAGGGTTTAGGTAAGCCAATTGCGAGCTAGGCTTTAGTTAACTTTTTTAATGCTCCAATACATCATATGGCAGGTAAAGCGGCCCGTTTTTGTGGGCGGGGAATACTTTGGTGCTTCCAGCAGAAACTGAAGAACGAGTTAAGAGGAGAGCTCTCGACGTTTGCCAAGACCATCTACGGAAGGTCTTAGACTCTACGAGAAAAGTTCCCCAGATAATAGACTGTTTCATCAAAAACGACAAGGAAAATGCAAGAAGGCTTTTCACCGAGATCAGGAACGGCGAGGACGAAGTGGACAAGGCTCGACGATTAGTTTCGCAGGAATTAGCAGAAATAGGGGCCATACTCATTAGCAGAGAAGACTTTCTCAGATTTACAAACCTAACGAGCGAGATAGCTGATTTTTCCGAGGGCATAGCCTTTCGTTTGGTCGAGCTGATGGAGCATAATTGGAGCGTTCCAGGAGACATAAAGAAGGACTTGTTGAGGCTTTCAGAAGCCGTTCTAGAAACGGTGCTGAAGCTAAGGGAGACTATGATGGTTCTAAGCTACGGGTCAGCTAAAACGATGGAAAAGGCCAAAGATGTTGAAGTCGCTGAGAGAGTTGTCGACGAGATCTATCGTCAACTCGAAATAAAACTGCTTGGTAGCAAACTTGATTTTCCAGCGCTGATACTCCTCAGAGACGTGCTTCAACTGCTCGAAGACTCGGCGGATAAGGCTGAGGACGCTGCTGATGCCACTAGAATTCTGTCCTTCATCATGTAAGGGACGAAGGAAACTGGCGCCTGAGAAGATTCCCGTCGAATTCATCGAAGACTTCCTAGTTGTGTGGAATCCGTCAAACGGTTCAGAGCTTTACAGAAAAGGATACTACGGAAAACCTCTAGGGATCGCTAAGCCTAAAGTCCCCGAATTCAACGTTCCGCTAATTTTGGACCTGATGGAAGGCTTGTATCTGGCTGAGAAGGGAAAGATCAAAGTCTACGAAGGTTCCGAAAAAGAGAAGGTCAACCTCAGAAAGCTCAGGCAGATGGCCAAACAGCTTTATGAGGAATTTGATGACAAATACACTGTCTACCATGACCTGCGCGACAAGGGACTAGTAGTCACCCCCGGAATAAAATTCGGATGCGATTTTGCAGTGTACAAGCATGGACCAGGTGCCGAACATGCTCCATACATGGTTTCAGTGAAGAAGGCCAAGTCCGCCATAACGGCATTGGAAATCGTAAAAGCTGGAAGACTGGCAACAACGGTGAGAAAAAGGTTCATCATCGCCGTCCCAGATTCGGAGAAAGAGAAGATAAGATATCTCATTTTCAAATGGTTCAAGGCATGAGCATCAAGCACGCGTAACTGCAGGGTTCAATTTTCTCCCGCAGATTGCGGTTTTCAACGAATCACCTGTTACTTTGAGAGTTCTTGGGTCTAGGCGTTTAACCTGACATGATCGTCTGGTTTTCGAATTCCCCTCTTACGTATTGATGCGGGTAGACCTTTGTTGCAGTGAGTTTGGAGCCTTCTGCCAGGGTCACATCATCTGCGATGACCGACATCGAATCGATTGTCGTGTGTCTCTTCGTGCTAGAATGGACCGTTATGTGTCTGCCCAGAATGCTTTCTCTTATTTCTGCTTTTTCCCCGACTATGACTCTGTCCATGATGGCTGAATCTTCTATTATGGCGTTCTTGCCCACCTGCGTGTAGTTGTCGATGCACGAATTGGCAATTCTGGCGCCGTCCTCTATTCTGCAGTGTCTTCCTATGAGAACTGCGCCTTCCATGCTTATTTTTCCTTGTCTGATCTTCCTAATGATTTCTTTTCTGCTCTTGAGTGACTCTGTGCTTTCACCCTGAATCCATACTCTTTCTTTTTCGCTTATTCTTCCACCGAAATCTGTCAGTGATGAGAATCGGCCCATGAGCATGTCATGCATGGCCTTTAGATAGTTCTTGGGGGTGCCCACGTCGTACCAGCTGCCCTTCAACGTGTAACCATAAACTGGCCTGCCAGTTCTTATCAAGTATGGAATGAAGTCGAAGCCAAAGTCTAAGCGGTGTTCTTCCTTGATTATCTGTTTGACGCCTTTTTCTTTGAATATTTTTCTAATTTCCGGCGAGACCATATAGAGACCCGTGTTCGCGAGGTTTGAAGGAGCCTCTTTAGGTGATGGTTTCTCAACAAATCTGGAGATCTTTCTTTCTTTGTTAATGTCAGCGATCCCGAAGCCTTCAACGTTTTCGACCTCTCTCAAAGCTATGGTCATGACGGCTCCTTTCTTTTCGTGAAATTCGACGAGTTCCTTCACGTTAACGTCGAAGATGTTGTCGCCTTGAACGGCGAAAACTGGATCCTTAACATTGTAATAATCCATGCTTATCCTTGCAGAGTCTGCGCTTCCCAAATCATCGACATTTGGCTGATATTTCACGTGAATCCGCGGGCTGATGCCATACCTTGAGGAAAATCCGTATCCCGACTCGAAATAATCATGTAGGTCCCGATAGTTCGTGTAGCCTTTCACTCCGAAAATGAAGTTTCTGATTCCTTGACGTGCTAGCGACAAAAGCGAGAATTCAATCATTGGTCTGTTGACAAGCCGAATACATGCCTTGCTTGTCTCAGCCGTGAGTGGGAGCAGACGCTTCGCTTTTCCTCCAACTGGAATTATCACTCTCAGCCTTTCTGGCGCGTTTTTAGCATTCAAAAGCTTACCACCGACGCGCTTTTTATTGAGTTGCTTGAATGTGAATATTAAACTTTCCAGTACAAACGTGCATTTTATAACTCACTTTAGTGAAATCGTTATGCAACTTCCGTAAGGCTTGAGATTCATGGAAAGAGCTGGCGCATTTGTGCGTTTGATCCGCCCCTTGAACTGTGCGATGATGGGGTTTGCTGTTCTGATCGGCGTAGTCTTGACTGGAATAAGTCATTTGAATGCTCTTTGGTTGGACCTGTTAGGTTTTCTGACCGGTCTCTCGTTGACGGCTGCTTCCATGGTCATGAATGACTATAATGATCGCGAAATAGACTCAGTCAACGAGCCGAGGCGTCCAATTCCGAGTGGTGTAGTCAAGCCTGGAGAAGCTTTGACCTTTGCAGGCCTTCTAACTGTAGTAGGCATCTTGGCAGCTTATTTCACAAACTTCCCAAACCCATGGTGCTTCCTGACCGCCATAATCGCATGTTTCGTCTTTGTGGCCTACACAACGGTAGGAAAACGAAGCGGATTGCCCGGCAACTTTCTCGTTAGCACCTGTGTGGCAATACCATTCATATATGGAAGCATAGTCGCAACAAGCTTCGTTAAACTTAACGTCTTAGTTTTCGCATTTATTGCCTTTCTCTCGAATACTGGCAGAGAAATAACGAAGGGAATCGTGGATGTTCAAGGTGACCGGTTGCGGAATGTAAAGACCTTGGCTGTCCGTTATGGCGATAAGACTGCTGCAGCCTCAGCCGTGTTCTTCTACCTGTTTGCTATTACTCTGAGTCCTATACCTTGGCTGATTGGGCTCGTGTCAGTTTGGTTTATTCCTTTCGTAGTTATCACGGATTCTGGACTGCTAGCCTGCTCATTTATGCTTCTCAGAGACTATTCGAGGGAAAACTCGAGAAGAGTTAAAAACAATGTCCTTCTATTATTTATTTTCGGATTGTTAGCCTTCGTTGCAGGTGCCTTCGGGTAAATCGATGCTTAACGAATTTTCCGATGTGTTCTAGTAATTGGAATTATAAGGCACGTATTGTCATTTTATAGGGGGGAGTGGCGAATTCTATGAAGACCGGAAGCGAGGTTGATTTTGATTATGTTCTTCGCGGGAAGGATTGGAATGTCTACTGGCTTTTGTTGAAGAATGGTCGCCCTATGAGTGTTCGTGAAGTTCAGAGGAGCTTGCGGTTTAGCAGTCCAAGTGTGGCGCAACATCATCTTGAACAACTGCGCCAGCTAGGTCTGGTGCAGAAGCAGGATGTGGGCGGTGACTACTCCTTGGTGAGTGAAGTCAAAATCGGTGTTCTTCGGCACTTCGTAAAGTTTGGGAAAGTTCTTTTTCCAAGATATTTCTTCTATTCGATTTTCTCCACCACGTTCTATCTTGTTTACATCTTCACGTTGATGCATGGCTTCACACGGGAGAACCTGTTCGTTCTCCTGTTCGGAGCAATAGTTTCTGTCATATTCTGGTATGAAACGGTTCGAGTATGGTCTCTGCGACCGTTCTAGTCTCTAGATCGCATCGTACCAGAGCTTAGGATAAAGTATGCCGGAGGCCCAATATCCGTCAAGGTGATTGCACAATGCAAAAGGAAATTTCGAAGCGCGCAAGATTCTATGGAATTGGGGCAATTATCATGGCCTTAATCCTAGGTATGCTGTGTTATAATCTTGGAGTCTATCCGCAAATTGCCATGCCGACGGCACTGTCCACTGCTTCATCACTGAAGACATTCTCATCCTACGAAGATTTGAAAAGCTTCCTACTGACAAACTCCAAAACCCAGGGAGCCTTCCAACTCTACGGACCGTGGGATACTCCATCAATACAGATAAAATTGGCCACAGATGCCGTGGGAAGTGGAGCGTACGCGGAAAAGTCTTTCAACATTGCAACGCCGTCTACAGATGCGAACAGCTACTCGACCACCAATGTTCAGGTTTCCGGAGTAGATGAACCAGACAAAGTAAAGAACGATGGACAATACCTCTACATAGTAGATAATGCGAACGACCTCATGTCCGGTGGAAACGTCTCGATCGTGATGGCCTACCCACCCGGATCAGCCACAGTGCTTTCGAGAATACATTTTGATGACATTCGCCCCGTGGGGATCTTCGTAAGTGGCGACAGACTAGCAGTGCTGGGAAGCAAGTATATCTACCCTCAAATCATTCCCATTGGAATAGGACCCACAAATTCAATAATGCCAAAAGTCAGCTCCTTTTTCAATGCAATGGTTCCAATGTCGGACATAAGAACTTTCGTCAATGTCTACGACGTATCCGATAGATCAAATCCCGTGCCTCTGAGGCATTTCGTAGTTGCAGGTACCTATTTCGATTCAAGAATGATAGGCGATTACGTCTACTTGGTTGCAGGACAGCCCGCCTTTGTCTACGGCGATAAAGTTCCTCTTCCCATGATTGAATCAAACGATGGCCAGAAAGAAATCAGCCCCTCTGAGATTCACTATAATAATGTCTCAGATGATCACTTCCAATTCACGACATTCGTTGCAGTGAACATGCAAAACAACACTGAGATCCCAACTTACACGACGACCCTGCTTGGAGGAACAAGTGGCATGTATGTTTCGCCGAACAATATCTACGTGACCTATTCAAATTGGCAGGGGGACACCTCGATATATCGCATGCATATAGCGAAGAACGCCATCACTTGGGAAGCCAACGGCACCGTACCAGGGCATGAGCTTAATCAGTTTTCAATGGACGAGTACAACGATTACTTCAGAATAGCTACAGCGACATGGGTCAATGGAACTGCTCAAAGCAACTTGTACGTCATGGACATGAACCTCAGCATTGTCGGAAAGCTTGAAGACATCGAGCCTGGTGAAACGTTGGACTCGACAAGATTCATAGGAAACCGCTGCTACCTCTCGACGTCAGTCGTACGCAGAGACCCATTCCTTGTCATAGACGTAGGAAACCCAAACGATCCGAAGATCCTTGGTGGCCTGAAAATTCCAGGGTTTACGAGATACCTGCACCCGTACGACGAATATCACATAATAGGTATAGGAATGGATGGAGACAAAGTGAAAATCTCGCTTTTCGACGTTACTGAAGTAACTGCACCCATAGAGATGGGCAAGTACACTTTGGCAGGCGACTGGTCTGACACCCCTGTACTATCAGATCATAAAGCGTTTCTATTTGACAGGTCAAAAGACCTGCTCGTAATCCCCGCGTCAATACATGATTTGAATCAAGAGCAGTCATCGTGGCAAGGAGCCCTCGTCTTCAACGTAACCCTGACCAATGGAATCGTGCTTAGAGGCAACATTACCCATCAGGAAGCGAACGCGAACTACTGGGAAAGTAACCACTGGGTGGATAGGACCCTCTACATTGAAAACGTGCTTTACACTCTGTCTGCCAAGAAGATCAAAATGAACAGTTTGACAGATCTGGCACTGCTAAAAGAGATCGAACTCCCCTAACGCCTCTTTTTTTCTGGATCAGTCTGATTCGGTGTGGACTGTTACTGTGGTTTCTGCGAAGTGATTTTGCACTTTCTCCTCGATCTCGGAAGCAATCCTATGCGCGTCTTCTACCGAAGTCTGACTGGTGAATGCGCAGTCTATGTTGATGTACCTTTTATCTCCGGCAACATAAGTTACGATTCTCTTGATTCGGAAAACTTCACGCCATGACTGTGTTGTCTCATGAATTACCTTGCTTATCTCGTCCTCGTTTACCAATGGCCCCCTCCACTTTTTGGCGCTGAGCGGCTCTATGTGAACGGTGACATTTTCGACGTCGGTTATTCTTTTCTCTATTTTGTCTTCGATTGTTTCTGCGATGTCGTCAGCTTTTTCGACTGAGAGTCTAGAATCCACGTAGATATGAAGAGTAATGTATAACCTACCGTCAGCGTAGGCCGTGTCGATTTCGTGAACTCCTTCGACGCCATCAGTTTCCAGTGCAAATTTCTCAATTAGTTTTTCGGTGGATGCCTCAGTTTCCAAGGGCTCGGTGTGAATTGTGACCTCTGCGTTTCGAAGAGTCTTCTTTATGTTTTCTTCTATTTTTGAGGTCAAGTCATGGGCTTCCTCAAAATCCAAGTAGTCTGGAACCTGCACCGTGGCTCGGACGAACGTCTTGTCTCCAGCTTTCCTGACTCTTAGATATTCGCATTTTCGAACTCCTTCAGTGCAAAGTATCTCTTTTCTCACTTTGTCCGCCACATCTTTTGATATCGTATCGCTAAGCTCCATTCCACTTTCCAATATGAGTTTGACACTCAGGCAGGACAGCAGAGCGCTCAGAACCATGGAAGCTAAAGCGTCTCCGAACATGAAGCCTAGTGCGGCCAGTCCGAACCCTAAAAGCGCGATGACTGTTGAGCTTAGGTCTGCGACGGCATGGTAGAATCCGGCCTTCATCGTGGAACTCTGGCTTTCTCGTGCTTTCATCATTGTTCCAACCCGGAAGAAATCTATGCAGAACGTGTAGCCTATGGCAATCCATCCTGCGTATTCCAGCCCGAAGTTTATCGTTCCACTTCGCAGCACCTTCAAGATGGCCTCGTACATGATTACTATAGCTATGCTTGTGAGTGTGATTCCGCCCACGAGGCCCCCAATTGCTTCGAATTTCTCGTGTCCGTACATGTGTTCCTCGTCCGGCGGCTTGAGCGAAGCGCGAGTGGCGATGAAGAGCACTAACGTCGTGACTGCGTCAAGTGTTGCATGCACGCCGTCACTTACGATTGCAAGGCTGCCTGCAGCGACACCTAGGACTATTTCGACAAAAATCACTGTTGATATTGCAAGGGCTGAGCGTTTGAGCGCCTTTAACTTGTAGCCACTGTCTGCGGAATCCTGCATTAATATTCAGGCTATATTGCGCATGAGGGGGAGATTTAAGAATTGTGCGTTTTTGTTCGGCCTTTCTTTTTGCTCCAAGAGTCACAGCTTATATTCTTCTCTTGTGTGGTCGTTTTCGATGGGTTTGTTTTCACGCTTGCGCAGTCGCTACGCGTTTATCAGAGGCAATTTTCTAATTATGGTCATAACTTGGATTTTGATGTTTTCTACAAGCCCTATTCCTGGCACGTATGCTGGTAAGTACTTCAAAACTGTGCTCGGCGCAAATGATTTTCTTCTAAGTGTGATCACGTTCTCAGGCTTGATTGCCATTGCACTTGTTCAGTTTCCCGGCGGCTACTTGGCCGACAAGCATGGAAGGCGATGGCTCGTCTACACTTTGACATTTGGAGTTGCCTTCTCCTACATCTTTTTTGTTGTCGCGCCTTCTTGGCCCTTAATAGTATTGGGAACGATGATCCAGAACGTCTGTCTGCTTTATCAACCAGCATTATTTGCCATCATGCTTGACTCAGTTTCGCCGGAGAATCGCGGTGCAGGCTTTTCCATGCAAGCTGTGATAACGAATCTTGTAGGACTGCCTGCCGCCATCATAGCGGGATACTTGATTCTAGTTTTTAATCTCAATACCGGTATGCGCCTAGCCTATGCAATAGCCACCGTAGCTTATTTTGCCGCTGCATTTCTAAGGGTTAAATTGAAAGAAACGTTACCCTCAATCAACGGGAGAGCGCATCCAAACTTTCTAGCTGCATTAAAAGAATATCCACAATCTGTCAGGGAGAGTTTGAAAGTCTGGAGCAAGACTCCAAGAGCCGTCTACTACCTGTTCATATCCAATGCTGCCATCAGCAGTCTGATAGTGGGCTCCAGCACCTATTTTGTCGTCTACGCTACAGAAAACCTCAAGATTGAAAACTTCCAATGGGCCATTGTCATGGCCTTGATGTCACTGACCGTTGCCATTCCCAGCATTGTTGCTGGTTCAAGAATGGACAAAGTCGGACGAAAAAAATTCCTTATTGCAGCCTATCTTTGCTACGTTCCGGCAATGCTCCTTTTTGTTCAGGCAAATTTCTACATGCTTATGCCTGCCTTCTTCTTCTTCGGCCTAGGCCAAGTGCTGCAGTCAAGCAGTTATCAATCCCTTCTGGGCGATTTGACGCCGAGAGAGTTGAGGGGAAAAGTTGTCGGTTGTAGTCAATTCTTCATTTATCTGAGCCAAGCATTTACACAGCTTCTGATAGGCCTGCTCTATTCTTACGTTTGGAAGCCGTTGCCCTTCTTAATGCTGGCAGCTGGCGCGGTTCCAATCGCCGCGCTCGTCTACTATAGAGTGTTTGAACAGGAGACAAAGCAGGTTTAAAGCTTAAGAAGCGGATGCTCCTTTAGTTTCGAAGATCAGGACGAAAGGAGAAGTTCAAGCTTTGCAGTTTTTGCCCGTTGAAGAAGTGTTGGAAGAAAAGCATGATGGCGAAAAGGTTGCCATTCGCGGCTGGGTTTACCGCAAGAGAGAGGGCAAGCAGACTATTTTTCTCTTAGTGCGCGATTCCACAGGAGTGATCCAATGTACTGTTAAAGCTGACAGCAAAGCGTGGGGTGATGCTGAGAAGCTGACGATTGAGTCTTCTTTGTCGCTTGAAGGCGAGGTTAAGCAGGACAAGCGTGCTCCAGGCGGATACGAGATTGCAATTGAGAAGCTTTCCATTATCGGCTTGGCAGAACTCTTTCCGATACCTAAAGGAGTGGGCAAGAAGGGTGATGAGGCCACGGAGGAATTCCTGCGGGATATGCGCCACTTGTGGCTTCGCAGTCGCAAAATGAACCTTGTCATGAAAGTGCGGGGCGAAGTGCTTGAGGCAACGCGTGAGTTCTTCAAGAATCAAGCTTTCGTTGA
>JBGPBS010000009.1:0-30862 GCA_041481365.1 Bathyarchaeia archaeon
CGTCTGCTTATGGTGTGACTGGTGGTCAGGGTTGGTATGATGGTGGCAGTACGGCTTATGCTACTGTGTCTCCGTTGACTGTTTCTGGTGGTTCTGGTGTTCAGTGTGTTTTCACCTCTTGGAGTGGTGATGCTTCGGGCAGCACGTCTCCTTCAAACCCGATAGCGATGAGTGGTCCTAAGACTGCTGTTGCTGGTTGGAAGACTCAGTATTACTTGACTGTCACGTCTGCTTATGATTCGCCCTCTCCGGTGAGTGGTTGGTTTGATTCTGGGGCTGGGATAACTGCGTCTGTTGCTTCGCCTGTTGCGGGTTCTTCTGGTACTCAATACGTGTGTACTGGCTGGACTGGAACTGGAAGTGTTCCTGGCTCTGGTAATTCCTCTACGGTGACTTTCACGATAAACACGCCCTCAAGCGTAACATGGAACTGGAAGACACAATATCAAGTGATTTTTGGTCAAACTGGTGTAGGTTCAGACTTCACCGGCACAGTAGTAACTATTGACAGCGTGAACTATAGTCGTAGTGGCTTGCCTACTACTCCCCAATTCTGGTGGGATCAAGGCTCAAGCCACAGTTTCTCCTTTGCGTCACCTCTGCCCGTCAATGGCGGCACGAACTATGTTTGGAATTCAACCAGCGGACTCTCAAGCCTTCAGGGCGGAACACTGACAATCACAACCCCCGGAAGTGTAATAGGAAACTACATCGTGCAAAATCGCATTACATTTGATCAAACTGGTGTAGGCTCAGACTTCACCGGCACAGTAGTTATCATTGACGGAGCTAACTATAACAGGTCACAACTGCCTATTTCGTTCCCATGGACAAACGGTTCCCTCCACACCTTTGCCTACCAATCACCATTGATTCCCAGTGCAAACACCAAGTATGTTTGGAACTCTACAACTGGCTTGACAAATCTGCAAAGCAGCTCCATAACAGTTACAACATATGGAAGCATAATCGGCAACTACAAAACCCAATATTATCTAACCGTGTCATCCGCTTATGGTTCGGTTGGCGGTCAGGGTTGGTATGATGGCGGTTCTGCTGCCTACGCAACCGTTGCTCCGTTGATTGTGGCTGGTCCATCTGGCACCCAGTACGTGTTCACTTCCTGGAGTGGTAATGCTTCAGGCACTACGTCTCCCTCGAACCCGATAACGATGAATGGTCCTAAGACTGCTGTTGCTGGTTGGAAGACTCAGTATTACTTGACTGTCACGTCTGCTTATGGTGTGACTGGTGGTCAGGGTTGGTATGATGGTGGCAGTGCGGCTTATGCTACTGTGTCTCCGTTGACTGTTTCTGGTGGTTCTGGTGTTCAGTATGTCTTCACTTTGTGGAGTGGTGACGCTAGTGGAAATGCGTCTCCTTCGAACCCGATTACCATGAGTGGACCCAAGACTGCTACTGCTAACTGGAAGACGCAGTACTACCTGACTTTGATAACTAATCCTTCTGGCGTGGATTCTCCATCCGGTGCTGGATGGTATGATTCTGGAGTTCTAGCCAATATATCTACAGATGCATTCGTGGATATCGTACCAGGTTCTTCACGATATAGATTCAATGGCTGGACAACGGATTACATGCCTGAAATAGGAGACCCGACGAGGTCACCAACCACGGTGTTAATGGATCAGTCTAAGACAGTAACAGCAAACTGTGTGGTCCAGTACAACGTGACATTTAATCAATCTGGTGTTGGCCCAAGTTTCACAGGAACAGTTGCAGTAATTGACGGTGTCAACATTACAGTTGGTGGTTTGCCTGTTCCGTTCTGGTGGGACAATGGTTCCTCCCACAGCTTTGCCTACCAGTCCCCCTTAGTGGTTACAATGAACAACAAACAGTATGCTTGGATAAGCACGACTGGGCTGTCATCATCACAGAGCGGAACTCTCATCATTTCAACCTCCGGCAGCATCACCGGCAACTACAAGACCCAATACTACCTAACCGTCACATCTCTCTACGACTCACCAAATCCAACAAGCGGATGGATTGACTCTGGCACCTCAGTAACGGCCTCTGTAACTTCGCCATATCCAGGGCCTTCAGGAGCACGCTACTCTTGCACGGGTTGGGCAGGATCTGGGAGCGTCCCAGCCACAGGAACATCCACATCTACAAGCTTCACCATGACTCAACCTTCAAACATCACGTGGAACTGGAAGGTTCAATACCTCCTTACCGTGCTGACGGACCCCAACGGGCTGAGTCCTCAACCAACAAGAAACCCACTGGGCGAAGCAGGTCCCACAAACGGCTGGTGGTATGACGACCCACCGATCAACGTCACCCTAACAGCCCAAAACGTCACAGGATACAACTTCAACAACTGGGACATCGACGGCACTTCCCAAGGCTTTGGAACTAACCCAGTGGCAGTAATAATGAATGCACCGCACACAACTACAGCACACTACACACTTCAAGCTCCAACACTGTCAGTCACCATAAGCCCGCTATCCGCCACAATACCCTTGGGGAACTCAGTACCATTCACATCTACGGTGGCTGGAGGCACCCCACCCTACAGCTACCAATGGTACCTCAACGGCAACCCAGCCTCAGGCGCCACATCAAACACGTGGACATTCACGCCAACCGCACCAGGCACCTACTATGTGTACTTAAAAGTCACAGATGCCAACAACAACACTGCCACTTCCGATACTGCGAGAGTCATAGTAACAAAGACCCCAATAGGAGGATACTCAGTCTCAATGACAGGACAGGACCAAAAAATGCCCCTAGCAGCCTATTTCGGCCTAGTCGCATTGTTCGGAGCAATATTAAGCCTCAGGAAGCGAAAAAGGAAATAAACCTATCCATCCTTCTTTTCACACGTCCACTTCAGTTAGGCAATTAATCAAACTGAGCCAGAGAGCAAAGAAATGACTGTGAGAACCTTGTTCCGAAAGAAGGCGATCTTCGCAGCAGTTGCAATTGTGGTTATTCTACTCCTTATGGGCGCTGGACTTTTAGTCTACTTCAAGCACGCTACCGAGCCAAAAGCAGCCATAATAGATCAACTGAGCAGCTCCAATCTGACTAGCAGTTCACGCTATGTGAACCAAACCTTCATAGAGGCAACAAGAACCTTGCTATCCACGCATTTTCCTGAAGTTGACTACTACTCAGACAATGCAACGGTTGACAATTACAGAAGCTTGCCGTCTGATGGGTACAAACTGATAATCTGGAGAGCACATTCTGCGATTGACGAATCTGGGAGGTTTATCGCCATATCCACTTCCGAAAATAACGGCACGAGCGACTACCCCCAATACTCCAACGGAGAACTCACCCTATGCGACATTCTTGGTGACCCAAGAATGTATTTTGCAATAACTCCAAAGTTCATCACAGAAGTCATGAGTGGAAGATTCGACGACACTGTCATCATCCTAATGAGCTGCAATGGACTGAAAGAAGGCTATACCAAAACTGCCGAAACGCTTGAAGAAAAAGGTGCCAAGGCAATCATAAGCTGGGACGGATGGATCGAGGACACCAACAACGACGGCGCAACGGCTCTCTTGTTAAACTATCTTATCAACGGAAATGACACAATTCAACAAGCTGTCAAAGAGATCCCGCAACAACAATCATCACGTGGACCTAGCCAAATGCAATTTTCCCCAACGAGCAATGAAACCGCGGAATACCACATCCCAAACTACAATCAGAAGACTACGACAAGCAGTGTATGGTTCGATGCGATGCCAACCCTGCGAAACGCTAAGGCTGAAGGCAGCAATCGGGCAAGTCATGAACTCGAAGTCGACTCAACTAAGTTGCTAAACGTCTCAACCGCCTTGAAACGGTCAAGACCAACTGGTTGCGAAGAGCTTCGCCGACAAGATTGAGCCTCTGAAGTCTCCTCATGTCCACAGCCAGCTCCACGTCCTGCAGAACATCGTTCACCCATTTTTCAAAGTCTCCCCGATTTAGGTGAAACTCCAGAGACTTAACGTTCACCTCATTCATTTTTTCCATAAACTCTTTCAACGACAACGCGCTGACGCCGGTGTAATTGCCGATCGACGTGAAGAAGTAGAATGCCTTTTCTCTCGGAACTATTTTCTGGCTTCTTGACATGATTTTGAATTCACCCTATTCTTGCTATATTAGACGTTTCTTTTATAAACGTTAGCTCTTCCTGGATCTGCCATCGAAAACTGCTCTTCTTTAAACTTCTTTGTCACTATTGACGTGCGGACTCTCAGAACACCGGGCAAAGGGGCAACAGAATTGGAAATAAACTCATGCAGATGTTCCTGCGTCTCTGCAATAACCTTCGCCATTATCTGCAGTTCTTCCGAAAGAGACGTGTAAACCTCCAAGACTTCATAGGCCTCACAGAGTTTGTGTGCAACTCTCTCGATGACTTTTGGATCAGTGTAGACAGTTATCATGGCCATGATGGTTTTGGCACCAGTTTTTTCCACATCCACCAACGCAACGTACTTTCTTACTATTCCATAGCGTTCCATCTTTTTGATTCTATCGTAGACTGTTGAATGTGCTAATCCCAAACGTTTGCCAATAACCGTGTACGTTTGCCTTGCATTCTCTTGCAGAGCCCGCAGAATCCTCAAATCAGTAGCATCGAGAGCCGCTACATCGTTCTTGAGCTTCAAGACTGTCTGGAGCCTCTCATGATAGAGGGAACCTGTTTGGATTTATCGTTTTTCGTCGGAAAGATGTGGAAGGTTTATCACTTCAACTTCGTGCATCATTCAGAAATGCCGTAAATCTGTCGGATTTTGGGCTGTTTCCAGACAGAGGTTCGGTTAACGGATGCAAACGTACACATCCTTACCGAAAGTACGACGAACAGCTTTAAATCTGTGGTTGGCTATATAGAAGATTGTTCTAGAAGATCATAACACAAGAACCTTGGGGGGAACAAGAGATGAAAATGTCTGGCATGTGGGAAATTCTGGCAAAGTTTAAGGACACGTGCAGACGCCACGGTTGGAGGGTTTCAGAAACCGAAGATTGGGTTGAAGTCAAGAACAGCTATCACAACTTCGTGTGGGTAAGGGATATTCACCCTTCTTCATTCAAGAAAATAGCAACCAACAACAAGTGCATTGTTCACGAAGGTTTAACCTACAGAGTCGTTCAGTCATCGTGTACTGCGTGGCTGTTTTCGGAAACGCCCTCAGAATCTCTGACCAGAGCAGTTCTTGAGAACCCTTCCCTTTCCTGCAGGACTGCTCTTTATGACTTAAGCAGCTTCCAAGATGGGAAAAGCATTTGCTCCAAACTGAACTGCACCGAGAGCGCTGTTTTCAAAGAATTCGAGGACTTCCTCAAGAAAGAGTTGAAAGTCAAGCTTCAGTCCCTTCCATCCGACCCGTATTCTGAACCATCACACGGCGAGTGTTCCGTCACAGAATTGGCCTAGCCATAACCTTTCTTCAAAGGTTTGATAAGGAGGATGTCGCTTACTAGCTTGTGACTGGAAATGTCTCAAGACGCCGAAAAAATGAAAAGGCTCATTGACTTCAAGGGCAGACTCATAAAAAAAATCCAAGACTTTGAAACCGAGCTTAAAGATCTGCAGGCCACGCTTGACACGGTAAATTCGATACTACTCGAAA
Organism: Bathyarchaeia archaeon; assembly: GCA_041481365.1. Lineage (GTDB taxonomy): Archaea > Thermoproteota > Bathyarchaeia > Bathyarchaeales > Bathycorpusculaceae > DASPTR01. The sequence goes on from JBGPBS010000009.1 coordinate 5,628, forward strand.
AAGGATTCAAACGAGCCGACACGATAAGAGAAACCTGCGAAACTCAAACGGCAACGCCAGAAAAAGAATACACCATCGAACCTGAAGAAACAGTCCGCGAGCCTGGTGCTTCGTCTGAGAATGTCCTACAGCTGAAAACTGCTTCAGGGGAGCTGCTAGCCCTGCTTTACGTGACTGAAAACTCTTTGCGCGCCTTGCCTGCAGCAGACAAGAATTTCGACGTCAACACGCCGCCATTCACCCAGTTTCTCCTTGAGAGGATCCTGATGAAAATGCAGGAAAGGGACAATGAGCTGGTCAGAGCCGGACAACTGCCACAAGATAATGCTCTATCGTACAGTATTATTAGAGAAGGAGACCTGATCCGCGAGATATGCGTAAAGAACGTCGATTCGGAACGTCTGAGAGAACTAAAGTCCAGCATCCGTTGGACCCTGGAAAAAATGCATGAAAAAACAAGAACACAAGGCTAGAACGGCTCTCTACTTGCGATCAAAGAAGATACTCTTACCTCTAACTGAAACCGGTATCCCCATAATGACCGTTCCTTCCGGAAGCATTCCCAGCTTCAATGCAGCCGTGCCAACTCGGTACATTATTCGATTGTCAACATTCAGCAGACTCGCCATTTTTGCAGCCGAACCTAAGGCTAATCCAAGATCCAAAGCCTTGAACAGGCACGTTGGCCCTACGAAATCCTCACCCATCTTCCGCCCGTTTCCCTGAAATTCTTTGCACGTCTTGTATCCGCATGCCCCACAATCTAGTCCGAAGCTCTTGTTCCCCCTTACACCGATGAGAACGACTGCTTCCGAATCTCTGACGTTCTTGGCGTCCCGCTTGAATCCCTCAAGCTTGCGCTCCTCACCGATACGCTCCATCTGCTCTGCGACGGCATCTTTCTTCCCTCCCCGGAGGACCAAAGTGCAGACGTCATCTACGCCTCCCGATTTTGGGGCAGTCCGTGCCGATACCAGCATAAGCTTGGCCACTTCCAGAACAGCGTCCCTTTCTGAAACCTGACTATCAATCTCGCCTGAGTTCACCCGATCCACCACAGAGAACTAATAGAATGATCGAAATCTATTTGAGGCTTTCACTTGAGATCCATGCAAATCGAGTCTCGACGACTTTCGGCCTCAACTGTCTGGCATCCCTTTCAAGGCAAAGCGCTCATCTTTCCAATGTGAATAGAGGCAAACTTGACCAGTCGCAAAGTGAGAAATCACACATACTTGCTGAATGCGTGACCATGCGTCGAAACTGAAAAACAGGCGGCACGCAGCCATCTTGACCCTCATTTAAACGTTCATCAAAGCCTGAAGGCAGTTTTCAGCAAATCAATCAGCGCGTTCAACTGATTAGTGTAGACGCCTATGGCGAACAAGGAAACACCCAAGAGAAGCAACAGGGCACCTATCACTCTGCCTTCTGAAATGTCCATCTGCACCATTATCCCACATGCTTCCTTAACATAGCTTCAATATAATCCTTCGGCACGCATCCCACGACCCTGTCGACCTCTTTGCCATTCTTTATCATCACAACTGTTGGAATGCTGCAAACCTGAAAACGTTCAGCCGTCGCATGGTTCTCATCAACATTAAGCTTCCCAACAAGTATCTTCCCAGCATACAGACCTGCTATCTCTTCAATGGTGGGAGCCAAAGCTCGACAGGGACCACACCAGTCTGCCCAGAAGTCTAGCAAGACCAGCGAATGCTTGGTGACAGTGTCGCTAAAGTTTGAATCACTAACATGAACCGGTTTCGCGCTCATATTTCACTTGATCGCCCTTGCAATTGCAGTCATTACGTGTTGTATCGAGTTCTTCTTTTTTCTTTGATATAAACTGTTCTATCGATACTTTTCACCGCGATCTTCATGCCGAAAATTCTCACACAGGACCCTGAGCTTCTCGTAAGCGACTTTGGGGCTTGAGATCCCTGCCACGAGCTTCTCAAAGGGGCACAAGTCTGCCCGGTCAACATCCAATATGCCATCAACCAAGCAGGTCCATTCATTGCGAATGGCATGCTGTTCGAGAACCGCCTTAGCTTCTCTGCTTAGAGTAATCGCATAGACCGCTTCAACCTTAACGAAGACGCATAAGAGAGCAGCTGCCTTCCCGACAACTCTGTCAGCAACCGTAGCTCCTTCAAGCATTTTTCCTTCTGTGTCGATGGCCTCCAACAAACCAGAGAGTCCACGCGAACCCGACTCATAAACCACATGACCATCCTTGACGATCGAAAGCCCCAAATCCTCATCAAAGAGTCGTTCCTTAGCCATCTCCAAATCTTGCATATGCCCATCAGCCCGCAAAACCCATGTTCTCAAACACTGAATCCTACTTTTCGACCATGAACAGCTCGCTCTCTGGTAGCCGTGCAACTTCTCGTGCAAGCTCCTCGACTGATGAGCCTTTCGATATTCTGTCAAGTACTCCTTCTGCAATCTTTGGTTTCAAGCGTATCCTTAATGCTCTGCTCGGGTTCTTCCGTTCAAAATGTGCTGCAATCTCCTTTTCTGAGTTTCTCACCTTTAGCTTCTGATTCCCTATTGTGCATTTAGTCGTGACCTGGATTCCGTCGATGATGCATGAGAACGGAGTCGAAAACGGAACACTGACATGGGCTCTTAGCCCATCATTCCGACTAGTGTCCACTCCAAGCACCTGCTTAGCCATTCTTCCCATCCTTACACCGATGACCAAGAAAGGACCCAGATGACCATGCAAGTTCTCAGCATCGTGGATCGCTGACTCAAGACTTTCTTCCTCAGACACTCTCTTTCTTCCTCCCATTCCACTCCTTTCAGGTCTGCCCCCCGATTGGCAACGTCGCCGTCTAAGCAATCATTCTGCAAACAGACCGCGAATCAGCCAAAAGGCTAGCCTCCAAACCAAGGCTGCCAACTCTGGAACGTTAGTTTCTTACCGCAAACATCTTCTCGAGTGCTATTCGAGCCTTCTTCGCGATCGATTCAGGCACCCTAACTTGGTACTTCTCCTCCTTCAAGGCTGCGTACAGTCTGTCAAGAGTGTTCAGTTTCATGTTTGGACAGACAGCCCCATCATAGGCCAGAAAGAACTGCTTCTCAGGGTTATCCTTTCTCAAACGATGCAAGAGCCCCTCCTCGGTGCCTATGATGAACCGTCTGGCGCTGCTTTCGCGCGCGTAATGGCACATTTGGGACGTGCTACCCACGAAGTCAGCAGCGTTCCGCATTTCCCTGTTGCATTCTGGATGGGCCAAGACGACCGCATCCGGATACTGCATCTTGATTATTTGGACATCCTCTGGCTGGAAAAGCAGATGAGTCGGACAGAATCCCCATTCAGGAACAGGAATAATAGTCTTCCCCGTTTTCTCCCCGACGTATTCGGCCAAGTTGCGGTCAGGCCCGAAGAGTACCGTATTTGAGCTCAAAGATTCGATCACGGCAACAGCATTCGCGGACGTGCAGCATATGTCACAATGCGCTTTAGCTGAAGCTAGACTGTTAACATACAAGACGAGCGGAAGGTTCGGATGGAGCGCCCTTGAACGTCTGACCTCGTAGACCGTAAGCATCTGAGCCATCGGACAACGCGCCCCAAGAGTAGGCAACAGAACCTTCTTCTCCGGGTTCAAGATCGCTGCAGACTCAGCCATGAAATCCACGGCTGAGAAAACAATTATCTCCGCCTCATTCTCGTCCATAGCCTTCTTGCTTAACTCAATACTGTCCCCTACGTAGTCAGCAATGTCCTGAATCTCAGGGCGCTGGTAGTTATGAGCCAGAATTATCGCTTTTTTTTCTTTCTTAAGCCTGACTATATCGTCGACCAGTGGCACCCAATTTCGCCTTTGCACTAAACGTGCTATAAATCTTCTCCTAGCACTTACAGCGATATATTCTTTGCTTGCTGCTCCGATCCATACCTACATCAAAAAATGCAAAACTCAGCATCGACCTGGACTGACAACCGCTACCAAATAGGCCTCGCTCGACATGCCCAAGCTCGTTGAAATACAGATCCAACAATCGCACTGCAAACACTCTACCGCTGACCAGCGATGCAATCTGACACACCCAAGATGCCGCCGGAGCAGGACGCTTAAGGATTCATCCGTACCAGTTTACTTCTCAAGTTACCCTTCTCTGCAAAAGAAACTCGTACACAAAGAAATCATCGACAAACATGCCAAACTCTAAGCTTTCAGCTTTCTGCTTCAATTTCGTATATTGCTTCTTTTTCATGCCAACACCAACTCGTCAAGAAACGTATGATGTCGGAAGTCATAATATAAACGTTTCCAGCCAACCGTTGGACTAAACTACAACAAAACACGCCACAAGCATCGTCAAACGCCTGACAAAAGGAAGAAGACGAGACCCACACATGAATCTCGTACCGAAGACTTGGAAAACCGACAAGAGGTGCGTTTTGCGAGCCTCTCACCAGCCAAACCATAGGTCAACCCACCAGAATCCCAGCATGCGCCGCATTCAACAACTCAAGTTGGTGCAGCGGGCCGGATTTGAACCGGCGAACCCCTACGGGAAAGGATGGCTCATAGAGGCTCTCGGAACATGTAGCGCCCGATCTTGAGTCCTTCGCCTTTGACCTGGCTTGGCGACCGCTGCGTCCGGTAACAGTCTCCTCCATCTCTCCTATTAATCGTTTCCCAAAAGCTTCATTGCCACCGATCAATTCGAAAGAACGAAGACCACCGCTGATCGCTCGAGGCTCGTTGGACCCTGCACCACGTGTCTCGGCGCCCACAGTGCCGGAGAACCAGAGAATCGTCAACTCTGAGGACAATGTCGAGTATTGCAAATTCATCATACCGAATTATCGTCACAGATCTCGACGATTTCAGAAACGCAACGCCAACCAATTCGCGTCGAAACCTCCAACGGTCTCCCCTCCAGGAAATGAACCAACCAATAGGAGCCTAGAATTCCAGATTCATCCAATCCCACCCCCCATTTCGCCTTTCAGCCAGGTGGCAGGCTCTTTTCGCACCGATCGACCCACGAACAGTGCTGTGATGTATTATGCGGAGGTAAAATTGAAGGGCACCACAAAAAAGTTTATTAGATAGCTACATAGTGTACGTTTCAAGCTCTTAATATTGGACATCATTTTTCAGCCGGAGGAAATCAAGAATTTGAAGGTACATTCAGGAAGTGTTGTTACGATATATGTAAGTGTTAGGTCGCAGGGGGCGGCTTGACATAACCGAGATCTCAAAAAAGGATACACATCTTCTTCTAAAGGCTTTTTTCAGAGAGAAAGGACTGGTCCGCCAGCATCTGGACTCTTTCAACGAATTCATAGACCACGGATTGCAGGAGGTTGTCGACGAAGTAGGCGAAATCCCGATAGAAGTTCCCGAAAGCCCTTACAAAGTGAAGCTTGGACAAATCTGGATAATTGACCCACAAACGAGGATAACTGGACCATACGTGATAGAAGTTGATGGCACAAAACATGAGATCTATCCCATGGAAGGGAGGCTGAGAAACCTCAGCTATGCCGCGCCGATAGCGCTCGAAATGACTCCTGTGGTGGACGGCAGAGAGCAAGACACAGAACTCGTGTACGTTGGGAACATCCCCGTGATGTTGAAATCAAAACTTTGCTTCTTATCGCAGCTTTCAAAAGAAGAACTCATCGCATGTGGAGAAGATCCAGACGACTCGGGCGGCTACTTCGTCGTGAACGGCTCCGAACGTGTGATCGTAGCCATGGAAGACTTGGCTCCAAACCGCGTAATAGTTGACATCGACGACAAGGGAGCAAGCCCCATATACCAATCCAAGATATTCTCAACCACAGTTGGCTTCAGAGCCAGAATAGAATTGAAGCTTAAACCAGACGAAGCCATTTACGTTTCGATTCCAGGCGTGCCTACAGAAGTACCCTTTGTCGTGTTGATGCGCGCTTTGGGGCTTGAGTCGGACAAGGAGATAGCTGAAGCTGTCTCATTGGAAAAGGAATTGCAGGCCGAATTAGATTCCTCATTTGAAAAAGCCCTGGGAGTAGACACTCCAAAAGATGCCATTCTCTTCATCGGAAACCGAGTGGCTCATGGCCAAGTTGAAGAATACCGCCTGCAAAAAGCGGAAACCGCAATAGACAAGAACTTCTTGCCGCACATAGGCAGGACGAGTCAGAACCGTAAAGATAAGGCCCTGTTTCTGGGCGAAATGGCCAGCAAGGCGATAGAACTCAAGCTTGATAGGAGAAGCGAGGACGACAAGGATCATTTCAAGAACAAACGTCTGAGGCTGGGCGGTCCCCTTCTTGCAGACCTATTCAGAGTCGCATTCAGAAACCTTACTAGAGACATAAAGTATCAGCTCGAGCGTATCGGGGTGAAGGGATCAATCATAACTGTTTCGGCAGCGGTCCGACCCGGAATAATAACGGAGCGGTTTCAGCATTCGCTTGCAACGGGGAACTGGGGAAGAGGAAGAGTCGGGATAACCCAACTTCTTGATCGAACAAACCACCTTTCTACACTCAGTCATCTTCGCAGACTGCAGTCTCCATTAAGCAGAAGCCAGCCCAACTTCGAGGCCAGAGATCTGCATGCAACCCATTGGGGTCGCTTGTGCCCAAATGAAACCCCTGAAGGATCAAACTGCGGTCTGGTCAAGAACTTGTCGCTATCAGCCTGCATCTCTGTTGAAGTGAACCCTGAAAGAATAAAGCAGACGATGATAAATATGGGCGTGGTGCCGATTTACGAGGCTAATGACGCACTAAGGCTCTCTGGAGCGAAAATCTTTCTTGACGGAAACATCGTCGGATACTGTAACACCTCAGAGCAGCTTGCACGTGAGTTTAGAGAAAAACGCAGAGCAGGGGAAATCTCAACAGAAGTGAACATATCATACTTTTCCAAGATTCACGGAAGAAGAGACGAGTTATACGTCAACTGTGACGAGGGAAGAGTCAGACGACCGCTCATAATCGTAGAAAGGGCAGTTCCAAAGCTTCAACCAGAACACGTTGAAAGGATAGCAACAACCGAATGGTCATGGGAAGACCTCGTAAAGAACGGCATAGTCGAATATTTGGACGCTGAAGAAGAGGAAAACGCATACATTGCACTAGACCCCGAAGAGATAACTGAAGACCACACACACTTGGAGATTGCTACGTACACGATCCTCGGAATCTGCGCTTCCACGGTACCCTATGCTGAGCACAACCAGTCACCACGTAACTCTTACCAGGCTGCTATGGCCAAGCAAGCACTAGGTGTATATTCAACGAACTTCAAACAGCGCGCAGATTCCAGGTCACACATACTACATTACCCACAAGTGCCACTCGTAGAAACCGCAGTGATGGAGACGATGGGCTACAAACTTCGACCTTCTGGACAAAACTGCCTAGTTGCAGTCTTATCGTTTGAAGGATATAACATGGAGGATGCGCTGATCTTCAACAAAGCCTCAATAGAAAGAGGCTTAGGACGTTCCACGTTCTTCAGGATATACGAAGCTGAGTGCCGACAATACTTGGGCGGGCTGAAGGACAAGTTCACCCTGCCAGAACCTGGAACAAGGGGGTTCAGAGGAGAACAATACTACAGACTGCTTGAACCTGACGGCATAATAGGGTTGGAATCAGGCGTCTCAGGCGGCGACGTCTTAATCGGAAGAATAAGCCCTCCAAGATTCCTAGAAGAATACAAAGAGTTCGAGGTGAAAGGACCGTCTATGAGGGACACCTCAGTGGACATGCGACCTTCAGAAACGGGGGTCGTTGATGCGCTTTTCATAACAGAATCAGGGGAAGGAAGCAAACTTGTCAAGGCCAGAGTTCGCGATCAGCGGATACCCGAACTGGGAGACAAGTTTGCCTCACGGCATGGACAGAAGGGAGTGATAGGGCTAATCGTTCCCCAGGAAGACTTGCCTTTCACAGAAGACGGAATAGTCCCGGACATAATAATCAATCCGCACGCTATTCCCTCCAGAATGACCATCGGGCAGTTCATCGAGTCGCTGGCAGGAAAAGCTGCCTCTGTAAGAGGAAAACCAGTAGATGGGACGCCATTCTCAAACGAGAGCTCTGGTGAGCTCAGGAAATCGCTGGTCCGCCTGGGGTTCAGCCATACTGGCGCAGAAGTATTCTATAATGGAGTGACTGGCGAGAAATTCGTCGCCGACATCTACATTGGCGTCGTCTACTATCAGAAGCTGCATCACATGGTTGCTGACAAGATACACGCTAGGGCACGAGGACAAGTGCAGATGTTAACAAGACAGCCTACTGAAGGAAGGGCAAGAGGCGGTGGGTTGAGGTTCGGCGAGATGGAGCGAGATTGTCTGATCGGTCACGGAGCTGCAATGCTCATCAGAGACAGGTTGCTAGAAGAATCAGACAAATACACGCTTTACGTCTGTGAGACATGCGGACAAATAGCATACTATGACATGAAACAAAGGAAATACGTGTGCAAACTGTGCGAAGACAAAGCCAAGATATCACCGGCAATAGTTTCCTATGCCTTCAAACTCCTGTTGCAGGAGCTTATGAGCCTTTGCGTCTTGCCAAAATTGAGACTTAAGGAGAAGGCTTGATATGTCAACTGAGGAAATAATTCACAAGGTTCTTGATGAAATTCGTTTTGGCTTATTCTCACCGCAGGATCTGCGCAAGATTTCAGTAGTAGAAATTCAAACCCCTGACACCTACGACGAAGATGGTACACCGATCACCGTTGGATTAATGGATGGTAGGCTCGGAACTCTGGAGCCTAGGCAACGGTGCAAAACGTGCGGCAACACTGCCATAAGGTGCCCGGGCCATTTTGGCCACATCGAACTTGCCGTCCCAATAGTCCACATCGAATTCACGAAGCTAATACATGACCTTCTAAGGGCAACGTGCAGAAATTGCGGAAGGATATTGCTTGCCGACGAAACTGCTAAGAAGATTCGAGCAAGGATCGACAAGACACGTCAACTTCTAGGTTTGGTCCCGGATGATGTCTACAAGGTCATCTTCCAAGAAACAAAGACAAAACAATGTCCCCATTGCGGAGCCGCGCAATATAAAATAACTTTTGAGAAACCCACAAAATTCAGCGAACAAATCCCTGAAAGCGGTTCAGAATCTTTGACTCCGAGCATGATACGTGAAAGACTGGGCCGCATATCTGATGAAGACTTGGAGCTCTTGGGATTCAACCCCGGCGCTGCACGGCCAGAATGGATGGTCCTGCAGGTTCTACCTGTACCGCCAGTCTACGTTCGTCCTTCTATAACATTAGAATCAGGCATCCGTTCCGAGGATGACCTAACTCACAAGCTTGTGGACATAATCCGCATCAATCAAAGGCTGAAGGAAAACATGGATGCTGGCGCACCGACGCTTATAATTCAAGACCTATCTGAGCTTCTGCAATATCACGTAACAACATACTTTAATAATGAAGCATCGGGAATACCACCCGCCAGACACCGCTCCGGAAGAGCGTTGAAAACACTCTCGCAGCGGCTGAAGGGGAAAGAGGGAAGATTTAGAAGCAATCTTTCAGGGAAGAGAGTTGACTTTTCCGCACGCACCGTCGTCTCTCCTGACCCGAATCTTGACATAAACGAGGTTGGCGTTCCGCTCGAGATTGCGATACGGCTGTCCGTTCCAGAGAAAGTCACAGAGTGGAATCTAGAAGAGGTGCGGAACCTAGTAAAGAACGGACCTGAACAATATCCCGGAGCTCTCTACATCATCAGACCTGACGGAAAACGCATAAGACTCGAGTTCGTGGTTGATAGGGAGAAGATTGCAGAGGCAGTTGAAGCAGGATTCATCGTGGAAAGACATCTGAAGAACGGGGACATTGCCATATTCAACCGGCAACCTTCACTTCACCGCATGTCAATAATGGCCCACTACGTGCGGGTCCTACCATACAAGACGTTCCGTTTGCACCTATGTGTTTGTCCCCCCTACAATGCAGATTTCGACGGAGACGAGATGAACCTTCATATTCCTCAAAGTGAAGAGGCGCGGACGGAGGCGCTCCTGCTCATGCAGGTTCAAGATCAGATACTCTCACCCAGATTTGGCGGTCCAATAATAGGGGCGATCAGGGACTTCATCACTTCTGCTTACCTCTTCACAAGAAGAAGCAACTATGTGACCTTCAATGAAATGAATAGACTGCTGCTAGGAGCCGGATATACTGGTCCACTGCCCAAACCCAAGATCAAAGAGCCAACGCCGCTGTGGACTGGCAAACAGATCTTCAGCCTCTTCCTGCCGAAAGACATGAACTACGTTTTGAAGGCAAGCATCTGTCAGGGCTGCGCCAAATGCGAAGAAGAAGATTGCAAGTACGACGCATACGTAGTTGTCAAGGACGGTGAACTCATCAGCGGCGTGATAGATAGACGTTCAATAGGCGCAGAACAGTCTGAAAGTCTACTCCACAGAATAATCAAAGACTACGGAACCCAGGCCGGCCGGGAATTCCTAAACAAAATAACCCACATGTTGAAGCTTTTCATAACCATGCGAGGCTTCAGTTACTCATATGATCAACTCGTCCTCTCTCCGAAAGCGGAGGAAAGAATAAGAAAAACCATGGACCGAATTGAGAAGAAAATATTGGAACTGATCGACAGCCATAACAAGGGTACTCTTCCGAGGCTCCCTGGACAAACTTTCGAAGACTCATTTGAAATATACGTCATGAACGAGTTGGCCAAAGCAAGAGACGAATCGGGAAAAATAGCCGACCAAGACTTCACGATTGAAAATGCCGGCATCGTAATGACGAGGACAGGAGCCAGAGGCTCGAGCTTGAACATTGGCCAAATCAGCGCATGCGTCGGCCAACAGTCAGTTCGCGGAAAAAGAATACTGAGAGGATATTTAGGCCGCGCATTACCCCATTTCAAGCCTGGCGATGCAACACCGAAGGCAAGAGGATTCGTGTATTCTTCCTATCAAAAGGGACTTGACGTAATTGAATTCTTCTTCCATTCGATGGGTGGCAGGGAAGGATTGGTTGACACAGCAGTTAGAACCCAGCAAAGCGGCTATATGCAGAGAAGACTGATCAACGCTCTTGAGCACATACGCTTGGAGTATGACGGCACAGTCAGGAATTCAAGTGGGGACATAATTCAATTCCAATACGGAGAGGACGGCGTTGACCCAGCCAAGAGTGATCACGGAAAAGCTGTTAACGTCGGGCGACTCGTAGACCAGCTTAAAATATCGCGAGAAAGAGGCAAACCTTCATCGCCCGAACACATTAAGGATGAATTAAAAGAGGCTGAAGGCCAGCTTACGCCCATCCTGACAACCGAACTCAAGGAGAGTCTAACCAAAGCTGACCTCAGTGCCGCAGGAGTAACCAAGGCCATCAAGCTTACAATGGAGCACTACAAACGTGCCTTGATGGAACCTGGTGAAGCGGTTGGCATCGTTGCAGCTCAATCGATAGGGGAACCTGGCACTCAGATGACTCTCAGAACATTCCACTATGCAGGTGTGAGAGAACAGAACGTTACGCTAGGTTTACCTAGACTGATAGAAATTGTTGATGCAAGAAGAATACCTTCCACCCCTATAATGACGATTTACCTAGATGAAGAGCTGAGAAAAAACAGAGAAGCAGCGGTGAACCTTGCACGAACCATAATCTTCACAACACTTGAGAACTTGACGCAGGCAATATATGAAGACCCCCTGCACGAGGAGATAATAGTCGAACTCAACAGAACCATGATGGAAGACAGAGACGTAGCCTTGGACCAGCTGAAGAAGGCACTGGAGACGCAGAACTGCACCGTAAGGATCAGGGGCAACAACATCCACATCAAACCCAAAAGAGCTGATCAGCTGAAGAAAATGCTTGGCAAGATTCCGTCCCTTCACGTCAAAGGTGTCGCGGGCATAAAACGTGTACTAGTCACTGAAGAGCATGGAGAATGGGTCATAAGAACAGATGGTTCAAACCTGCCTAAGGTCTTGGAGATTCGAGGCGTGGACACTTCCAGAACCACGACCAACAACGTTCATGAAATCGCAAAAACCCTTGGAATAGAAGCTTCGAGAAACGCGCTGACGCATGAGGCCAAAGGAGTCCTGGACGATCAGGGTCTTGACGTTGACGTTCGCCACGTGATGCTTGTTTCAGATATGATGACTTCAACAGGCGAGGTGCAGCAAATAGGGCGACACGGCATCAGCGGGAAGAAGTCAAGCGTCCTAGCGAGAGCCGCGTTTGAAATAACCGTGCCCAACATCGTTGAAGCCGCCGTCAAAGGGGAAAGCGATCCGCTTGCAGGTGTAACCGAAAACGTAATAGTCGGGCAGTCAATTCCAATAGGCACGGGATTAGTCGAACTCTACATGTCTACTTTCGAATCGAAAGGAGAGAAGAAGAAGTGATAGACATAGACAAGGCGATTGCGACAGCGGTCAAAACTGGCAAGGTCACCTTCGGCACGGGTTCTGCAGTTCAAAACGCGAAGACTGCGAAAGCCAAAATGATTATCATAGCCTCAAACTGCCCCAAGGACATACGCGAAGACATAGAATACTACAGCAAACTTTCAGACGTTCCATTCATGGCCTACAAGGGATCGGCCCTTGACTTGGCAGCCGCATGTGGCAAACCCTTCACTGTTTCAGCGCTAAGTATAAGAGAACCAGGCGATTCTGAAATTCTCAAACTGACGGAGAAAGCTGAACCAGAGGAATCTACTGGAGGAAACGAATGACAAGCGGAATAAAGTTCACAAGCAACGAAATGCGATTCATCGCCCTCTTTGAAAGCATAACCAACGCAAGCGCCAAAGACTGCATAGTTGACGAGGAGCAGGGGCGCGTCATATTCATCATAAACGAAGGCCAGATAGGCGTGGCCATCGGCAAAGGTGGCAGAAACATTCACACGCTGGAAAGAATGACCGGGAAAAAACAGGAAATAATAGAGTACTCTGAAGACCCGGTCAAATTCATCAAAAACGCACTTAAACCAGCACTCGTCAAGGAAGTTCGCGTGACAGAGAGACCTGACGGGACAAAAATGGCCGTCGTAGCCGTCAACCCGAAAGACAAAGGTGTGGCCATAGGAAAAAACGGGAAGAATGCAGAACGTCTGAGGTTCTTGGCCAAAAGATACTTCCAAATACAGAACGTGAGCATAACCTAATCCTGAGGAGCTCTACCTTTTGAAAATGGAGACCCTCGCCATCAATTCTCTGATCTTGTTCTTTGCATTAGTGAGCCGCGTTGGCGCCTCTGATGGATCTGCTTTGAATCAATTCTTGGGCAGCCCATTGTTGGTCCTCGTTGCGCTGTTTGTCATCGACATAATAGCATTTGCATACCATAGGCTTAGGAAATAAGCATTGCATGGATCGATCGTTGCCTCGGACAAGCGCTCCAAGAGTGTTCGTTGATGTTGAGGCATGCTCGCCTCTTGGGCCTGTCACTTCGCTAGGACCAGGTCGATTAACGCTTTTTGATCGACCTCTGCCCGCGTTCTCCAGTCCAAGTACAGTTGCTCGTTTTCGTCTTGAATCAAGTATCCATAGCGGATGTAGCGATCTATATTTAGGCCGACTTTCCATCCAGGAAGCTTGTCACGCAGCATATCCTCGACTTCCTTTCGCGTCGCTTTTCCTCTGTTGGAAATGATGTACGAGATCGTGATTGCGAGTCCTGCGAGGTCGTCTATTCGCCATCCTACCATCTTCGCTTCTTTCGGAGTTATCTCTCCTCTCAACGTTATGAAATACCTGGCTTTGTCCAACTGCTCCAAGCTTGGCTTCTCAACGTCTTTTTCCTCTTCAAAAACCGTTCTGACCTGTAAATCAATTGCTTTCAAATGATCGTCGAGGAGTTTCAAGACTTTCGGATAATCCGCACCTAGGGCTTTTCGAAGCTCCCAACCTTTTACACCAGGTTTCATGTGTCTCTTGTAGAAAAGGAGATGGGTCGCCCTCTTGAGCTTGCTGGCATATGTGGCTTTTCTTTGGCTCACCGAAGAATTCCCTTCTTCCACTTTTTCCATTCTTCAACTGAAACTGATATTGGAATGGACACGAGTTGGTTCTTGCCGATCTTGGTTTCCGGCTCTTCGTGCGGTCTTATGAAGATCTCTTCTTCCAACGGATGGATTTCCAATGTCGCATAGCCATACGTGACCAAGAAGCTCGTCATGAACGCTCTTTGAACGGTCTCCTCATATGTTCCCTTCCCTATGAAACCCCAATATGGGATTTTCACGTCGTCCCTTTCTTGAACGCAGATTTTCAGTTCATGCCAGAAACTGTCCAGCTCTTCCGAGAAAGCCTTGTCTTGCAAGATCTTCTCATTCAAGAGTTCCTCTCTTGACGCTGAACCTATTTGAACTTCAGCTGGCGGCTTTTCCTGCCATCTTTCATTCACAGGTAGCAAGTTTATCCAGTACGCTGTTGCCTCTGCTAGGCTGTGAACTGAAATCTGTTCCAACTCGATTATTGGATGCCAAGCCTGAACAAACGTTTCTATAATTTCATCTTTCGGCAAACTTTTGAGCTTTTCTTCGAGAAGGAACGGATCCGTATAGAGCGATGTTGAGCGATGCTTGACCCATTCGCCTTGAAGCTTGATGACCGAGGCCAAATGATGTATCGTCTCGGCGTCCAAACACAGGTCTTCCGCAATTGTCCATTCTGGAAAATATTCCTTCACTGAGCTGATGTTCTCGTTCACGTCAATCAGAAAAGGATCGAGTGAACGTTCTTCGACAGATTTGCACGTTTCGATTATGCGCGCGAGATTCTCCCTGCCTTCCTTCTCTCTTTCCCTTTTCGATTGCATCAAGTAACCTCCCGCACTATTGATTTTCCTTCAACGTTTTGCACAGTGATTATGCTCACTTCTTCTTTTGCAAAGGTTATCTGGCTTGGTGTAATGACGACGTATTGAGCGTTTCCGTCGGTTACTGTTGAAATCAGCATTCTTGCGATGAGCTCGCGGTTCCTGGGATCCATATGAATGTCATATTCGTCAACAGCGCGGAATGGTGAACGGACGTGTTGCTGCAAGGCCAGCAGAAAACTCATTGTTGCCGTGGTCCTTTCGCCGCCGCTCTGCGTGTAAGCGTCTAGAGGAACCGGCTTCCCCCCTTTGAACCCCACAAGGATCTCCAGTCCCGCGGCTTCGATGTCATGTTCATTGACAAGCCTGACTTCACCCACGGCCTGTGTCTGCATCAGGATCTTCTGGTATTCCAGGTTCGCACGGTCTAGAAGGCTCTGGATCACTGTTCGCCAAGCCTGCATACGTGTTTTGACTTCTTCTAGGGCTTTCTCACGGTTTTCAGCCACCAGATGTGCCTTTTCCTTCAGCTCTAAGTAGAGCTTAGAATAGTTCTCATACATTTTTTCAATGTCTTCGGAGACATCAGTGAGGGCAGCCAAATGTCCTTCCGTCACTCGCATCTCGTCGAGGATCTCGCCCGCACCCTTCAGAACTGCAATCCTCGGTCCGCTCTGTTCAGCCTTATCAGCAGCTTCGGCGAGATGTCTTCTTGCATCATTCAGTTCTCTTTCTGATGACTCCATAGTGGCGATCGCGTTTTCTTTGCGATATTCCAGCAATGCCATTTTGATGCGGGCGTCCACGACTTGATTGTCGGCTTTCTCGATCCTTTGTTCGACGCTGTTGGCTTTCGTTTGATTCATTCTTATTTCATTGTCCAGTTCCGAGAGATGTTGATTGGAGTTTTGGATCAGTTCTCGCAAGTTTTCGCTTTTCAAGAGTTTGAATCTTGGTAAGGCTTCTTCTGTTGGAGGGATCGTTCGAGAAGATGCGTTCGGTTTCAGAGTTGAAGTTTCCAACATCAAAGTCTCGTTCAGGATCTGTTCACAAAGATTGGCTGTTGACTCATTTGCGGCTCTTTGTCGCTCGAGGATTAAGCGGGCATCAAATAGCATTTTCCATTCGTTTTTGAGTTTTTGGGACTCGTTCTTAGCGGATTGGTTGTTCTCTTCTGCGGTTTTTGTTTCCTCTTCAATTGCGTCCAGGGTTTGCTGTTCCTTCTCTCTATCAGCTTCCAGATCTGTGACGACGTTTTCTCTTCTAATGACTTCTGCCCAGGCTAGCTCCCTTTCTAGGAATCTTCTCTTGGCTTGAAGTTGCTTCTTCTCTTGGAACCTGTCATACTGTTCTCTCCAATAGTTGAGCGTCTGCTCAGCTGACTCCAAGAGTTTTCCCATAGACTCTTCTTGGCTCAGGGTCCGGACTAGCTTCTTCTGAGCCTGCAGCACGTTCTCTCTGTAGGCTTCAAGTCCGATGGCAGCCTCAACCATCTTTAATTTTTCTTGAGGGGAGAGAACCGTGAACCTTTCCACCATGTTCTGATGCATGATTATCAGTATGTTGTCAGGATCGACGCCTAATCTGGACAGGAGTCTGTCAACGTCATTTTTCATGGCGGCTCGGTTTTCGAGCTCAAACCAGTATTTGCCGTCTCGCCGCAAGACGCGAGTTAGAAATATCTGGTCCTTATCATATCTTGGAACCAGCCTATTCTTGCCTCTTTTGACATTGTCAAGAACCACGGTGACTCGGGCCTGGTCTTTTCCCCAACGTATCAGATCGCTCAGTTTTCTAGATCTCTCCGTGTACGATTGACCAAGAGCAACGGAAATCGCAAGCAGAAGCGATGACTTTCCGGACCCATTTGGCCCACAGACCACGTTAACGCCTGGTCTAAAAGGTACCCTAGCATACTCGTAACTCATGAAATTCTCAAGGATAACCTCTTGAATCAGCATTGAGGCTTTTCCCCTAGGGTGTCGTAATAGAGGTGAAAATTCTCTTATTAAAACAGTATAGATGGTTTTACGGCAATTAGGACGGTTTTTCACTATCGTTTTTTGAACAGTCTGACTTTCCGCATGTCACACGCGTTCACAGCCAGAACACATCGCAGAGCGATAAGAGTTCAAAAAATCTGCACTAACCCTTCGCAACGATGCCAAACCACCGTTTCTCATAGAACAAAGCAATCGTGTGAAACTCAAACAACGTGAAACGACATGTTTGGTCAGTGCTGGACCGGCAAGATTCCAACTTGAATTGCCAGAGGCAGACCTGGTTACAGCACTTTCTGAGAAAGGGCTTTGATCGTTTCGTAAACTGATGTTGCCGCTGCAACGCTGACAACTCCAAGAGAGAATATGTATTCTCTCGTCAGGATGGATGGTCTGAGAAAAACTATCAGGAACATCAATGAGGTCAAGAAAAATACCGTGTAGAAGAGATTCCGTGGGATTAAGACTCTCCTTAGGCGAACGAGGTTTCTGAGAACTATTCTATCTGCAACATAACCGTTCAGTTCTTTCTTAATGAAGCCTGCTTCTTCCAGCTTGTTTATGTGGTAAAGCGCCAGGGTAGGACTGCTTAGGTCCAAGGCTCTCTGAACTTCACGGATTCCGACCGGTCTATCATTCTTCAAAACGAACTTGTAGACCCTTAATGTGAGACCTCTAAGAACATCATCTGATTCGCTCAAGACTCTTCCGTCTCCACATAGAAAAGAAACAACCTCATATTATTTGAAATATCGCTGTTCAAACTACTTGTACACATGTACAAAAACGTAGAATTAAATTTCCCACCGTCTATTCATATTCTTGACGGCTCATGAACTCAAAGAAAGAAGTGCTTGCAGCATCAATCCTTGCAATCGGCCTAGCAGTAGGGCTTGGAACAATAAGCTACGCCCTATTTTCTCCAACCCCAAGCACTGCGAAGCTTGAGAGCGTACTCGATGTCTTTACGCAGAAAGGCGGCCAGGGCGTCAGCATTTCCGGTGGAAACTTCGAACCTTTCGACAATGTTTCCATCTATGCTCGTCTCACTCAGGCAGGTATTAACCTTGAGAACGATCCAGTGACATTTGCGATATATAGGCCCGATGAGGTTTTGACCGTAAGAACAGCCCTAACAAATAGCTCAGGCATTGCCAAAAGCGATATTTACCTTCTCCCTTCTGAAGGCCACGTAATAGGAACGTGGAACATCCTCGCAAACGCAACTGTAGACAATGAAGCCCTAAGTGATACACTTGGTTTCCAATGCGAGTCACAAAATGTTCGAATTGATGTCTTCTCCAAAAAGAACGGGGTTCCCAGCATCTCCTTTCTCCCAAACGACATAGTTCTCCTCGAGGCGCAATTGTCATATAGAAATGCCTCAATCGCTGGAACCCCGGTGACCTTTGACGTCAGGACTCCAAATGGCACGGAATTCTTACTGCAACATGTGACCACGAATAGTCTTGGAACAGCAAACATCACGTTTCAGATTACGCCGCCTTCAGACCTCTCCTCAACGGTCTGGCAAGTATTCGCTTCGAGCGAAGTTTACAACCAGACTGTCCAGGCCACCACAAGTTTCGGATGCTTTTCGCTGCCACCAGCAATAGATGTTTTCACTCAGAAATACGGCAAAGGACCAAACACACCGGGCGGGTATTATGCTCTTAACGAAACTGTGGACATCTACGCCGAAGTTCGCGACGAGCTCAATCAGACCCTACCAAACCAGCCGGTGGCTCTTGCAGTCATAGGTCCAAACGGCATAAAGTTTTATTATGGATCGGTGTTGACCAACTCTTCAGGCATCGCAAGCGTCCAACCGCCAATTCGAATACCACCCGATGCTGCGTACGTTGGCACTTTTGAGGTCTACGCTACTACTGGGTACAAAGGACAGATGGTGCTTTCTGATACGCTCACGTTCATAGCTAGATAGGGCTAAGAAGCGAAAAAAGGGGATTCAAAGAGAAAATGCAGAATATGACTATTCGGAGCAGGAAACCCTACAGGGACAGAGTAGCGATAGTTGCGGAAATTCTCGAAATGGCGTATGGAGGAGTGCAAAAAACCAGCATAATATACAAAGTCGGACTGAGTTCTCTGATGCTAAACCGATACATGCGACTTATGATGAAAGCAAAACTCGTGGAGGTAGGCTTGCTGAACAACAAAATAGTGCTTAAGGCCACAGACAGGGGCAAAGAGTTCTTGCTTCACTGCCACGAAATCATCGATTTGCTAGAAACCGAAGATAGCACTCTCCGCAAGCCCTATAGAAGGATACAGGCACAAGCACCTCTGGTCTCCTACGATCATATGTGACGGAGTCAACCTTCGTTTTTTGGTTCGGCTATGCAAATGCCTTGTTCAGGTTGCTGTTTCTGTTTGCGTTCCTTCCGAGGTTTCCTTATTCCGACGTAAATTCTACATTCTTGCCTGCCATGCCAAAAGGCTGTCTAGCCCAATCAAGAATTGCCTATCTGATTTGTTCGCAATGCCTTGCGATGATCCGCATGCGCTCGCGCGCGCGAGGGTATCAGACCTGCGATTGCAACAGAGCGTTAACGAGTCGACTTGGTTGCGATACTCATCTGCCTTTAGCGGGTCACAACTCTATGATGTGACGAAACTCCAAGCTTAAACAAAGGTTGTAGCCTCTATTCCTATGATCATGCATAGGATTCCTACGATCACGAGGATGATCCCAAGGTTTCCTCGTTCTCTTCTCCATGTGTAGGCGCCAAGAACTATCGCTACGGAACCAAATATCTCAGGCAGAATCAACAAACTAAAGACAGCACTGACAAATCCTACAATGGCATACGTTCTCGTCCTATTTCTTGCTGGCGGATAAGATGGGGGCGATGGGGACGGCGTCGATTGGGACGATGAAGACGTAGTGGGTTGTTGCCGTGTTCCTTCTGGGAACCTAGAGAAGTGCTCGTGAACCACTTTCCATCCTGAATCTTCCTTCCGCAAGACAGATGTAACACGCGAAGTTACCTCAAATGGCTTGTTTCTGATCGCTCCCTGATAATGTATATGAAAAGTGGCAACAGCTACATCCCCAAAAGTATTTGCTTCGAAATTCTCCAACTGATAACTATAGTCGGAGAGAACCTTGAAAGCCCCGAACTCGTTCTTCAGAGCCTCCGCCGCCTCCTGTCTCGCAAAGGGAGGCCAATCATCAAATTTGCTGTAGCGCTCATCAACGAGTGCTCTAACTGCCTCTTCATCTCGATCCTTTATCCCGTCAAGCCTCCTGATCACGACATTCTCGACACCCTCCTCCGTTGGAGACCCAGCCTTAGTCTGATTTTCAGGTGGTCCGATTAGCTTGGTTCCGCAAGATTTGCAGAAGCTATCTCCCTCTCCGACTTCTTTCCCACACTTTGGACATTGCGGCATTTGATATCACCACACAACTTCTTTGCTCTTGTCTATTAGGCTTTTCAAAGTTTGTATGCTCCATCTCCCCTTCCTAGCGCTAGCGCGCGCTCATTGAGGATCTACGTGTGCTTACCCTGCAATTCTATTTTTCACAAAAAGCGCAGCTGTCTATACAGACCTTTGGCGGTTTTCTGCGCTTTTAGATTTCTTGGTCTTCAGCAGGTATGTGCTAGCGACGACTGCGACTGCCACTATTAGGGAAGCTATTATCGCATATGTGAGCCACCAATTATCCTTGTTCTGAGCGGGTAGTGATGCTGTTTCCTCGATTCGATAGATTCCCTAGCCCCTCGGGAAAGTATAAGTCCTGACTATTTCACCGCTTGGGTTTACTTCAACCAGTACAGCGCCTGTATCATTAGCGTACTGCTTGGTCTGTGTTCCGAAAGTTCCTATTCTGTCACCGTTTGGTAATCTGTCAGCTTTCCCCCAATAAGGACTCCAGTATTCTTTTGGAGCCGTCCAACTCCAACTTACCCATGCTGTCAAGCTTTGCTCGTTTAATGTAACCTCTATCATTCTGCTATGTGCATCATTAGGATCGGTTTGGTTGTGAAAATCATTGTCAAACATTATGAACACATCTGGTTCAATTTCCCTTGTAGTATGGCTATGGTACCACAAGCTCGAAACTTTCTCACCATTTCCATTCAAAAGCGTGAAATTACCATATTCACCGCACCCCCAAATCACCCCGTCTGTTGACATGTTGATCTTGTAGAACGTGTTCAAATGCCGAACATTCAAGTAGACGATGTTATCTGCACAATCCCACTGAAGGGTATTGCAATGAGTGAAATCCATCACGGTTTCGCCATCATAAATCGTTGTGTCATTGTAGGGGCATGCTTCGCTGAGATCAAAGTGTTCATCCGGGTACCAAGTCCACAATGCGTCGCCCGCAGCATTAAGCTCCACGATCTTGTCAAAAAGCACTTTTGGTTCCGTTGATTTCCTTCCTTCAAGTAGGCCCTCAGGGTGAGAAAAGTGTCAGTGATCAGATCATATTCCATGTCATGGTGGCCCGAAACGTTTGAGAAATCGGTTGTCTGGTTTGTTTCAAGGTTCCAGAAATGCGTAGTTGAGCCCTGATACATGAGAGTGTCTTGCGAAATGTATTTGACAGCTCAACCGCAATCGGGGCCTTCGCGAAGATAAACTAGGTCACCGTTCGTTTTCATAACAACCAAGTAACTATAGACGCGCTGCGAAAGATTCGTAGAATTGTACTCGAACAATCCATATGAAAGGGTACAATTCCAAGCGTTTCCATAAGTGTCAATCTTGCACGGCAAAACGAAACTATTCGCAGGCATGGACTGAACCGATTGGACAGTGTTGGAAAAAGCAAAACACGCAACTATTAAGGTGAGTCCAGCGAAGAAGGCCGAACCCTTGTTTTTTTCCCTTTTAGCATTTTCTAAACCTTAAATGCCCAGCATGCGCTCGCCCTTATGTGCTCAGTGGAGGTCGTGTTCCTAACGTAACTGGGATGGTCTTCGTTTGGTTGTCTCGGATCACTGTTACGTCTATTTTCTGGCCTGAGAGAGTATATTCTTCTAGGTAGGTTGAAAGATCGTCCATGTTCGTGATTCTTATTGTGTTGATTGCTGTTATGATGTCGCCTCCTATCATCACCGATGTTCCTTCGACTTGAGCTTGGGTTGTGCCGGCTCGAAGACCGGCTTTGTCCGCTGCTCCTCCGCTTGTTACTTGGACGATTAAGCACCCGTAGGTAACGTTCACGTTCATGGCTTGCGCAATTCCAAAGGTCATGTCTGTTACAGAGGCTCCTAACGAGGGATGGTTGTTGTATGAACTGTTTGTAATCAAGGATCCGATTTCCCGCAGTATCGTGCTTGAAGGGATCGCTAGCCCCAGCCCTTGAGCAGCCACTCCTTGGTAGGTTGCAGTGTAAGAGGTTATGCCGACGACTTCACCATTGTAATTCAGAAGTGGTCCTCCCGAGTTACCGGGATTTATTGGTGCTGTTGTTTGTACGCAATCGGCTATGTCATAGCTGGACCAGGACACAGAGACTGTTCTGCCTAGGGCGCTGACAATTCCTGAAGTCATTGATCCGGTGTACCCCAAAGGATTGCCGACTGCAATTACTGGGTCACCAACTTTTAATGTTGATGAACTCGTGATTTCGAGTGGTTTGTATTCATATTGCGGCGCGTTTGTTGAAAGGGCGGCGAGATCTACGTAAGGATCTGAGCCTGTCACATTGGCTGCATACGTGTCTCCATCTGCGAATGTTGCAGTAATGTTGATTGCGCCTTGAACAACATGGTAGTTAGTGATGATCACAAACTGGCCTGTCGAGTTAGAGACAAAACCTGATCCTTGTACCTGAGAGTAGCCGTAGATCTGCCCCCAGAAGTTGTATTGCGGTTCCATTCCTTGAATCACGACTACGGAGTTCTTGACCTGTCCGTATAGCTGTGACAGTGAAAAATTTTCTCCCAGAATGTAGGTGGTGTTTTCGTCAGTGCTATTTTCGTAAGTTATGTTCTGAGATGATGAGTTCCGCGTTGACTGAAGATCTAAAACTTGGTTTTGAAGAGTTGACACGTTGCTTTGTAGGTCGCTGATCTGGCTGGAAGCAATCAGGCTATTTATTCCATAGCCCGCTATTCCTCCTACAAGCAAGCATATGATGGCTATTCCCATCAGACGGGTGGATAAACGAGTATTTCTTGGCTTTTCAGGTATTTCCATTCACATTCCTCCTTTTTTATTCATAATCTTTTTTTGCAACTGGGACACCTTTGGTCACTAAGCTGAATCTTGCTTCCACAGTATGGACAGAGGCTCTTCTTCTTCGTTACAAGAAGTCCTTGCTTTTCTTTCTTAATCTGGCCGTCATTGAGAAGGAGCATTCTCTCGGTGTGTGAGGCTACCTGGCTATCATGTGTTACCATTATTACAGTGGTTCCCTGATCAATGTTCAGGCTTGCTAACAGCCTGACGATTTCGTATTTGTTTTTTGAATCCAAGTTTCCAGTGGGTTCGTCTGCCAGAATTATTGTCGGATCGTTTGCTAAAGCTCGCGCGATCGATACTCTTTGCTGTTCTCCTGCACTGAGACGCTGTGGCCTGTGTTCTTCTCTTCCAGCCAACCCTACTAATTCCAGCAATTTGCCAGCCTTTTCTCTTCTTTCGCTTTTTGATTTTTTCGTGTTTTCCATCGGGAGTTCCACGTTTTCGATTGCGCTCAGGTATGGCAAGAGATTGAATGTTTGGAAGATAAACCCGATTTTTTTCCTTCTCAGTTTGTAGAGTTGGCTTTCGGGCAGTTTTGAAACATCAACTTCGTCCAAGGTTACTTTTCCGCTCGTTGGTTTGTCAAGACAGCCTAAAACGTTCAGAAGCGTCGTTTTTCCTGACCCAGAAGGGCCCATGATCGCCACAAACTCGCCCTTGTTCACTTGAAGATTCAGATTGGAGAGAGCTGGGACCTCGCGTTTGCCCATTTTGTAGGTCTTGAACACGTTTTCCGTTTTCAGGATAACTTCACTCATATCTCATTGCCTCCGCAGGTCTCGTTCTTGAAGCCCTCCAAGCCGGGTATAGACTGCCCAAGACTCCAAGCAGCACTGCTGCTCCCAGTCCTAACAGCATAAGTTGCAGGTTAGGAGTGGCTGTGGCAATCCCCGCGCTTGATATTCCGGGACTGGTGGACGTGAAAGTGGATTGAAAAGGACCTGATGAACGAGAAGGGTTTATGCTTGGAAGTAGCAGTCCTGACAGAATGGGTGCTCCAACGCTTCCTATGGCAATGCCAACCACGCCAGCCACGAGACTTATCAGCATTCCTTCGAGCATGAACTGGCTCATAACGTTCCAGTTGCTGAAGCCTATCGCTTTAAGCGTGCCGATCTCCTTGGTTCTTTCTCGCACAGTGTATAACATGACAAACAAGACGATCAGACTCGTAGCGACGACTGCTATGATGATCTCTTGAGTCGCGATTGTCTGGGTCTGATTGAGGGTTGACTGAGCATTTGTCAACGTTTCGTCGTAGGTCGTTTGCATGTTCTGCAACTGGCTTAGACGATCCTTGTATGTCGTGACTTGAATTTCTGAATACGCTGCCAGTATCGCCTCAGCTATTCCATCTACGTCGGAGGTATTCTCTGCGTACACATCTAGCCTACTTGCGTTTCCCGCTTGACCAGTTATTGTCTGCGCATCGGAGATGTTCATGTAAGCCGTTCTTGTTCCCGTAAAGCCTTGTCCTGTTTCTTCATAGATGCCTACGACCGCAAAAGACTCGCCGTCGATCTCCACTTTACCACCTACTCCTACTCCAAAGTAATCTGTGAGGTTTTGGCTCATGAGAAGGACTCCACTGTCATTCTCGTGTAGGTTTCTCCCAGCCGTTATGTTCGTCGGCAGCATGGAATAGTTGTCGATGACAGAGGAATTCAGACAAACACCTGTAATCGTGTAAAGGGGTCTGGAAATCGTGAAGCTTCTTCCACCTGGTCCACTTATTGTCTCCGAAGTTGTCTCATTCGATGACGTCTGAAGGAAAGGTATGACCTCCTTGACACCTTCGATAGACCTGATTCCTTCGGAAACGATTTCATTTATGAAGACTTGCTGTTCGGATCCGAATCCTGGCATGCCAGAAAACCTTGAGAAATTGCCTCGTACAGATACGGTTTGGCACTCTATTAATGTAGATGTCTTGTTGATTTCCTCCTGCATAGTGGTGATCGTGCTGTTAAAATTACTCGTTATGTTCTCCGTTGAGGCTTGGTTTGCCATGAAGCCTGCAGGAATAGAAATCATGATTGCCATGGAGAAACCCAAGGCGACAATTACCAATAAAGCCCTCATTTTCCTTCTAGATATGTTCCGGAACGCTCTTGTCAATATGCCCAAAGACTACACCTTCACGAAGACGACGCATTTGATCGAAAGAA
>JBGPBS010000010.1:0-30247 GCA_041481365.1 Bathyarchaeia archaeon
AAAGTGAAGGGCATCGTCGAGGTCAGCTGCATGAAGCCAAACGGCGTCAAAGTCATCAAAGAAGCCTTCCTGAATGCAAAGAAAACCGAAAAATCTCGAAGTGCTAAACTCCGCTTCTACGTGGTTGCTGCTCCTAGATACCGCGTAGAAGTCTTGGCCGACAACTACAAACATGGGGAAGATGTCTTACAAAAAGTAGCCGAAAGCGTCGTCTCAAATGTTACTAAAGCAGGTGGAAACGGTACTTTCAGAAGGGAGAAGTAGTGGTTTGGCTTCTGAGAAAATGTGAGAAATGCAGAAGCTACACGTTGAAAAGAGACGTCTGCCCCCGTTGTGGGGGAAAGACTCGAGTGCCGCATCCTCCGAAATTCTCACCCGACGATAAATACCTCCAATATAAGATGCGTCTGAAGTGGGAGGGTTCAGCAGATTGAAGGAGACTTTTATCAAGGAGACTGCGAGTGTCAATCTGGAAAACCCCATTCTGATCGAAGGTCTTCCCGGTCTAGGTCTTGTGGGGAAAATTGCTATACGCTACTTGGTCAAGCAGTTGAAGGCTGAGAGGTTTGCCAGCCTCTATTCGCCACATTTTCCCTATTTTGTCCTTGTGGGTAAGAAAGGCGGTGTCAGACTGCTCAGCGGGACATTCTACTTTTGGAAGAACAGAAACGGCAGCAACGATTTGATATTCTTCACGGGTGACAGCCAAGCACAAACGATCGAGGGGCAATACGAGATATCTGAGCACTTGCTGAATTTCGCGGAGAAGCATAAGGTAAAGATGATTGTAACAATAGGCGGCTACAGGGTGGAAACGAAGGAAAAACCAAAAGTTTTTGGGGCAGCCACAAACAAGCTGCTCTTAGACAGGGCACTGCAAGCTGGAGCTGTCATGAGTCCCGCAGGGAGTCCGATTGTGGGAACAGCCGGCTTAGTCCTGGGGATGGCACGTTTCAGGAAATTCGACGCCGTTTGTCTGCTGGGTGAAACTCGAGGATATCTGCCGGACCCGGACGCCGCCAAAAGCGTGTTAGAGGTACTTCATGCGATGTTCAGATTCGACGTGAACTTGGCTGGCTTGGACGAGGAAATCGAGAAAGCAGAGAAAATGGTTACACGTTTGCAGAAGATTGAAGAAAAAAGAGCTCTGCAAGCTGAGGAAACTCGGAAAGAAGAAGACAAAAAGATAAGCTACATCTCATGATGCTGATCCTTCCGCATTCTAGCATGTTCTCATGTTTTTTTCAGATATCCTTCCCTGGGCTCATAGATTGTTCCTTCACGTAGCAGTTGTCCAATTAGGTGTTCTGCTTCGCCTCTTGGAACCTTGAATTTGTCTTCCAGCTCATTCAAGAGTGCGTTTCGTTCAACCATGCCTGTTTCTCTTTCTAGGTCCATTAGCGCTGAAAGGACGGTCTGCAGTTTGTCTCTCACGCTCTTGGGTTTTCCGGTCATTATTATGTCTATGTCCATCTTGTATGAAGAAAGGTCTATCCCAACCTCTCCAAGAGATTTTTTCATCATGGTTATGGCCGCTTCGGCGTCTTCGGCTGTGACTTCTTTTCTGAGGGCTGAGCGGGTTCTTGCTTCGGCTATGCGGACAAGCGATTCCAGTTGGCGCGCGGTGATTGCCACGGGCGAGCCTTCAGTTTCACTCGCTGAGCGCATTGCCAAGTAGAAGTCGTTGATGCGTTGTATTGCTTCCGACGATAGGGCCGGTCTGATGCTCTTTGCGTAGGTTATGTATTTTCGGAGAAGATCGACCGATATTGGAGCTTCCGTTGGGCTCAGTCCCTTTCTGTGGATTTCGAGTATGTGCGCGGACATTTTGCTGTCTGAGTCCTTGTTTGGCACGTCTCGTAGGACGAAGATCAGATCGAACCTTGAAAGGATCGTGACTGGAAGCGAGATGTTCTCTGCCACTGTCCGGTGCGGTTCATATCTTCCCAAAGAGGGGTTGGAGGCTGCAAGTATTGCTGTCCTGGCATTCAGCGTTGCGACGATGCCGCCTTTTGCCACTGAAACAGTATGCTGCTCCATGGCCTCGTGTATGGCGACTCGGTCTTCGGGACGCATCTTGTCCATTTCGTCGATGCACGCGATTCCCTTGTCGGCCAGCACGAGGGCGCCTGCCTCGAGGGTCATGCCGCCGCCTCTTTCTCTTATGACGGCTGCCGTCAAACCTGCGGCGGTTGTTCCACGTCCAGAAGTGTATAGGCCGCGGGGTGCAATTCTAGCCACGTACTGAAGGAGTTGAGATTTTGCTGTTCCTGGGTCTCCAACCAAGAGCGCGTTGATTTCTCCTCTTATCGATATGTCGGGAAGGGTTTTGTGTACGCCGCCGAAAAGGAGGTACATTATCGCTTCTTTCACGTGATCGTATCCGTAAATTGAGGGTGCGATCGAGCTTATGATTTTTCTGTGTATCCAAGGGTCTCTTGCGAGTTCAAGGATTTTCTCCTCTTCTTCTGGTGATGACATTGATGTCTCAGGCTCTTTTCCAAGGACTTCAATCGAGTTGACGTCCAGGAACAGTATGAAAGTTCGGAGTTTTCCGACTCCTGGTCGTGCAGGAGCGAACGCGTGGACCACACCCACTATGGAGACGTGATCTCCCGGTCTTGCCACGTCAACTATCTCGGTTCCAACCAGTTTAGCGTTTAGCGTGCGCGGAAGGTGTCCTGGTGGAAGATCCTCCGGTCTTTCTTGGAGGCGAAGATCTTGAGAATCTATGAAGGAGGACTCTTCTTGGACGAAGTCGAAGGGTCCTTTCGCGCCGCACGAAGGGTTGCTGCAGGCGAAAGGTGCCTTGACGAATTGGCCGGTTTGGTTAACTGGCGTGATTTCGCCGCAACGCTTGCATTTGAATGCTGCCTGCATTACCATGGGCCTAACCGGCGTTGAACGAACAACGATGCCCTCAACCATCACTAGTCTTCCAATATGGTCTGCACCGAGTCTACGCAGCGGCGCAGGCTGCAAGAGCCTAACTATCCTTGCGGTGACGGTTTCGGCTTCTAGTTTCTCAGCGTATTCCAGGTCTTCAATCCGCAGCTGATCATAAGCCGCGTTATTTGCATGTCTCAGGTACTCCTGTGGTCTTTCAAGCAGTTCGTCGGCCAGTCTTTGGTCGAACGCCAAAAGGTCCTCAAAATCGATCGTGACAGATGTTTTGCCGCCTACTGCCATCTGGGATATTCTTTGGCGGTATTTCTCGGTTTTCAGAAATTCTTGAAACTGTTCTTGAGGGTCTACGGTTTCTAACCCTTCGCTCATTCTTCACCCTCCTCGTAGTCCAATATCTGCGTGCGCCATTGATTGATGAACGTGTAAAGTTGATCGTAAAGAAATCTCTCCTCCACAGTTAGGTTTTTGAGTGTTTGTTCTGTTTGTGCAGGAGCAGAGGCGATTGAAACAATTTTCTTCAGCCTTGAATTTATGATGTCACGTGTTAGTTGTCGCGCTTTCTCGTTTTCGAGCATTTTCTCCGGACTTTTGGCAGCTTCTTTTCTTAAGCATGCAAGGTACCTTCGAAGCCTCGGGTAGAAATCTTCAGGTAGCCTCAGAATCTGCCCAACTGTTTGGACACGTTCGGACCATTGGAGTTTGTTGAGCTTCGCCATGTTCAGATTTTCATCTTCACGGAAGTGAACGATCCCAGACTTCTCCAGTTCCAAAGCTATCCAATTATAGATCTCGTACTCGTTTCCCTCTTCAAATGGGCCTACGTTCAGACCTGCCAGTTTAATTTCTTGGCAGTTCCTATTTGCAACGATTTTTGTGGGCTGGTGCTCGAAGTCAAAATCCTGACTGCTGATTCTTGCCGAGACTGTTCTTGACATGGTCTCCCCCTCTTTCTTCTTCAAGCTAAATATTGCATGCAGATATAAGAACCGTAGTCTAAAAACCTAGATTGTGCAGCGAAAAAAATTTGTCGATAACAATTGGGCATTCTGGGTCAAGCTGAAACAAGAAAAGTGGGAAAACGGTTTCTGCCTTATTAAGGCCACAATCCAAGCACCTTTATGGCTTCAGCGACTCTGCCGACACCGAGCATTAATGCTGCGGTTCGCATTTCGCATTTTTCTTTCTTCGATGCGGCGTAGACGTCGTTGAAGGCCTTACACATTTTGGTTTCCAGTTTACTGTTAACCTCTTCCAGCGGCCAATGTTCACGTTCTAGATTTTGAACCCACTCGTAGTAGCTTGCTGTTACTCCGCCAGCGTTGGCTAGGATGTCTGGTACGAGTATGACCTTTTTTTCGAAGAGAACTTTGTCTGCATCAGGTGTGGTTGGCCCGTTTGCCCCTTCGGCTACTATTTTCGCTTTTATCTCGTCTGCAGTGTCTTTTGTTATCGAGTTTTCTAGTGCAGCCGGTACAAGTATGTCGCATTTTGTTTTAAGTACTTCCTCATTCGTAATGTTTTCGCTGCCTTTGAAGTTGACAACTGATCCTGCTTTTTGCTTGTGCTCGTATACCTTGTAGGGATTTAATCCTTCTTTGCAGTAGATACCGCCTGCCGAATCACTAACCGCTACGATCTTTGCGCCCCAGTCGTAGGCTATTTTGGCCGCGTTCCAACCCACGTTGCCGTATCCTTGAACTGCGACTGTAGCTCCCTTAAATTTCATGTTGATTTGCTTGGCTGCCTCTCTTGCGCATATGTCAACGCCCAGTGAAGTGGCTTCTGATCTTCCTTCTGAACCGCCGATGCTGATCGGCTTGCCAGTGACGCATTCTGGCACACTGTAACCCTTCATCTGGCCAAAGGTATCCATTATCCAGGCCATCGTTTGAGCGTCAGTGTAGACGTCTGGTGCTGGCACATCACGGTAGGGGCCGATGATGTCGAAGATCATGCTCGTGTATCGTCTTGTCAGTCTTTCCAATTCGCCTTTTGACATTTCCTTGGGGTTGCAGCAGACTCCGCCCTTTGCGCCGCCGTAAGGAATGTCGACGACTGCACATTTCCATGTCATCCACATCGACAGTGCCGTGACTTCGTCCAAGTTGACGTTTGGGTGGTAGCGTATGCCGCCTTTGAATGGTCCTCTTGAGTCCATGTGCTGCACACGGCAGCCACTGAAGACTCCGATTTGTCCATTATCCATTCTGATTGTGATAGAAACCATCAGTGATCTTTTTGGAACTTTCAACATTTCATGTATTCCAGAGTCCAGCTTGAGTTTCTCCGCAGCAGGTCTTAGTTGTTCTAACGCGACGCCATATGCCGTTAATGCTTTTCCCATGCTAGCATCTCCTACAAGTGCTTTTTCTGCTTGATAACGTAGCGTGATTTAAGGTTTACTCTGGAATTTTGAAAAAAAGAAAAGGTGAGGGTGTTAGCCTAGGATTTTCTCGATTGCGCCTTTTTCTACTTCGTCAGGCATCGGTATGCCTGTGACTTTTGCGGCTCTCTCAGAAAGGCTCATCAGGTCGTTTCTGTTGACAAGTTCCAGCTTCCATTTTCTGTTGCCAGCCAGCATTTGCTTGAGTCCTACGCCCACGCGGTCTGTCAAGTACGTGTAGACGGCGACGGCTTCCCATGGTATTTCCTTGAAGCGTTCACCGTACTTCTTCTTCAGTTCAGGTGCGGCGATGAAGAATTTCTCTGGTGTGGCGCCGAATTTGTCTGCAAAGGCTTTTGGTAACTTGCCCTCGTCGGCAAGCTGTTTGAAGTAGCTTCCTTTGAACGCTGCGGTTATCGGCGATCGTCCCATTAACACGGCTTTTATGAATGGGCCATCTCCAAAATTGCTCAGCGCGATAGACTTGAAGATGGATGTTTCCTCAATGAAACCGCCGGCCATGATCAGGTCTGGAACGTAGCGTCCTTTCTTCTTAAGCAATTGTGCGCATTTCAGGACTATGGCTTCTAGGTAGACCGTTGGGATGCTCATCTCGTCCATCATTGGTACGGGGCTCATGCCTGTTCCTCCTGCTGCTCCATCGAAGGACACGTAGTCGATTTTGGCTTCTGATGCCATTTTCATCGTGTAGGCGACTGCAGAGGGTCTGTACGCTCCTGTCTTCAGCGTTACGTGTTTCGCGCCTTGTTTTCTCAACCATTCTATGTCTTCTACGAAACTCTTCTCTTTTGGTATGCCGACCCTGCTGTGTCTTTCGAAGGATTTGAACACTCCTTCTTTGAAGGCTTGTTGGACCGATGGGTCTTCTGGATCTGGGATCACCAAGTATCCTCTCTTCTTCAGCAGCTTTGCTTTTTCCAAGTCTCTTACTCGGACTTCACCACCGATGGCTTTTGCGCCTTGTCCCCATTTTCTTTCGATGACGTTCACTTCAAGCTTTGATATGGCATAGACATCTACGCCTAGTCTCTGGTCTTCAACGTTTGTCTGTACAACTATTTCGCCGTATTTCCCATCCCAGAACTTTCTGAACAGGTCAACTCTTCGTTTCAACTCTTTTGACTGTGTGACCTTTCCACCTGTGATTTGTGCGTCTGCGTCCATGCCACAGACGTTTTCTCCGACGATTATGGATGCGCCGGCAATCGCTGCGCCCACTGCTAGGCCTTCCCAATTCAGTCTTGCAACGTCAGTTGAGCCGAATGCGCCGTTTAGGATGGGCACCTTTAGCGGTATCCCTCCAACCTTGGTTTCTATGTTGACGTTTGGGAAGATGGTCTTGTCAGAGTCTGGTTCTATTCCATCTGCTTCGAAGAGGCCTGCTTGTATGTTGAAATGGGACCAGTCTAGGCCGAAGTCTTTTAGGGCTCCGGCTGTGCTGTAGCCAAATTGCACTGGGTCTGGGTAGAGTGCTTCTCTTCCCCTGAATGCTGACATGCTTATTTCGCATAGGAATGGGCAGTCGCGGATGCAAATGGGGCACATTCCGCTGGTTGGGCTTGTGTCCTTGACGCGGGTCTGAGTTCCGGTTGTTGATTTGCCGTTTAGGTAGGCACTGTTTTTATGTACACGTTCGGTCATTTTTCCTATCTCCTCATGTTGTTTTTGGAGTAGATTCAGTATTCTGCTTTTGCATTTAAGTATTGCTTTAAACTGATGAATTTGTGAACATTCGTGAACATGGAAAAGTCATGGCATTTCTGTCAGAATTCGATATCCATGCCCTTGACGGAATATTCTCGACGCTCATAAGTCTGTGGATTATACCGGCCTCCGGCTTTTCTTACTTCAATGTATCTCTTTCCGCCTGCCTTGGATAGGTCCACGACGACCTGTGTGATGTGCTCAATGAGGGCGCAGAATTCCTTCGGGTGTGCATTCTTGGCTATCGTCCAGTAGGCCAGCGTTTGGTAGGCATAAAGGGCGGGGCAGACATGGCTGAAGAAAGCTTTCACTGCATCGTTTCCCCAAATATGCTCCATCAACGACAAGCTGTTGAAGACAAGTCTTGTTCCAGGAGTCACGAATTCACGTTCGATTCTTCCAAAGAATCTGTGGAATTGCTCCGGATCTTTTGAGCTTGGAACTTTTCTAATCCACGATGGTGCTTTATCGTAGAAATCTATGAACACAAGCTCGCCCTGACCTGATGATTCCGAGAAGCAGTCTAACACGAGAAACTTGCTTTCCCAACCTTCTGGAAGGGTTTTGATCAGCGGCTTCAATTGCAGCATTATTGCTTGCGGTGGGTAAATGAAATCCAAGTAGATTACCTGATTTCCACTAGTGATGCCCTGTTTCATGAATGTGTAGAGGAATTCTCGAGCAAAAGTCGCAGATTCCACCTCCCACACTACGTTTTCGCCCAGGTAGAGTCCTCCCTCAAGCAGTTTGTCCAAGGGCTCTATTCCCGTTGAAAGTATGTTATTTCCGTCTTTTGGCACAACAATCTCCAACGCTTGATTGGTTGACGCTGTTAAAAATGTTTAGGTGAACAGGGCTGTTCAAACGTGTACATCATGTACATAACGTTTCTATATTTGAACATGGCTTTACTAGTTACCAGACACGAATGGAGTGCAAGATGAATGTTGAACCCGATTGAACTTTCAGGACGAGAATTAGGAATGATAAAGTTGATGGCTGACTTCTTCGCGGAGAAACCTGAACTGACAGCGAAAATTGAGAGCTACACTACTGCTCACTATGCGCTTGTGACCGCGTATTCAGAAAACTTTGGTGTCTCACAAGCAGATGCATGGGGAATTCTTGAGGAGCTTCAGAAGAAAGTCAATGAAGCAGAGTACATTCGCGTCGAGGCGCCGAGGCCGATAATGAAATGGCTTCAACTGTCGAATGAAGACATCAATATGCTGCGGACCGCAATTGATTACTTCTCGGCAAACCCAAAAATGAGTCCAGCCGGCTCGTTCACAACGAAAAGATCTGAATCCATCATCGACGCATACAAGTGGTTCTTTGGGAGTTCAAATGGCAACGGCGAAGTCGCGAGAGAGCATTTCCGAAATCTTGTGGAGAAAATTCAAACTTCAGTGTCGATAAGGTTGGAAACATTGGCGCCCATTATAGCTTCTCCAAATCCATACGAGGCTGTCTTGAAGCTTCTGGACATAGCCGCAGAGAAACTGAATCTAGATCCCGGAATGCACGAGATGTTGAAACGCCCAATGAGAACCATAATTGTGAACATTCCCGTAGTGAGAGACGATGGCAGTGTGCAGGTTTTCACTGGTTATCGAGTGCAATACAATGATGTGCTTGGCCCTACGAAGGGCGGAATAAGATATCACCCGGACTTGACGCTAGATGAAGTAATAGCGTTATCAGCTTGGATGACTTGGAAGACCGCTGTCACCGGACTGCCGCTAGGCGGTGGAAAAGGTGGGATAAGGTGCAATCCGAAGGAAATGTCTGCAAGCGAATTGGAAAGACTCACAAGAGG
Source organism: Bathyarchaeia archaeon (assembly GCA_041481365.1). Lineage (GTDB taxonomy): Archaea > Thermoproteota > Bathyarchaeia > Bathyarchaeales > Bathycorpusculaceae > DASPTR01. Next base: position 8,835 of record JBGPBS010000010.1, read on the forward strand.
CTATGCGCGTGCACTGGCAAGGTTCATAGGGCCCAAGTTCGACGTGCCGGCACCTGATGTCTACACGGACTCTCAAACGATGGCCTGGATAATGGATGAATACAGCGAGATGGTTGGATACAATGCTTTCGGCGTGGTCACCGGAAAACCCATCGCTGTGGGCGGTTCACTTGGAAGAAACGAGGCAACATCAAGGGGTGTCATGTACACTGTGATGCAGGCTGGAAAACATCTGGGCCTAGAACTTGAGGGTGCAAGAGTTGCAGTGCAGGGGTACGGCAACGTGGGATTCCACGCGGCTAGGCTTCTGAGGGAACTTGGATGCAAGATCATCGCGGTTTCAGATTCAAGTGGAGGCATATACAACGCAAAGGGTCTGGATCCCGAGAAGGTCATGGAGCACAAGAGCAAAACAAGCTCAGTTCTGGGCTACGAAGGCTGCAAAAACTTGACAAACGAGGAGATACTGGAATTAGACTGTGACATTCTGGTTCCAGCTGCTTTGGAAAACCAAATTACAAGAGCGAACGCAGGCAAAATCAAGGCGAAGATCGTAGCTGAAGGTGCGAACGGCCCAACTACGCCTGAAGCAGACGAGATATTGTTCAGGAATGGAGTTTTTGTGATTCCAGACATACTTGCCAACTCTGGCGGAGTCATTGTTAGCTACTTTGAGCAGGTGCAGAACCAGCTGAACTACTATTGGACTGAAGAGGAAGTTCGGATTAGGTTAGAGAACACGATAGTCGGCGCGTTCAAGGATGTTCTGGCAGTGGCACAGCAGTACAATGTGAACATGAGAATCGCTGCGTACATGAACGCGATAAAGAGAGTAGCTGATGCAATGTTCTTCCGCAAGAACAAAACTGTTGTCGCGGTAGTCAGCAAGTAAGAACCCATACGCTCTTCTTTCCTCCTTTTTCTGGATTTGTACACGGATCGTATTCTGTGAACATGCTTAATAGAGGCAAACCCAAACCATAGGTTGGGGAAACCAATGTCTGTTCATTTGCACACGACGATAACCAAAAAAACGGATGAAGTTATTGAGGAACTGACAAAAACATATGGGACCAAAAACCGCGTTATCGAGCAGGCAATGGAGACACTGCTCAGAGTCGAAAGGGTCGGTTCATGCGATGATTGCATTGTGAAGTCGAAAATAAAGGAGCAGACAAACCTTAGAGAGGCCCTGGACTTAACGTCTATCGGAAGGAAGGCAATTGATAGTCTCCTGGAAGTGGCGATTGGAGACAAGACGATTCAGGATTTTGTAGCCGAGCAGAAAGAAGAGGCCAAGAACACCATTGAAGTGTTGAAGGGTTCTGTCGCGTGGAAAAAACCCTCCAGCTTTAAGGAATTCATGATAGTCCTCGAAGAAATGAGGGACCTGACACGCATGTTCGAAATTGCTTCGCACAGCGAAATCGACAACACGGTAATCTTGAGACCGAGCGCCTTCAAGCGTCTGCCCGAAATCGTGGCCTTCCAGGTTTCCACGATTCTTGAAGGGCTGCAAGTCCCGTTCGAAATGCGCGTAATGGGAGAGGACATCGCAGTCAAAATGGCAAGACAGGATATGTATCCCCTTAGAAGAAAAGAGTTTGGGGAATCCTTGAGCGATCAGATCGAGAGGAGACTTTCCACTGCGACGCCGGGTCTCTTCAGGAACACGCTGATGCTTGTAGGGCCAGCTTTCATGAATTGGGCTGAGAAACACCTGGAGGAACCCATCACGGACCTGGGTTCGTTCCTGGAAGATGTGAGGATCGCGCTTGGCTCAACTGAACTTCCCAAGGAACCCAGAGAATTTGTGAAGAGTCTGCTCTGCGCTTTCATAAAGATGAACTGGTTCAAACAAGCCAAGATCTTACACGAGACTGATGAGAAGACTCTGGAAGTTTCTTTCCAGTCGACAACGTCGTCGGTTGCGAAGCTTTCTGTGGTGATGCTTTCTGTCGTTCTGGCCACGAGGGGGTGGAAGCTTCTTAAGTACTCTGCAGAGCAGACGATGGCAAACATTGTGATCCAGTATGTCGGTCTGGAGGATCAGAGTCTACTCGATCAAATTGTGGAAGTGAGTCTGTTTCAGACAATAGGCAAGCAGTTCTTGGACGTCATACCGGTTCCGCGAGAGGTCCTCACCGCGTTCGCGTCAAGAGTGTATGACAATGACAAAGACAAGTTCAACGAAATATATGGCACTATGGGCGTTCGGGTCTCAAATGCGATTCGCATGTTGGCGAGGAACGATGCGGACAAGATTAGGAAACTCGCTCTGACCTTCATTCTTAAGAACATGGGATCAGTTCAGTCTGACGCTGAGATGCGTTTCGTCGATGATGAACACTTCACTATGATCTTCAAGAAGATTGATCCGCTTTTGATGAATAGCCAACGTGTGCTTATCGAGTCAATATTCAGGGAGCTCGGCTATGAAATTCAGGCAACAGTCTTTCAAAACCTTTTGAGCTTCAAGCTCAGGCAACTTCACAAGCCGGTTCTTGAGCCTGTTCCTCGCAAGAAGATGATGGAAATGTTGATAAACGAAATGTCGGCAAGCTCATGCGATGAAGCGTTTGCGATAGTCAAGGAGCCGATAGACGAGATGTTCCAGGAGGATTATCCATGGACGATAAGGGAGGTCGGTGACAGGGTTATCGAGATGTACCGGGAGCTCGACGTTGAGGTGGAGATCGAGTATTTTGAGGGTGGTTTCACGCTCAAGTACAAGACTTGCCCTTACTATGAGCTGGTTAAGTCTGGGCAGAAGATTTGGCTGTGCAGCCTGCGCAAGAGGGTTCTTGACTATGTAATCTCGAGGGTTTCCCACGGAAAGAAGGCAAGAATAAAGATTATCAAGTCGCTTCTCAAGAACGAACATCCATGCGAGTACGCGGTGTTTCTAACTGGGTTTTTGGAGGAAGATTAAGCCAAAGGGTCAGTTCTGCCTCAAATATACTTTTATTAACCCATAAAAACACACTATTGAAAGTGAGGCTGCTGGATTGAGTTTTGAAATGTGGGCGGAGAAGTATCGCCCGAAAACGTTGAATGACCTTGTTGATCAAAGAGAGATTGTTGAGCGTTTGAAGAGTTTCGTCAGGTCAAGGAACGTTCCTCATTGCATTTTTGCTGGGCCTCCTGGAACGGGGAAAACTACTGCGGCATTATGCTTGTCTAGGGATCTTTATGGTGATGCCTACCGGGAGCGCGTCATGGAGTTGAATGCGAGTGATGAGAGGGGAATTGACGTTGTTCGGGAGACCGTGAAGACTTTTGCAAGAGTGAAGTCTATGGGCGAAATCCCGTTCAAGATAATGATACTGGATGAGGCTGACAACATGACTTCTGATGCGCAGCAGGCGCTGAGAAGAACGATGGAGCGTTACACGGGAACGTGTCGATTTGTTATGTGTGCAAACTATAGCGGGAAAATCATCGAGCCGATTCAGTCTCGGTGTGCTCCTTTCCGGTTTACTTATCTGCCTCGAGAAGAGCACGATCGCTTCTTGTGTCAGGTTTCTGAGAAGGAGAAGGTCAAGGTGTCGGAAGAGGGTTTGGACGCAATCTTCGAGGTTTGTGGTGGTGACTTGAGAAGAGCGATAAACACTCTGCAGGCTGCGGCCTCGCTGGGGAAACCTGTGGATGCGAAGGTCATATATTCGATAACTGGGAGGGCACATCCTGCAGATGTGCAGAAGATGATAAAAACTGCCATGGAAGGCAATTTCGTTGAGGCTAGGAAACAGCTGCGCGAGATGATTCAGAAATACGGCGTGGCTGGAAGTGACATAATCCGCCAGATTCATTCGGAGATCTTCAGGTCCGACGTTCCCGAGCCTTGGAAGATGAAGCTTGCAGGCATCGTGGGCGAGGTTGACTTCAGGCTTGTTGAAGGTTCAGATGAGGAGGTTCAACTGAGCGCCTTGTTGGCAAGACTCGTGGAAGCAGGTTTAGAATTGAAGAATGCAGATTAGGTGCAGACTGGTGTACGCAGCTTGGACTGTTAGGCACAGGCCAAAGACCTTAGCCGAAATTGTGGGGAACAGAGAAACCATTCAAAAGTTTGTGGACTGGGTTAAATCTTGGGACAAGGAGATGCCCAAGAAGAGGGCCGTTTTGTTCTACGGTCCTCCTGGCATAGGTAAAACGGTGACCGTTGAAGCCTTGGCGAACGATTTGCGCATTGAGCTTGTGGAAAGGAATGCGAGTGACTACCGGACCGAAGATGCGATAAACCGCTTCGCTGGCTTGGCCTCCCAGTTCGGGTCATTGTTCGGTGGGAAAAGGCTCGTTCTGCTTGACGAACTCGACGGGTTGACCGGCACGTCTGACAAAGGCGGTGTGAAAGCCATAACAGACGTCGTCAAAGTCGCTCAATGCCCAATAGTGCTGATCGCTAACAGCGCCTACGATCCCAGGTTCTCAAACCTGCGCAACTACTGTCTGCTGCTTGAGTTCAAGAAGCCAGCGGCAGGAGAAGTTGCCAAACTTCTGAAGGATATTTGCGACGAAGAAGGAATTGAAGCTGACGAGAAGGCATTGAAGTTCATTGCTCAGAGGTCTGGGGGCGATGTCCGCTCGTCTATTATGGACCTGCAGGCTTTGGCTCAGGGCAAGAAGAGGCTGGGCTATGATGATGTTTCTTGGCTTGGCTACCGGGACAGACAAGACAGCATATTCAACGTGTTGAGGATGATAGTCTATGGGAAAACATGCTCCAGCGCAAAGCAGGCGGTTAACATGGCGGACATAGACGTCGACATGCTTTTCGAATGGATCTACGAGAATGTTCCAGACCACTTGACGGACCCAAATGATTTAGCCAGAGCCATGGATGCTCTTTCGATGGCGGATGTTTACCGCGGCAGGATTCGAGCGAGCCAAGATTGGAGCTTCATGCGGTACGTCGTTGATTACATGGCTGCGGGCGTGGCCATGGCTCGACAGAACACTAGGGCGTCGGGTTGGATTCCTTTCAGGTTTCCAAGCCGCATACAGATGCTGTCACGATCTAGGGCTGAGCGTGCCGCACGGCTGAGCATAGGGAAAAAGATCAAACATAGGTGTCACATTTCAGCCCTCAGAGCATCAAGGGAGATCCTGCCGTACTTGAGGATAATATTCAAGAACGATGCGAAGATGGCGACTGGGCTTGCAAAGTGGCTTGACTTGGACCCGGAAATGATTGGATATCTTGCTGGCAGCGAAGATAAAGCCGCCGCTATTGCGAAGTTAATGAACTAAAGGCCAACTGCTTCTGACTGCTAGTGGATTCTGCTTCCTTCACCGATGTCTTTTTCAGGCTGCAGGATTACAACGTTGCCCTTGTCGTCTTCAGCGGCCAAGATCATGCATTGGGATTCGACCCCCATCATCTTGCGTTTTTGGAGGTTCAGTATGAAGGCGCATTTTTTGCCCACGAGACTCTCGGGCTTGTAGTACTGTAGAAGTCCGGCTACCGCCTGTCTTTTTTCGCTTCCGAAATCTATAATCATTCTTATGAGGTTTCGCGATCCTGCGATTTGATTTGCTTCGGCGATCTTGCCGACGCGGAAGTCTAGCTTTTGAAATTCCTCGAATGAAATTTCCATCGTTTCACCTTTCCTCAATTTCACCTTCGAAGTCTCTTAAGCCTTGTGTGCCTCTCTCTTTTGTCTTATCTTTTCAACGGTTCTAGCCACGCCGCTCCAGCTGCCTACCGTTTTTGAACGAACTATTTCGAAGGCCTCATTCGAGTTCAGTTCATACAGTTCTTTGCCGACGGCTTTTCTCGCGAGGTACGATGCGGCGTTGAGAATCTCGTTGTTCAGTCTGCTGTCTGCGAGGTCTGCAATATGACAGATCAAGGCTTCAATCGTGTGGGGTCTTGTTGGGCCGTAGCTTCCATGGTGGGCGGCTACGATGTGGACGATTCTCAGAGGGAACCCTCTTCGAGTCAGCTCTGCTGTTGCTATTGACAGATGATCTAGATATTCGCCCAGGTTTGTTGAATCGTAGCTCCCGTTCTCGTTTATCGCATATGTGACTGGTTTGAAAACATCGTGTAGGAGTACTCCTGCCAAGACGAGATCGCGATTCACCTTTCCACGGTAGATCTTCTCGACAGAGTCGCACATTGCTAATGCGAAGTTTGCTACTGAAGCAACGTGTTCAACGTAGCCGCCTGGATAAGAGTGGTGATTCGACTTTCCTGCGGGTGAAACGTCGAAGGATAAGCCTGTATGCTTCTTTCCGTCTATGACGAAAGTTGGGTCTCTCAGCAGGTCAACGACTTTCCGTCGAAGGTTCTCGTCACCGATTTGTTTCGCAAGAGACTCAAGTTGCGGATTAACAAGTTTGCGTTTCATCCCTTAATCGTAACCCTGGGATTGAATAAGGATTTTTCGTTTTTCCACGTTGGCCACTTGATGAGCCTTCATGAGTGGCTCCGGAATTCGTCCGTTACGAATGCATATCTTGACTATCCTGATCGCTGGTTTCAATGAAACCCTATTGCCGATGCTGACGTAAACAGGCTTGCTTCCCTGCTTCGTTGTGACTGCTGCGCCGACGACCTCGCCTTCGTGTTTCAGAAAGGTCATGTCATCTTCGGTTCTGGCCTTTTCAACTTCGCCGAATAGTCTGTTTTTTGCGACTCCTATCGTTGGTTGACCTGTGACGAGGCCGAGGTGGCTGGCCAGTCCGAGGCGGTAGGGGTGTGCGAGTCCTTGGCCATCGATGAGAATGTTGCCAGGCTGTGACCGTAGTTTCTTGATGCTCAGGATTGATGGTGGGATTTCTCTGAAAGAAAGCAGTGTGGGGATGTAGGGCATGCGTGTCTTGGTGACAGCGATCTGTGATTCTACGAGTTCGAGGGAATCATAATCTAGAACTGCTGCGACCGCGATGGACAGGTCTTTCGTGTAGGCAACGTCTATGCCTGTGATGAGGCGGATTCTTGGAGGAAGTCTATCGTCGAGTATGATCCATTTGGACATTTGGAGTTGTGCCCTATGAGCCTTCTCAACTGAAAAAGTGGACATCTTGTGTGGCATGACGGTCTCGTTGTGTTTGTCGGTTCTCTTTTTCACGTTTTGTTTTTCTCGACTATTTTTTCGAGTTTTTTGAGATGTTTCTCCAGCACGTTTCTTCGCACTTCTTGGGTTATGTCTCCGCGGGTGGTTTCGATGATTTTTCTTGCTATGTCACATTTTCTTCTGAGGCCTGGAATCAACATGTAAGCTTCGTCGAGGGCCATGAGTTCGACGTATATCTCGTCCATCGTGAGCAGGCAATTTTCCGCCTTCTTCGCGTTGCCTTCTCTGAGGTCATCCAATGCTAGGCGTCTGTATTCGCCTATGACGTCTGCCAGTCCGAGCACGTAGTCTATTGATGGCACGCCGATCTCGCTTGGCGTGGCGAACCTTGATTCTTCGATCAGGCTTAGGAGTATGTTTGCTTCTGAGTATTCCTGTCGTGCAGCGTCGAATAGGCCGCTGTGGACGATTTCTGGGTATTCTTCGGAGGTTTTGTTGAGGTTCTGGATGATTTCTTTGGCTTTCTCACTGAGTTTCTTTGCTTCTCTTAGTTTCTTCTGGTGAACGTAGAGTATTGCCTGCTTTGAGAGGCTCGTTGCTTTTCGCATGTTGTCTTGGGCGTTTACTCGTATCTTTTCTTTTTGTTTGAGCTCATTTTTCACTTCTTTGAGAACTTGTTTCAGAGTTGACATTTGAGTAGCGCCAGTGGCAGTTTAGGTGTCGAACTGCATAAGAGCTTTTGCGTCACGAAAAAAATGGAGGATGATGTGGTTGCTGATGTTCTGCGCTTTTATTGTTGTTCTTCTGGTTGGGGGCCGTCCCATTTTTCAACCAGAAGCTTTGTGGTTTCTCCGATTTTGAAGCTTATTTTGACGAATATCGAGTCGGATTCTTTGAATGGGAACATGCTGTCTTCGGCTAGGTCTTTAGGCAGGTAGACTAGGTATTTGCCGTCTTTTCTTCTGAATAGTCGTCCTCGTCCTTCGTTCACCATTTGTCGCACCCTGATTCAATTTTAGGTTTAAGATGAAGGGCAATGGTCAGGAAACTATATAAGCATTGTTCTCATATGATGCGGTCTGTGGCGATCAATTCTTTAAAACTCGGTCAATAGTGGAATCATTTGCAATTATTAGCGTCATTTGCAAAACGAGATCGGTTTCTCAAGTTTGCTCAAGAGTACAACTCGGCTTTCTTCAGACTCATCGATGATGTTATAGCCTGATTCTTCTGCTAGTTTCAGCGCAAATTCGCGTACTTCTGCGTGGCTTGGCATATTCTCAAAGCTCATTCGAAGCCTGGAGAATCCCACGTGCATGTACGCTTTGGGTTCGATGTACGTTGGGTCTGCTTTCCGAACGATGTTGGCGTAGCCATGCACGTTTTTCATGTTTAAGCCCTTAGCGAGTGTCATTCGAATCACGGTTGGGCATTTGAAGCCATGCATTATCGATAGTGTTTCTGCGAGTTTTTCCCAGGCTCTGCTTATTTGCGGGCGGCAGACGTCGGTGAACGTTTTCTTGTCCGGGGCGCATGCTGAGATGTAGAGCTGTGTTGGCTCTTCGTTCAGTTTTGCTAGGGTCTTCGGCATTGTTCCGTTCGACACAAGGAATGTTGTCAGGCTTCTTTTGTGGAAGGCTTGGATTAGCTCTCCTATCGGCTCGTATAGCGTCGGTTCGCCGGTTAGGCTTATTGCTGTATGCTTAGGGGTTAGAGCCTCTTTGAATTTCTGCTTGTCTGCCTTGGGGCTGGCTTTGTACCCGCTCAGGATGGCTTTTTGTGCTTTGATGCTGCCCTCGACGATGTCTTCAGGCGAGTCCCATGTTGGCTTTTTCAGTTCGTTCCAGTTTAGTTTGAGGTCTCCTGTTTGGGCTCTCCAGCAGAACCTGCATTGTTGGGTGCAGTTGAACAGTGCAGGTGTCATCTGTATACACTGGTGGGTTTTGATTCCGTAGAATTTCTGTTTGTAGCACGGTCTGTTGTGGACGAGGGTTTCATGTAGCCATCTGCACTTCTTTACTGCTGAGTGCCGACCTACCAAGTGATACTTCTGCCTCTTCAGAGTCTCAATGAGTTCAGCAGGAATAGATTCTTCAAGATCTGACATCTTGTTGACCCTTAAGTGTCTTGGCGACTTGCGAAAGTGAAGAGAGTTGATAGCTAGGTTAGTTTTCGAAGCAGTATTGTGCTTTTTGGAATTGTGCGCTGAGTTTTGCCACGTCTTTCTTTATGCTGTTTGCTTGTTCTTCGTCGATAAGTGTCCTTTTCAGAAGTTCGGCGATTGTGAGCATTTCTTTTTCCTTCATTCCGCGCCGTGTGACTTCGGATGTGCCGATTCTGATGACGCAGTCGGTGATGATGTTTGCGTTTTGAAGTCTCTTTGCCTGGGTTCTGGCCTTCTGGGGATCTCCGTAATCCAGGACAAGTTGGTGCGAACGTGTGAAGCCCAGGTGTTTGCAGATGACTGGGAAGCCGTAGTCGCTTAGGGCCTTCCCTAATGATTGGGCGTTGCGGACTACTTGTTTGGCGTATGCTTTGCCGAATTTTTTCATTTCTGCTAGTGCTAGAGTCAGTGCGGCTATGCGGTTCCAGTGGGCGTTGTCGACGAATGCCGGGTAAATCCTCTGTTTCAGCAGTTCTCCGTGTTCTTTGTCTGCGAGTATTATGCCTCCTTGAGGTCCGAAGAAGGATTTGTGGGTTGAGCCGAACAGCGCATAAGCGCCTTCTTTGAGCGGGTCTTGGAATTGTTCGCCTGCGATTAGTCCGAGGACGTGTGAGCCGTCGAAGCCGATGAAGGCGTCGTTTTCTTTGGCGACTTTGGCCAGGTGGTTGACTGGGTATGGGAAGAGGATGAGGCTTCCGCCGAAGATGACGATTTTTGGCTTGACGCGTTTTATGGCTTCTTCTGCTTCTTCGAGTTTTATGTTCCAGTCTTTCTTTGAGAAGGGAAACGCGTGTAGTTTGAGTTTGAAGAGTCCTGCGAGGCCTTCTTTCCACATTCCTGGGTATCCGCCGTTTTCTGGTGATAGGCACATGAGTGTGTCGCCCTGTTTTGCCATGTTTGCGAGGATGATCATGTCTGCGATGTGGCCGCTGAGCGGTCTTAGGTCTGCTGTTTGGGCTTTGAAGAGTTCTCTTGCTAGTTTTTCGCCATGTTGCTCGATTTCGTCGGTGTATCGTGTTCCCATGTAGAATTTGTCTCTTGCCGTGTAGCGATGTGCGAGTTCTGAGGAGAGGAGTTTCCTGGCGGCGGGGCTCATAATGTTCTCGGATGGGATGAGGTTGAGACATTGTTTTCCACGCCATTCTTCGTGCTTCTTAACAAGGCTTAGGACTTCGTCAATCATGTTCGGAACGCCTCGAATGTTGAACAATACTGTCATGTTTCGCGCTTAAGTTGCTTTTCCCTTCGCCTCTTTGTTGAGAGTTTGTGTGCAGTTACGCTAACTGTTTTCTTCGTTTGTGTGGCCCAGAGGATTGGATGGGTCGACCTGTATCTATTGGCGGTGAAAAGCGCGAATAGATGGCCCTCCCCCCCGGTTCTTCGGCGTTCAGCTATGGTATTTCGTGCGGTGTGGGTTTATGAACTTGGCGAGGTTCAGGAGGTCGGACACCGCCTAAAACAGATCTCTCCTCTTCGGTTTTCGGTCTTCGTCGTAGGTTTTCGGATCCGAAGAGGCCTAGCACGAGCTAGTTCCTAGACCACGTCTTCATCTTTCTCTTCCGTCTTTTTCAATCCCAGTTCTCTTACCTTCGCCAATCCTTCTATTAACGCTAATTCTAATTCTATGACAGATATGTTTCCGTATTCATCGATCATTTTCTGAATAACCTGTAACACTTCCTGCTTCATGTTCTCCATTCGCTCTAAATCTAGTTCTACGGTCAAGGTCGCCAATGTTTCACCCCCTTAGTCGAGCTTTTTTCTCCCCGGGTTCAATTGAGTATTGACGGAACCAAAAAGTTAAGGTTTTTGACCGGCAAAATGGGTCCATGGCATCTCCAACAAGCTCGCTAGGAAGAAAATTGTGAGTATGGAAGTCGCAAAAGAAGGAGAGAATTTCCAAAGTTGCGGCGAATCAAAACTCGAGAAAACTGTTTCCAAAAGGTAAACTAAGCGAAGATTTCTTGTTGTAGAGGATTTGTTTGGAACTATTGATCTGCTTTTGAGGAGCAAGGCCAGTGTGTGTTAGGCGGGTTTGGATTCGATTAGCAGTGTCCATTCGGTTTCGTTTGTCGCGACTACTCGGATGATGAAGGTGCCTGTGTGGGGCACAGATAGGATTCCCTGTGTGGTGTTTGTGTCACTTTCGATGGTGTCTATGACCAAGGAGTACCCAGTGTCGTTCTTCATGTAGACAGCGAGGATGAACAAGTTGTCAGTCTGCTTGTTGATTGTCCATGCTATGCGCCACGTGTTGTTCATGACGAATTCTGTAGTGTCTTGGTTTCCGCTGTTTGAAAGTCGGGCATCTATCTGCCACGTGCTGGGCTTTGCAGAAATGGCTGCGTAAGCGGCAATTACGACTGCGACCATTATGATTATTCCCGGTGCAAGGGTAATCTGCTTCTCCCTCTTCATTGGGTCTTCCTCCTACTTTTACAAGTGTGCGTTGAAATAAGAGTATTGTGTGACTGAGAGATAATAGGGCTTGCACTCATATATGCTAGCAGCACACCTAGTTTTCGGTGAGAATCTGGCTTGGAGGAGATCATAAAAGCATTGCCGAAGGTTGAGCAGCATGTACACATTGTGGGTTCAACGAGACCTGAAACGTTGCTTTGGCTCAACGAACAGGGTGACGTTGAGAGGCCTTCCAAAACGAAGAATGATGTTCGGACCCTGTTTCGGTTCCGTGATTTTCCACATTTCATCTCGGTCTACAGTACAGTCGTCGATTGCATCACTCTAGAAAGCCAGTTCGAACGCATTACCTACGAGATGCTTGAATCAGATGCTCGCTGTAACGTCCGGTACGTGGAGGCAAGTTTCTCGCCGGCCGACCACGTCTTGAGGGGCCTTGACTACGGCCGGATGATCGATGCTATCAACAAGGGCATAAGTCGTGCGCGAATTGATTTCGGCATCGAATGCAACATTCGAATCGACCTTGTCCGCAACTATGGACCCAAAAATGGCATGGATGTCCTTGACTGGATTGAGAGCAAGAATGATAACGTTGTCTCAGTCGACTTAGGTGGCAGCGAAGAGAGATATCCTCCTGCGCCTTTCGCACCTGTGTACCGAAGGGCTCGAGAAATGGGGTTGCACCTAGTTGCGCATGCGGGGGAGGCTGCTGGATCCCAGAGCGTATGGGATGCAGCGAGTGAACTCGGTGTTGAGCATGTGGGGCATGGGCTTGCTGCGAGCGGGGACTCCAAGCTGATGAGTTATCTTCGCGAACGAGGGATTACAGTTGAGATGTGTCCGGTGAGTAATGTGAAAACGGGGGTGGTTTCTTCGCTGGGAAGGCATCCGATTAAGGCGTTCGTTGAAAAAGGTTTGAGCGTGACTGTGAGCACGGATGATCCTTCGATGTTTGAGACTGATATGAACAATGAGTATCTGCAGCTTCATCGTATGCTCGGCTTTGGGTTACCTGAGCTTTTCGAGCTGAGCCTGAACGGTGTTGACTCCTGCTTCCTTCCCGAGGAACGGAAGACTAGGATGCGCGAGTCCTTCTTACGCGAATACGATCGTCTGGCAGACAAAGAGCCCGGTTAGTGCTTGAAATCTGTTCCCAAAATTCGAGATTTCCCCACGTGTATCGATAAGGTTCTAGGGAGGGCCGACTCAAATAAGGACAGCCTGTTTGGGAAAGAGTTAGGCGCGTCGATGCGCCTTTTCACGAGTTCGTATGAGAAAACCAGCGCTATCGGCGAGAGTGTTAGCGGTTCAAGCTTACACTCTTTAGGGGCTGTCTTGTTAGAGTTTGGGCTTGCTGCAGTGATTCGTGCTATGTCTACCACATGTACGCTCTGGCGCCGCCTCTGCTGGGACTTTGTTCCATCGTTGCTAGTTGTGCTATTTGTTGCGAGAGTGTGTTTACTGTGTCTGACAGACTGTTTACTTGGTTTTGCAGGTTTTGTTTGTCTGTAGTGAGAGTGTTCAGTTGCGTGTTTAGGGATGATACTTGGGTGTTGAGTGATGCTATCTGAGAATCTCGGGTTGCGATTTGGTTTTGCAGATCAGCGTTTTGTGTTTGGAGAGTGGCTATTTGGTTACGTGATTGGTTTTGATTGTTGATTGCGTTCGCATAATAAACGACGAATAACAAGGACATTATACCTACTACTGTGCATAGTGTTGCCATTGCGAGGGGCATTATTCTTTGTTTTTGAGCTAGGGTCATTTGTTCACCTCCATGTGCACGGTTTTTCTGGTTCTTTTAAGGCGCAGTAGAGTTTAAGCGTTATTAAACACAAATTGCTATTAGTGATAATGTTTAGAAAACAACATTGGCAACAAGATTACTTAATCATTATTCAGTTTTTTGAGCCTGGGTTGACAATCATGGTCCATTAATGCCTAAAATTCACACGTGCGGCACGTCTTACGTTTCTGAGTTAGCCGAATGGAGCACAATCGTCCCAGCAAGCGAAGGGTTTGAGCGTTTTTTGAAATCTGCTCTGCGTTGCGTTAACCATATAAGCGGAGTCCTTTGATAGTGTTCGCGGGGAAAAGAATGGTTGGAATATCTTGGGGTAAGGCTTTAGGATACGGCGTGAGATATATCGTATTCATTATTGTCTGGGCTATCATTGGTGGTCTGATAGTTGCAGGAGGAGCGATAACGATCACGGCGTCGGCGAACATCAAGTATGACTCGACCACTCAGACTTTCGACACTTCTGGCATGAATCTCGGAGGAGTAATCCTAGGCGTAGTCATCATCATAGTCGGAGAAATAGTGATCATCATTGGAGCCATTGCGTCATACTTCAAGCTGATGGCCAAATTGATCACTGAGACCGGTTCTGCAATACTTCCACGCCCTCCGCCCTAGCAATTCTCTTGGAACACGGAAGTCTACTTACCCAGAAGTTCAGAAGGATAGAAATTCCGATACGCCCACGTTCGTGTTATTGGAAGCCTCGCAAGAAGTACTGCACAACCCTTTTTTTCTTTTGTCTGAGCATATTGACCTCGAATTGTGTATGGCACGTTATTGGTTGTGTGGGTTGATTTGAGTGGTCCTTCTGTGGAAGTTGGTCCACCTGTGGTATGGTGGGCAACGCAGGTTCTTTTCTTCTCCAAGTTTTACGGCGGTAAATTCGAAACAGGCCAGAATAAACATTCAGTACTGTGTGGAAACAGAACTTGATCAAGCCTCTGTAAGAAAAGACTCCGAAAACGCCCGCAATCTTGTCCTAGAACTTGAAAGAGCCATAGAAAACATAACAATCAAAAAATCGAAGGAGTGACAGAGCTGAAAGTGCTTAAAGAACCTTGAGTCCCAGGCCCAACTGCCTTTGACTCAGCCAAAAGAGTTGCAAATGGAAAAAAGAGGAGTCCGCGGGAGGAGTCCCCACGTGCTCAGGTAGGTTGGGATCTGCATTCTTGCTCCCTTACGAGGCCTTGCTGGAAGACTGTGATTCTGCGGTTGAATATCCTTCTTTCTTGCTCACCGTGTACACGACATCTGCCACTTCCTCTATCTCTCGGTGATGAGTTATTATCAGCATTTGCGGGATGATCCTCCCTCCTTCTCTGAAAAACGAATTCAAAATGTTCACCAGCTCCTTCCTTCTCTCCTCATCCAAATGTGTTGTAGGCTCATCCATAATTATGGTCTCAACCTTCCCTGACAAGACTTGCGCTATGGCTAGTCTAAGCGCTATTGCCAGCGCAACGCGTTCTCCACCGCTGATTTGGTCTATGTCCTGTTCTCCGCTGGGCCCTAGCACACCGATATTGTAATCATCGTCAATTTTGATATCTGAGTAGGCCAGATTGAATCGTTCAAACAGGTCTCTGGTTGACTTTTCAAGCAGCGGCCTTGCTCTGGCCCGAATCATCTTCTGAATACCATCTTTGCCATAAGCATTCCTAATGCTATTCAGAACGCCAATGAACCCATCCACCATCTTCTTTTCTATAGCCTTCTCTTCAAGAACCTTCAGCTCTTCTCCACACTTTCGAGCCTCATCGTCGGCGCCCGTTTTGGCTTGCTCTGCCCGGACAATGTCCTTCTCCAGGTCAGTTCTAGCTTTGCTCTTAGAATCATACTCCTCTTGCTTCTTTTCATGCTTTTTTTCATCGTAGCCAAGCTCTTCAATAGCACGAACAGCTTCGGAATCTTTCCCTCTGCAATCGGACAATTCCCTAGTTGTCGCCGCCACGCTTGACTCGTATTCTGTCTTCCTCTTCGCCATCGGCACATTCCGATCGTACTCCTCTTTCTTCTTTTGGGCTTCTCGGAGTTCTTTTTGAGGTTCTCTCGGTTCGTACCCAAGCTTTTCCAAAGATCCGTCAAGACGCTCAGTGACATCAGCTAGGGTTGCTGCAACAGGCTTCAGTTCAGCCTCAATTTCTTCATGAGAAGGCAGCTTATCCAATTGACGTTTTGCAGAATCAAACTCCTTAGAAGCTTCTTCAACCGCATGTTTTTCACCTTCAAGCCGCTCCAGCTCTTCATCCAACTTCCTCAGGGCTTCAGCCTTCCACCCAAAATCTTCAACTTCAGCCCTCTGGCGCGCCACGTTGTTTCTCGCTTCGGTCAACTCAACAGTGAGATTCTTAAACCTCTCGCTATCAATGGCGTCTGCTTTCCTAGTTTTCTGATCGACCTGTTTTCTCTGCGAGCTTGCTTCCTTCAAATCAGTCTGCAATCCAGCCAGTTTGGCCTCCGCTTGACCTTTCTCCAGAGAGAATTTGCTCGCCAACTGTGTCAGACGTTCAGGCGATAGCACGGTCTCACATGTGGGGCAGGCTTTCGTTTCAGTCGCGCTGGAGAATTCAGACAGGTTTTCATCCAATTCCTTGATGCGCTGCTCCAGAACACTAATGGTCCGCGTGTTAGTGTCGATTCTTACGTTTAGCAGGTCCGCTGCCTCTTGAAATTCTTTCCTTTTCCTTTCAAGAACTGTCACAATATTGTCAACGTCGACCTTCTCATCAAGAGCTTTCGAGCACTTTTCCAATTCTTTCAACAAGTCTGCGCTCTTCTTTTTCTCTTCCTTCTCGCACTCGACAAGCGTTTTTCTTGTTTTTGCCAGAGCTGCATCAGCGCCTTCGTACTTCCTGCGTTCCCTGGTTTCTTCGACTAGAAGCTTGTCTTTCTCGATGAAAAGCTCGTAATTCTTTGTGTTCTCTTCAAGAATTCCCTTTAGCCTTCCTATTTCGTTCAGCTTCTCTTCGAGTGCGTGCTGCATCAACTCTTGTTTTTCTTTCTCTGCAAGACATCGCACATACTCATCCAAGAATGGCAGTTTAGCAACGTCTGCTTCGAGTTTTTTCACTATTTCCTCTGCCGCAACTGCCTTGACCCGCTCATCTTCCTCTCTCTTCAGAGCCTTCTTCAGATTTGCAATGTTTCCTTCAAAGATCCCTCTCTGCTTGTCAAGCATGTCAAATTCCTTCTTTTTGTCCTCCAGATCATCTAAGCCGGTTTTCAGGTATTCTAGCTCAGATTCGATTCCAGTCAATTCTTTCCTTTTCAGAACAAGGGATCTTTCCAGTTCCTTCGATTTGACTTCATGCTCCTTTCTCTCGTTTTCAATAGCTGATTTGCGACTCAGTTCAGTCTCAAGCCCGATCTGCCGGTCACGGTGCACCTGGATAACGGTTTTTATGCTCTCCCAAGCTGTCTCAAGATCCTCGACACCAAGTAATCTTGAAATGAGCTCCTTTCTCTCAGCGGGTCTGGCTGTGACGAGCTTCTCAATCTCGCCCTGGCGTACGTAGACCGACTGCAAAAACATGTTCTTGTCAATGCCCAGAACCTTCTGAATCTCAGGGACCACGGAGCGCTCTCCGTCTCTGGCTAAGAGAATTCTCTTCTCACCTTCTACTCGAAACAGACTGCCATGAGCCGAACCTTTCCGCTCCATCGACCATTCAACATCATAACCGATCCCGGCCTCGGTGAAGGCCACTCCAACTCTGCATTTGTTTTCTCTGGAGTTAATGAGATTCTCCTTCTTCCCCCGATTACCATAATCATTAAACAACGCGAAGCTTATCGCGTCCAGAATCGAAGTTTTACCTGCGCCATTGGGCCCTACGACCACGTTGATGCCGTAACCTAAGTCAATAACTGTGGTCTTGTGCGAAATGAAATTCTCAAGTCTGACCCTGTTAAGAATCATGCCTTCGTCACTTTTTGAAAATACTCATCAGCAACCTTCTTGGCCTCCTCGGTGTCTCCATACCTCAGATGCTTGAACATCTCAGTCGCAAGGCCAGCTACGGTTTCGTCCTTGAAATAGTCCTGAATAACCTGATTCACATAGAAAGAACCAGGCTTCAACTCAGGAAGCCTCAACTCGGCCTCTTCGACAACCTCTTGCCTAAACGTCAGAGTCCTACCAGCTAAAGCATCAGTCAAGGCCTGATGAACACATTGCCTATCGACGCCCTTTCCCTCAACGCATACGTGCACAATCGGCAGCCTCTCCATATTCTCAACCTGCTTAGCCAAATCCGCAAGTTCCTTCTCAAAATGCGCATAACGCAATTTTACCTCGATTTGCGGCCTAATACATTCAAGGTTAACGTCTCTAACGTCAACATCGTCGCCCAAAAGGTCCACGATGAAGAATCCTTTACCAAGCTTCTTCCAACTGCCAATTTCATCTTTCCTGATAATCTCGGAAGAACCAGGATAAGCTAGTTCACCATCACCAAACGAAGCCTTAATCCGCGTATGGAGATGCCCCATGGCAACATAATCAAAATTCTTCGGCACCTCATCTAAGCCGAGTTCAAACGCACCCTCAAACGGCAAAAACCTGTCAACACCCTCATGCAAAACAAGAACACCACGTTTGCCATCCAACCGAAGGGATCCAAGCTTCTTCAACTCCTCCACAAGCACCACATGATAAGCACGGCTCAGATTCGACAGACCAGCAACCAACACATCTTGACCTCCAACCTTCACACACTGATGTTCAGCGTTCGCGTTGACGCCGAGAATCTGCATTTGATCCTCAAAAAGCACATGCGGCGGCAAACCACGACTCTTAGGCCTATCATGATCGCCTAACACAGCAAAAATCCTGGCTTTCCCGTCCAGCTTCTTCAAAAACCCCTTAAATGCACAATAGGCTTGCGGAGTAGGCCTGGGCGAATCGAAAAGGTCTCCACTGTGAATAACAATGTCCGCATGCTCTTCCAGAATCTTGTCGCCGATCTCTTCCAGCGAATCATAAATGTCCTTCTCCCTTTCATCCAAATTATACTGCTTATACCCAAGATGAGTGTCTGCCAAGTGGGCGATTCTAACCATGCTACCGCTTCTCCTCCGAGCCTAGAAACCCTTTCAAATCATCTCTCAATCGTTGGCTCTCTTTGTCCGGCGCATCCTCTTTCGCCTTCTCGATGGCCATCTTCATCTTGCCGACTATGTCTATGTCGCTGCCGCCTTCCCGCGTCCTACGCTTCTTCACTCTTACCATCACGGGGGCTCTAGTCATTTCACCAACGATTACCGCTTCACCCGTGTTGAGCCCGGGCAGATCCTCAAGCAGAGTCTGCCCAAGGCGCTCAGAACTTCTGGCAATGGCTTGTTGATCTTCAGGGTTGGATATCCTCATGATAATCTGACTGTTACACTGGCTCAGAGCATCAGGGTGAATCTTCGAAGGTCGCTGAGTAATCACGATCAGAAACACGCCGAATTTGCGACCTTCGGCGGCAATCTTCTTTATGACCGAGCTTGATTCGGTGTGGCCCTCAAAGGGAATGAAACGGTGAGCTTCTTCAACGAAGATGAAAATGGGATACTCAAACTCGCCGCTCGAAGCCTTGTCGTAGATGTCAGACAAGATCTTGTAAGCGATGTAGTCTGAAGTTTCTTCATTCAGCCCTGAAAGATCCACAACGGAAAGATGCTTAGGCCTCAACATCCTATCGATGTTCGTTGCTGCACTGGTGAAAACCTTCATCCTAACTAGTCGCTTTATGTATTTCTGAGCCGACTTAGCACCGGCAATTATGCTTGAAGTCACGCCTTGATCTTTCCAACCCTCGGCACCCTTCAACCTTTCCAGCAAATCCTCAGGCTGGAAAACCGTTTTCTCAGCCTTCAGATACGCAATTGCTTGTTCCACACCGCTCAAGATATTAACGTGGCTTTTGCCTATCCCTGCGATCAAACGGATTTCATCAAGATCTAGGTCTGAGAAACAAATCTCGTAAGGCTCAACTCTCCCAACCTCTTCAGAGGAATATCTTCCCGTGCTCGAAGGGTTCCTGAACACGGTTATTCTGTCAGAAAGCTCGTATCTTTTGCCATCAATATCTCGTCCGAGAAACACGTAATCCGCATGCGGGTCCAGCATAACCAGCGTGCCGCCTTTTGCTAGCAGCTCATCAGCAAGTATGCCTGCAAGATACGTTTTCCCGGAACCAGTCTGTGCGATGAGTGCGAGATGCCTTCTGAAACCCTTAATCGATAAAGCGACAGGAACATCACCACGAGTGATCAAACTGCCGACCGGAATCGCTTCTGCCTGACCGTACGAATAGAACGTCTCAAGTAGCTCTGTCGGCGCAATATACACGGGTTTTCCAGGCATAACCGCCTTCCTCGGGAGCTGCAGTTCGCCGTTTTCGGTCAAGAAGCCCAAAATTCGAGCTTTTCCCCAAACCTTACTGTCAGCTAAGCCGGATTCAACGATCTTCTTGATGATGTCGAAATCCAGTTCTTTCGTTAAAGCTTGGCTTGCAGAGATGATTCTTTCAATCTGCGCGATTACCTGAACCTTTGTGAGCGCTCCATCTGTTTCCTCTTCAGAATAGGTCATCAGGTACTCCCATCGAGACGGCATATCATCGGGCTTCGACGAGAAAAAGAACTCGTTGGAGCTGGCTTCACCGACTATGACGCCGACTTGCTTAAGGGAACCTGACACGCCTATAACTCCTCCCCCTGATTATCTTACTCCCAAACAGCTTCTCCATATACGGAAAGTACAAATCATCCACTACACGCCTCTTCAACTTAACCTTTCCATCAACATTCCTGAGCCACAAATTATACGCGTCAAGGCCACAATAGCCATTAATCATGACCCTCAACAAAGCTTGAAGATCCACATCGATCGGCTTAGGCCAACCAGTCTTTGAAAGCGATTGTTCCCAACAAGGCACATCAATTCGTATCGGCGAGTCTCGAACGTCCAACAGAAGATACAAAGAGACAAAACTTGGAAAACTCGGAATGTCAGAAATTACGTTGCAGGCCCAGTCGACGAATTCCTTTCCTTTCTCTTTTATTGCAATTGGAAAATTGCTCACAACAAACTTTCTCGGGTCAGAAACAAGAGAACGTATTCTACGTGCTGCATACTCCGACGGTCCCAGCAATAACGGGTGAGTGTAACCGATTTTCCCAGCAAAGCTCATCACTAACTGATAGTCTGGGCGAGACGATGCCAGCTCATTCAAAATCAACTCGATAGTCCCGAGTTTAGATCCGTGCTTCTTCTTAAGTCTCCCGAGCTTTCTGAGGGCAGTCTTTTCTTTCTCCAACATCTCTGGAAAGATGTCTCTTAGCTTCTGCTTGTCTCCCGCTTCAATGTCGACGTTTTCGAGTTCTTCATAGAATATCTGCTTGAGCAAAAAGTCACGGTAGAACGTGGCTCTGCTTTCTTTGCTGACTCCGGCTATGAGGATGCCCCTCTTTCTGCAGATGTCAAGTAATTCAGCATATGTTTTGAAGTAGTCTAGGACGGCAGTTCGGTCTTCCTCGACTTTCGTTTCGACTGGAACATGCATAGCTCTCCCGTAGAGTGAACCGTCAATCAGAATCACGCTGCATTCGAAACCGTTCTTCAAGGTATCGATGGCTGTTTGAAATTCAAGCATCTCCATCTTAGTACCAATGTAATAATGAGCTTCGAGAAGACCGGATTTCGTGAAGAACACGTTCGTCTCCAGTCTTTTCTGCTCTTTGCCCCTGCAGACGGCAAGAGATCTGATCACGTAGAAGATGCCTCCCGTTGACAAGGGGTTCATATACAAGCTCGAATCGACGGCTGTAACGCTGAGGTCGCCAAGGTTTGAAACATAGTCTCTGGTATTCTCCAGGGGTATCCATAAAGGTTCAAAATGCTTCCTAAACGCGTCCTGCCGCGGATTCGGCTTGCCCTTTAAGATCTTCTCTTTCATAGCCTCATTCTTATTGCCGACTGATGAAGCGAACTCCTCAAGAAAATCCGGCA
>JBGPBS010000011.1:0-29704 GCA_041481365.1 Bathyarchaeia archaeon
GTTTTCATGAATCTTATGGCTTGATGTTCAAGCGTTATATCGTAGACTTGGTTCACGTCGAATTCTATGCCGAGGTTCTCATACTCTTGTTCAGTCAAGAATAGGATGATCTTCGGAATTGCTAGCTGTGCCCGGGGCGCAAACATGGGCATCTGCTGCTGTAGCGCTTGTAGAACATCCTGTACAACCTGGCCCTCCTCTGATTGCGGCCTCATGGCAAAACGGGGAATATCCCTGTCCTCAAGCAGTTCTATGCGTTTTCCAAGGTTGCCATCTGGGTCCTGAATTGACTCGATCTTGTTCACCCTGACTCGAAACATGACAGCTCACAGTTGAAGAATATGATTACGTTTACCGCGACAAGCCTATTAGTACTTTGTGTCAGCTAGCGCGCCAATCAGATTGCAGCCATGCTTAAGACTGACTCGAATCTATTGACAGTGAAAACCGCGAATAGATGACCTGCCCCCTCGGTTTTCTTTCCAGTCGACATGAGCCTCTTATTCGCGTTCTGAGGTCCAAGATAGCTGAGCGGCAGTCTAGTTAGGGTTCTGTTTAACCTTCTCAAAGCTACTTTATTCTCTTTCCAGTTCAGCGATCGCAGAGCTTCCTTGTAACTGCACCATCTGCATTCGCTGTGTTCTTTTCCGTCAAGGGCAATCTCTTCCGAAGGAGAGACTTCTACGCCGTAGACGTATTCTTGATTCGGGTTAGGGTCTGAAAATTCAAAATAGTAAAGACCTTCTATCAATGCAATTATATTCTTTACTCCTGTTTCCTATCTTATCTCTCTGCGCAAGGCTTCCTCCCGGGTCTCTCCTTCTTCCATGCCGCCCGTTACGGGTTGCCAGAAGCCATTTCTCTCAGGAAGTCTTTTCAGGAGTAGATATTCTAGTACGCCGCCATTTCTTCGAAAGATTATGCCTTCAACTTGTACTGGCAACCGCATAGAAGAAGAGAATTGGGGCATGAGTTAAAATCTGTTTTGAAAATCGTGCGAAGAGAGGGTTAAATTTTATATTTGGAGCATATTATATGCCTGATATGTCGAGGGGAACGTGTAAGTGAAGCTTGTTACAGTCTTGTTGCCTGAAGCTTATTTGGAAGGTTTAGATGAGCTCGTGAGAGCCAATATGTATCCGAGTCGAAGCTCTGCGATAAGGTCTTCAGTCAGAGACCTGTTGAAGAAAGAGCTTTGGGAAAGACGCGGAAGATGAAAGCTTGCGGTGAAAGGAAGCCTTACACCATTCCTTTCCCTGCAACACTCACCAGTTTTATCAACCGTAAATCCACAAAATCCGTCTTGGAAATCGGCTGCGGCTATGGAAGAGCCTGTTTCTTCTTGCATGAGAATGGTCTTGACGTTATCGGTGTCGACCTGGATCGAATACAAGTCAAACTAGCTTTAGAAGAATTGAAAAAGCAGAAAATCCGTCGAGGAATAAGCTTTGTTGTCAACGACGCCCGAAACCTGTGCTTTCCAGACCGTTCTTTTGACGTGGTCACTATGCTGGGTGTCCTCACTCTGGTTCCTAAAAACGGAAGACTAAGGATAATGAATGAAGCCTATAGGATCCTTAAACCATTTGGTCACGTCTTCGTCGAGGAATTCGGGCGAACTTGGGAAAACCCGGTCTATAGGAAGAGATACAGAGACGACGTCAGAATCACGGGTGAACGGGGCACAGTCACAGTGAGAGACGAAACAGGCAGGATTCTTCATTTTGGCCATCACTTCACTCGTCAAGAGATTTGCGTTCTCTTGAAAGGTCTCAACATAATCAGTTTCGAAAAAGACGTTTTCACAAGCTACTATCATGGGAATTGGGTCAAAGGTTATGTGATACTTGCTCAAAAACGAGAACGCGCACGCTAGAAGTTAGAAGCATATGCCTTTGCGGCATTGTTCAGCAGGTTTGGCTAGGTCTCGGATTTTCTTTGCTGCATATGCTGGATTTTCCGAGAGCGTTATTTCTCGCCCAACAATGAGGTAGCGGGTCCCAGCCTCCAGGGCCTTCTGAACTGTTCCGCCCTGGGCGCCTATTCCAGGCGAATATATAGGAATCTTGTCCCCTAGCATCTCGTGGACCTCTTTTATTTTCTCTGGGTATGTTGCACCTACGACGACTCCGTCAGCGTCCAGTCTGAGGGCTTTTTCGGCAAATGAAACATACTGAGGCAGTTGCTTGCCCGTTTGGGCGTCTATGATTGTTTGTCCGTAGCCTTCGTACGCCGCCTTGTGGCTCATGTAGACGAGCAGGATCACGCCGCGCTGCTCTTTGCGAGCAACTTCGAAAACCGGTTTCAACCCTTCTTCCCATCCGATGAATGGGTTTGCAATCAAGGCGTCAAATCCAGCATCGTAATAGTATTCAGCTATGACCTGGTTAGTGGAGCCTATGTCGTTTGCCTTACAGTCCATAATTGTCATCAACCCGTCTTCATGAGCTTTCTCGACGAGTTTTTTGACACCGTCAAACACGCCTAGCGGAAGGACCAAGTGATGATTGAACTTCACGGCGCAAAGGTGCGTGTGAACTGCATCCAAGACTCTATTTGCCTTGGCGAAGAGGCTTGAACGGTTTTCAGGCTTTTCAAAAGGAAAGTCCAAGGCCAAAACAATGTTAGATCCAGTTTTTTTCGATGTTTGTTCCATTTTGAGACGGAATGCCACGTTGGAACACCGGTCTCTACTATCGCGTTGAGCTAAAAACCTTTTCTCCGTCCTTCCAGCCTCTGATTTAAGCATGCGAATCCTTTCGCGGTTAAGCGTTGTTCTGCCTGTTATGGGTTTGTTTTGGATGCTGGTTCCCCGCATGTGCCCCAGTTGCATTTTGGCACGTCATGAATTATGATGTGCAACCGGTCAGCCGGAACGCCGATATCCTCAAATGCCTTTGCGATACCTTTGATGAGCTTTGACTTCTGCTCCTCTGTTCTTCCTTGCCACATCTCAACGATTACCACTGGCATGACATCACCTCTAGCCCTTTCTTAGATGGCTGAGCTCTAATAATCTTTCAGCCCCAAAAACCCTTTTGAGGTATGAGTCAATTTCGAGAGTTTCGGTGGATGTTAAGAAGAATGCTGTTTATCACAAATCGAAATGCCTGTGCTTTTCCTGTTATTATCGATTTGAATATCGGCAAAGTACTATTTTTCTTAGCTTGTTTCTTCACGATTTCAACGTTCACTTTCGTGAACCTCAGAATTGCCTTCACATCTCTCTCGTCCGTTAAACCTCGCGTCGACGCCGTTTCTTCGCATACTCGATTCTTTATCTTAGCTGCTTCAGAAGCTCCCACTCAAGAAGTTTCGTCCCTTGTGGTGGAAAAGGTTTTCACCAAAGTGGTTTCTCCATGCGAAGTCTGCTTGATGTGTGAGAGCGTCGTCTCAACTGCGTTTCTTAGCTGATTCTCAGTTATTCCTGGAGAACCATACGCGGTGATTAGGACGTTACGTGTCTGCAGTGTAATCTTCGAGCGGTCAGAATCACGGTACGGGTAGATGCACAGGATCTGTCTTTCATCCGTCAACACAAGTGCATTATTCTTCAATGGCATAGGTTTGGTCATGCCTATCCCCGAGAAAACCTCGCCGTCCCCTGCGAACCTAACGTGAAAAGGCTGATCTACGAGGTCTGCGTCGAATCCGCTTATCGGGATTATGGTCTTCATCGAGGCCAAATTGTACGCGTCCACCACAGTGGATATTCGCGGTAGCTCGTCTCCGTGCAGGACTCTTCTCAGCAGGGCTTCGCCTGAGGGCCGGGTCTTCGTCGGATCCACGTCAAGCTTCCAGTAAAAGTCTCAGTAAGCCCTACCGTCCGCTCATCCTTCAGCGTTTCAACACCGTATTTGGCCGTGACTTCCTCATACACCGCCCTGCCGAGTCTCCGAATTTGGTCGTTTGCCTTTTCATTGCGAACATTATGGATTTCTCCAATGCAGACGTGCAACTCTGGGAATTTCCTAACAACCTCTGGACTTCAGTGTATGTTGATCTGCATGTTTTTTCAGCGTCATTTTATGCTATTCAGGCGTTAGATATTTAACAGCTTTAAACAAGGCTGCTCGAATAATCCTGCGTGAAAGTGTGATCGGGGAACTTGCAGCTCTCGGCGCCGCCCTCAGCTGGACAGTATCAGCCATGCTTTACGGAAGAGCCCTGCAGCAGACAAAGCCAATTTCAGCAAACATCGTACGATTGTCATGTACCAGCGCAGTTCTACTAATCCTTCTAATCGTTGTCGCAGGGTCTGTTGGCTTAGGAAACCTTAGGCTCGACGTGGCTGTCATTGCAGGGGTCAGTGGCATAATCGGGCTAGGCCTGGGTGATACGCTGTACATGGTGAGCATAAAACTGATGGGTGTGTCCCGCGCGGTTCCCATAACCTGCACGTATCCGCTGTTCAATCTTCTTTGGGCGACTTTCCTCATACATGAGAAGCTCACAGTATATCTAATTCTGGGAGCCTTGATCATCGTCCTAGGCATTTGGTTCTTGACCTATGGAAAAGAAAACGGCGATAGCGAGGAAAAAAACAGGTTTCTACTCAAAGGTCTATCAGCGGCTCTGGCAACTGCAGTCTTATGGTCTATAAGCATAGCAATGATGGGCTTGGCCATAAAAGAAACTCCCCGCCTGAACGATGCCCTAGTCATCAATACTATACGAACCGCTACGATAGGAGCTCTTCTGTTGACCCTGTCACCGGTGATCGACAGACAACGTGATTTCCTGAAGATGAAAAAGGGAACCCTCGTTACCCTGATCATCGGAGGACTCTTGGCGCTCGGATTAGGATGGTTCTTACTTGCCTACAGCTTCGTAGGCATCCCAGAATCACAGGCAGTGCCAATCTCCTCGACAACCCCCCTTTTTTCAACTTTGACAGCCATCGCTTTGCTCCATGAAAAAGTCACGGCAAGAAACGTTCTGGGTTCTGTGTTCGTAGTCGCCGGAATTTTCATGATATTCCTCGGCTGACAAAGCCTGACCAGGTTTCTTAATGACGGATTCTCCATCTGACGGGGATAGATTCCTAAAGAGCCCAATGGGCTCGTATAAGTTTTTATATTCCACCAGTTCTTTAGGGGCAAGTTGTCGGGTTGAAAGGAAAGAGCACCGATGTCTGTGTCTCCGAGCGTCCGCGAAGTTCTCGGTAGAAGAATCGCTGGCGAGATAATACTGTCAAACAAGCCTGGGGCCACAATGCGCAAGTGGCGAGAACTCTTCGCAGTTTCACAGATGACCCTGTCTGAAAGAATGGTTGTCTCCCCATCAGTGATCAGCGATTACGAAAGTGAAAGGCGCAAGAGCCCTGGAACCAAGTTCGTCAGACGCTTTGTCTGGGCGCTGCTGAAGATTGACGAGGAGCATGGCAGCAGATTCATCAAGGAGTTCGCAAAGCTCACAAGCTCGCCAAGCATGGCGATAATCGACCTTCGCGAGTTTCCAATCCCCGTGCGCGTAGAATACTTATGCAAGGCCATCAAAGGCGAAGTAGTATCCACGTCCGGGAGATTCGTCAAGGAAGTCCTGGGCTATACAGTGGTAGACAGCAGAAAAGCCGTTGAAACACTCTCAGGCTTGGAGTATTCTCAGCTCTTCGGCGCGACAACCGACCGCGCACTGATCTTCACAAACGTGGAAGACGGAAACCTTCCCATGATGCTCGTGCGAGTGAGCAACCTGAAACCTCGCGTCGTTGTTTTCCACGGTGCAAAACCGGATGAACACTCGATAAAACTGGCAGAATATGATCAGGTGCCGCTGATCTATTCCAGTCTAACAAGCATTGAGCAACTCGTCAAGTCCTTGAGAAAGCTCTATCGCATTGCGCTTCGAATAAAGCTTGGAAGACGAGTAAGACCTCCTCCGAAGATAAGCGCTTAAAAGCGTGCGTCCTCCAATTTCTTCTTCAGAGCCTTGAAATCTACGGTTATTTGTTCCTTGTATTTTGCGCTGTAAAGGGCTGCGGCTGGATGAAACGTCGGAAAAATCGTTATTTCCACATCATGCAAAACTGCTTGGCGAGCTTTGCCGTGAACCGCCGTTATACCAGCGAAAGGTAAGCCGGCTCTTGAGAAAACGTAAGCCGTGGAACAGCTTCCAAGAGTGACCACAAATTCAGGCCTAATGATTTGTATCTGCCTTTCCAAGTAGGGTGTGCAAGTTTCAACTTCCAAGGGCTTAGGACCCCGATTTCCAGGCGGCCTACACTTAACGATATTGCAGATGAAGACGTCTCCTCTCGATAGACCATTTTCAGATAGTAGGGTCTCAAGGAACTTACCCGCTGCACCGACGAAAGGCCTTCCTTGAACATCCTCTGAAAAGCCAGGAGCTTCACCGATGAGCATGATTCTGGCCTTTGGATTACCCTCACCTGTAACAGCATTTTTGCGGCTCTTCCAAAGTGGACAAAGCGTGCAAACCGAAATTTCCGTAGCAACATGATCAAGATTCTCACCAGACAAGGACTGGATCCTCCATTACGGTTTCCTTCCCTGTCACAATCTCTCTTGCCCTTGCGTTTGAAACCTAACGTGGACCAACGCCGTAACTTGAAAAGCTCCTAGATGCGGCGGCATCCTTTTTGCTCTTGTGACTGACTAAGATTAGAAGAGGTCTCAAAACATGAGTTTCAAAGCGTCTGCGCCATTCATTCCCTCGTGAACGCCGAGGCTTTTGGCTTTTGATGTAGTAGCCTTTACGGGGGCGTTCAGCACGTCGTCGAATGTTTTGACTCCGCTGACCATGACTGCAGTAGCGCCGGTTTTCTCTGCCGCTTCAACATTCAGAAATCCGCACATGACAAGGCCTTTCTCAGCGGTTATCAGAAGCAACGGCGTTGCAATTTCAGGCAAGTCCACGCGAAGTCCCAGACAGCTTTTTCCATCAACTTTCAAGCTTGTAATGCTGATCATTCTAAACACCTTTAAACCGTCAATAGTAGCCTTAACATATTCCTTGACTTAAAAAAGAATCGCAGGAGAAACTGCAATGCTCACCAAGCTCAAGCAAAAGGTTCAAGAAAGACTTAAGACGGAAGCAAGGGCAGCCCACCGTATAGGTTTGACGCCGAACAGGATAAGCGGCTTAGGCATAGTCTTTGCCCTGTTAGCAGCGTTGGCCTACGTGAGGTGGCAAGCCGGTTCATTCTACCTCCCAATCGCGATCCTCTTGCTCCTGCTGTCTGGTTTCTGTGATGCCCTAGATGGAATCGTAGCCCGGCTTTACCAGCAGACAACGGCATTCGGTGGCTTCTTGGACTCGCTGCTCGATCGATACGCAGACGCTGCAATCTACGTCGCGATAATCATAAGCGGACTATGTTGGCTTCTCCCTGGACTAGTGGCTCTAACTGGCTCGCTGCTCGTGAGCTACAGCAGGGCCAGAGCCGAAGCGGCCGACGTGAGGATGGAATCTGTCGGAATGGCTGAGAGGGCTGAACGCATGGTCATACTCGTCCTGGCAAGCTTGATAGCCATCTTTTGGCAACCTGAGACCGTGATCAACGCAGCCGTAATCTTGCTCGCGATACTTACGAATCTGACCGTCGCGCAGAGAGGCCTCTATGCCTACGGAAAATTAAAGAAAAAGGAAACTAACTGAGATCTAAAATCTTCTGGGGCGTATGCGCATATGACGCTCTTTCTCGGCTCTAACTTTTACAATCCCGCGATGCACAGCACAGGAAACGCAGTAAAACCTCGTGTCTGAAGAGGAGGCTATGTAGGTGCCCTTCTGGCGAAGCTCCTTCGCCAAGGCAAAGTCAACGAGAGAAATCCTGCGAGTAGACCGCTTGGCCTTGTCACGAGGAACAAGCCCCCCACAACCAGCACACTGAACAACAGAACTGCTGCCCTTACCGCCTTTGGCCCTTCCCCGACTCTTGCGCTTAAATGGCAATCTTCCAATACCTCTCAACTTTTCGAACAACAGGTAATTGCAGTGTCCTCTTTATATACCTGTTCCCATGCAAAACCACAGCAAAACTTCTGGTGAAACCCGTTTTTCAATAGGTTTCCTGAAAAACTTCAACGATGCATTATGCTTTGCAGCTTCGCAGTTGGCACCATTAGAAGATCGGTAGTAAAAGAATCCTTTCTGTGAGCAAGTTTTAAATTGGGGATGCCTATTCTGAAAGAGTGAAGTTCATGGCATAAATGATCTATGCTGGCTGAGACTGTGGCTGAAATCGGACTGAGATCCAAGATGCTGGTCAAGGACGTTATGAGCAGCCCAGTGGTAACCATCGAAGAGGATGCGCCTGCAAACCTTGTTGCAAATCTGATGGACAAGGATGACTTGGGTTGCATAATCGTCGCGAACAAGGAGGGAAAACCCCTCGGGATAATAACGGAAAGAGACCTCGTCGTGAGGGTACTGGCCAAAAATGCTAAGCCTGATTCTCTCAAAGCCAACGACGTCATGACCTCGCCTCTGATCACGATAGAACCAGATGAGACAATCAGCGACGCAGCCAGAAGAATGAGCCGACTGAACGTCAGAAGGCTAGGAGTGATTTACAAGGGGCAGATTACCGGATTGCTCTCAAGCAAAGACATATTGGCGGTCATGCCCGAACTAATTGAAATTATTCAAGAACGTGCACGCATCGAAAACGAAAGCAGGACTGCTGAAGAAACAGAAGAGCCTGCGCCACTCGCTGGGTACTGCGATCACTGTGGAGTCTGGTCAGACGACCTGAAGCAGAGTAATGGCGAATTCCACTGTGAAGACTGCAGAGTCGAGCTTGAAGAAGAAAGCGAGGAGTAAAAGACGTTTGCTCATCAAGGAGATCATGAACGAAAGGCACCCTTCTATCTACGAAGATGAACTTGCCACCAAAGCCCGTGCAATGATAAGAGACTTGTCCCTTAGGATTCTTCCAGTCGTAGATGCACACAAGAAGCTTCTAGGCAAGGTTTCTCGCCGCGACGTGATGACTATCTCCTCGTCCGTTTCTCCGATGCGGGTCAAAGGCATAATGACGCCTGCAAGGCACGTTGCAACGGTTGATGATGATGCCGCGGCCACCATGAAGACTATGCTCAGAGCGGATGTATGGTATGCTCCAGTCGTAGCTTCATCAGGGGACAAGACCTACAAGGGGGTCGTCGGTCTGGAAAACTTCATTGAACCCCTAATCAGGACAAACCCAGAAAGGCTCATTAAGGATGTTTCTGAATCGATGACCAAGAATGTTGTGGCTTGTTCTTGTGAAGATGAGGTTGGCAGTATTTGGCGTCTGATGCAGCAGAAACGCTTGTCCGGCCTGCCTGTTGTGAAGGACGGTAAACTCGTGGGAATGGTTACCCAGAAGGACCTTCTTGAAAGTGGCTCAGTTTTGCCGACTTTTGAGGCTCAGAAGGGACGTTTTCAAGCCTCCTCCAAAATCTCTTCAATCATGAAAACAGGAGTAACTGCCGTAGAACCCTCGACAAAGATGATTCAAGTTGCCAAGGTGATGGTTTCAAAGGATGTTGGAAGAGTTCCTGTGAAAGATGAGAATGGCAAACTGGTTGGTATAGTCGATCGAGAAGACGTTGTCAGAATGCTCGTTAAATGAGGGAAGACGTTGAGTAGAGAGAGTTTTAGAAGGACGCTGAGAGGAAAGGGCAATCTGAACTTGAGAGTTCACCCTTCGAAGAAGCATGAAGGCGAAATCATAAGCATCGCAAAGACCGCGGTCGTCACGATGGCGCCGACGACGCCTATCTATGATGCGATTCAGATGATGACAAAGGAAGGTTTCCGCAGAATACCATTGACCAACGCTGGAACCAAGGCGCTGGAAGGAATCGTGACTGCAACGGACATAATTGATTATCTTGGCGGTGGAAACAAGTTTGAGATAATACGCCGGAAATTTGGCGGCAACATTTTCAAAGCCATAAACGAGCCGATACGAATTATTATGACCAAGAAAGTCGTGTCAATAAGCAGCACGGCAAAGATTAGTGATGCGATACGGTTGATGACGAGCACGAACCTGGGCGGGTTGCCAGTGGTCGATGAGCATAATCACGTCAGGGCCATAATCACGGAGCGTGACATCGCCATATTGTTTGCCGACATGCTGAGCGGCGTAACCGTTGCACAACTAATGTCAGAAAATGTAGTCACCGCATTGGCTAGGACAACCATCTTCGAGGCTGAACAGTCAATGGCCACTCGGGGATTCAGGAGACTGCCAATAATTTCCGGCGGTAAACTGGCAGGCATAATCACAACCATGGACGTAATAAGATTCTTCGGTTCAGGAGAAGTATTCAAACACCTGCAGTCCGGAACAATCATACAGGTCTTGAACACGCCCGCACTCGGAATAGCCTCAAAAGAGGTATCAACAATTGAGCCGAACGCAGACATCGGTCAGGCCGCAAAAATAATGCGAGACAAGGATATAGGCGCTGTTCCCGTTGTCAAAGAAGGCAAACTCGTCGGAATAATAACTGAAAGAGACTTCTTCAAAGTAATCGAATAACATGCCGTAAAAAAATACGTGTGCCAACTGCAGAAGAGAACGAAATCGCGATAGAAATGGAACTTGATCCAAAAGCACGCCCTAGTGACTCAACGCCCTGACGCCGCGATGGCAAACTTTTAACATTCCAAACTCCGTTATTAAAATGTCGAGAGAGCGAAGCACTTGACCGTTGACCTAGTCCTGACGTGTGCAAAAGCGTACTTGAAAAATGAGATAATTGATTGCAGCCTCGCATTTGATCAAGGAAAGATTCTCAAAATAGGTAATGAGACCAAGATGCCTAAGGCTGCGGCTAAGAAAAGCCTGAACAACCTCCTCGTCCTCCCAGGCTTGATAGACGCCCACGTACATCTGAGAGACGAGGGAAAGGCCCACAAGGAAGACTTTTACAGCGGCACGGCGGCTGCTGCCGCAGGCGGCTTCACAACAGTTCTAGACATGCCGAACAACGACCCGGTCACCATGAGCGCCGAAACTCTGAGGCGACGGATGACAATTGCTGAAAGAAAAATCCTGGTCAACGTGGGTTTCTACTCAGAATTTCCAAATGAATTGAACGAAATGGAGAAGATCCTGGAAGCAGGTGCAATCGGGTTCAAACTCTACATGACCGAACAAGTCGGCGGCCTAAACATCGATGACGATGCAGCACTTTTAGAGGCATTTGAGGACATCAGGAAACTGGGGGCGATAGTGGCCGTCCACCCTGAGGACAAAAAAGCTCTACATACTGCAATAGAGGGACTCAAAAGAGCCGGGCGCAACGACATTGATGCCTATCTTGAAGCACACTCAGAAAACGTTGAGGTGCAGGCGATCAAACGCATATTGGGCGTTGCCGAAAAAACCGATGCGCATGTACACTTTTGCCATGTGAGCACTGAAAACGGCTTGAAAACGATATGCCAAGAGAAAAACTCGATGGCAACCATAACTTGCGAAACGACGCCTCATAATCTGTGCTTGTCTGCAGATGACCTCAGAAGAATAGGAACATCAGCCGTAACCATGCCGCCAGTCAGAGAAAAAAATCACATGGTTGCACTTTGGAACGGCATTAAGAATGGTTGTATCGACATTCTGGCTTCAGACCATGCGCCACACGCTCTAGAAGAGAAGAAATCGAAAACCATCTGGAACGTCAAGGTCGGCATACCTGGTTTAGAGACCACGCTTCCACTGCTGCTCACCGAAGTCAAACGCGGAAGACTATTGTTAGCAGATGTTGTTAGACTGATGTCTGAAAGACCTGCTGAAATCTTCAAGCTGAAAGGCAGAGGCCGATTGAAGGAGGGGAATAGCGCGGACTTAACGGTTGTCGACCTGAAAAGAGAGTACAGGGTTGACGCTTCAAGATTCCAGTCGAAGGCAAAATACTCACCCTTTGACGGGAGGCCAGTCGTCGGAAGACCAGTCAAGACATTCGTGAACGGCCAACTAGTCATGGACGAGGGAGAAATCATCACCCAACCAAGAAGCGGCAAGATGGTTCGGAGCGAATAATATCTTTGAAATTCATTGCTGACGGCATGCTGGGAAAAATCACTCGCTGGCTTCGCCTACTCGGACATGACGTGAAATACTCCAACAGACTCGACGATGCTGCACTTATTGCAGCTGCCAAGAAAGAAAAAAGAATACTGCTGACCAGAGATTTCGAACTGCATAAACAAGCTATTGCAAAGGGAATTATCGCTTTCTATGTCGAGGGCGAGACAGGAGAAGAGAAACTGGCAGAGATTGCAAAAAGATTCGACATTGATTTGAGTGTTGACATGGCGATTTCAAGATGCCCAAAATGCAACTCCAGAGTAAGACCATTTTCCAAAGAGAAGGTGGCAGCCGAAGTTGAGAAGAGCACCTTTGCCCACTATGAAGAGTTTTGGAAATGCCGAAAATGTGGACAGATCTACTGGCAAGGCGCCCACTGGAAAGGAATCAGAAGAGAACTTGAGAAAACAAGAGAAGTCCTGGAGACAATGAGAGAAGAGAGCACCTGAAAACTGGCAGGTTTCTGGCGTTTCAACAAAACACAAGATGGAAAAAGAAGGAAATGCGCGTTCCATGCGCTAGGCTGAGATCAGGAGCCAATTCAGGGGAATATCCTGGTAAGTGCCATCAGGCAACGTTCTTCTGATCGTTATTGGCAGTACATTCATTCCCAGTTCTTTCAATGCTATGTCGATTGGACTTGTGAGTCCCTCGGAGACATCAACCAGTATAGGCGCGCCCATGGAAATCTGAAGAGCCCTAGCCCCAACTACTCTTGCTTTCTCGAACCGGGTGATCTTCGGTGGACCTATGGTAACCTTGCCTTTTTCAGACGTGTTCTAATACTCCCCCATGCCAGGGTATCCACCGCCTGGAGGCATGCCTCCTGGTGGCGTTGGAGGAGCTCTCATCTTTCCCGCTGCAATCACGTCGTCGATCTTCAATATCATGGATGCTGCTTCGGTTCCAGATTTGATTATCTGTTTCTTGACCGATAGTGGTTCGAAGACTCCCGCCTTAGACATGTCCTGAACTTTTCCGCTGATAACTTCTATTCCTGCCCAGGTTTCACCTTTCTCATGCCTGGATCTGAGTTCAGACAGAACGTCGATCGGGTCGAGACCAGCATTTTCGGTCAAAGTGATCGGAACGATTTCAAGAGCTTCTGCGAAACATTTGACTGCAAGTTGCTCCTTTCCTGGCAGAGTCTCAGCGTATTTTCTAAGCGCGCGCGACATTTCAAGTTCTGGTGCGCCTCCCCCTGCGACCACTTTTGGCTCTTCAACCACATCCCTAATGACGCATAGGGCATCGTGTATCGATCTTTCAGCTTCATCTATTATTCGCTGTGTTCCGCCCCTAATAAGAATGGTAACCGCGCGTGGATGTTTGCATCCTTCTATGAACGTCATCTTGTCATCGCCTATCTTGCGCTCTTCAACGAGGTTTGCGTAGCCCAAGTCATCGGCCGTTATGGTGTCCAGCTTGGTCACAATTTTTCCGCCAGTGGCCTTTTCGAGTTTCTCCATGTCTGACTTCTTGATTCTTCGAACCGTAAGCATCCCTTTTCTGGCCAAGAAATGCTGCGCCATGTCATCAACGCCCTTCTCGCAGAGGACGACATTCGCGCCTGCCTTGCTCACTTTTTCGACCATTTCTCTCAGCATATCTTCTTCTTGCTTGAGGAATGCTTCCATCTGATCTGGGCTTTCGATGTTTATTTTAGCATCAAATTCTGTCTTCTCAATTTCCAGAGCGCAATCAAGCAGAGCTATTTTGGCTTTCTCTACACGCTTAGGCATCCCTGAATGCGAAACATCCTTATCCAAAACTATGCCCTGAATAAGTTTCGTATCCTCCGTCGATTCACCTGTCTTCTTCTCCACTTTGACATCATCGACATCCGCCTTGTACTTACCGTCTGTTTTTTCAGCCACCGCGAGAATTGCTTTCACCGACATATCAGCCAAGTACTCTCTATGTTCAGCCACAAGCTTACTTGCCATTGACGTCATTGCCACTCTTTTCGCGTAGTCTTGTTTCTCTATGTCCACGGGTATTGCGATTTTCTCCAAAGTCTCAAGTGCTCTTTCGGAAGCTTTCTTGTACCCGTCGATTATTATCGTCGGATGAACATTCTTTTCAACCAGCTCCTCAGCCTTGCCGAGCAGCTCGCCTGAAACTATGACCGCTGTTGTCGTTCCATCGCCGGCCTCGTTGTCTTGTGTCTTCGCGACTTCAACCATCATCTTGGCC
Organism: Bathyarchaeia archaeon; assembly: GCA_041481365.1. Lineage (GTDB taxonomy): Archaea > Thermoproteota > Bathyarchaeia > Bathyarchaeales > Bathycorpusculaceae > DASPTR01. The sequence goes on from JBGPBS010000011.1 coordinate 14,249, forward strand.
GCTGGGTGCTGAATGTCCATCTCATCGAGAATCGTACGGCCATCACTCGTTATAGTAACGTCGCCGAAGCTGTCTACGAGCATTTTGTCCATGCCCTTAGGCCCCAGAGAACTCCTCACCGTCTCAGCAACGATTTTTGCAGCCATTATGTTTGTATGCTGCGCCTCTTTTCCCCTAGAACGGTTTGAACCTTCTTTCAACACTAGAACTGGCACGCCGCCAGCATATCCCTGTGACAAGTCTTATCCATCCTCCTCTAATGCCTCAACAACAGAAACAGCATTGGAATATAAGTTTTTCTGAAAAACCAGATGAAAGTAGATTTTCAAACGTGTGATTTTCGACTTACCTTCAACCAGGCTGCATAGTTGTTTTCAGACCTGTTCCAGTAAGGATTATCACTGCCTCGTCGCTTGTTGATGCCTGTCCGTTCTTCAGTTGCTTCTTATATGCCGCATAGGCAACGGCCGAGCTTGGTTCAACAAAAAATCCCTTCCGCGCGAGCTCCCTGAAAGCATCGAGTATTTCGTCTTCCTCAACAATCACCGAATCACCATTCGCGGCCTTCAATCGGTCAACCATCATGCTTAGCAACGGTGGATTCACGCTTACCAACGCGTCTGCAACAGAAGCAATCCTTTCAGGCGGACGATAGCTGACGCCCTTGAACGAATGATAAAGAGGTGAGACCTGCCGCGTCTGGCATGCCATGATCTTCGGCATCGCAAGAAGTATTCCTGACTCCACCAAATGCTTGAACCCTTCTATAACACCCAACAACAAGGTTCCAGCCGAAACAGGCAGATAAACGCAGTCGGGAGTACGCCAGCCAAGTTGCTCAGCGACTTCATAGGCAAGACTTCTTATCCCGTCTCTGAAAAGGGGATGAATAATGTGCCCAACATAGAATCCGTTTTTGGCAGTTTTCTGAGCCTCTTCTGCTACCGTTGCGCGACTTCCTGAAACCTTGATGACTTCTGCGCCATAGAATTGTATCTGGTTGAACTTTGGCCCAGAAACACTCTCAGGAACATAGACCTTAGCCTTTAGCCCAGCCCGCGCAGAGTAAGCGGCTATGGACGCCCCAGCGTTGCCTGAGGAATCCTCAGAGACGTATCCCCCAGCTCTCTCCACCAACTTGTGCAAGGCCGAGATTAACACGGTTGACCCGCGATCCTTGAAAGAGCCTGTGGGGTTCAGACTTTCAAGCTTGAAACAAACCCCGTTTGAAAGCCGGACCAGCGGAGTCCACCCTTCACCCAACGTTACAACGTCAACCTCATTCACAAACGGGAAAAACCGGGCATAACGCCAAACACTGTAGTTTTCCTCATGAATTTGACTAGTTTCAAACCTTCCACAGTGTTCAAGGTCTAACGGCTGACCACATGACGGGCATTTGAAATCAAGCAGGTTAGACGAAGACTGGCCACATACTGAACATTTAATTTCATATTTCATCAGGACACCCCGTTGACGTCATCGATAATACTTCCTTAGGCAATTGGACATTTTATAGTGAAACTTTTTTATATTTTAGTATAGATCTTCATTTCCTCTAAGCAGAATCATTAGAGGTAGATGCTTTGAGAAAAATAATTGTTTGCCTCAAACAAGCGGTGGATGTTTCACAGCTTAAGGTTGACTCAACAACGAGACAACTCATGATTGCCAGCGCGCCGAGAAAAATGAGTGACTTTGACAAGAACGCTTTGGAAGAGGCCATAAAGATCAAAGAAAAACTCGGTGACACCGAAATATGCACCATAACAGTGAGTTCCGAAGATGCCAAGGCTGTCTTGCGAGAAGCCCTTGCGATGGGTGCAGACAGGGCCTATCTTGTCAGTGATCCAGGGCTTAAGGATGTTGATACCTCGGGCACGGCGTATGTTCTGGCAGAAGCAACAAAAAAGATCGGAGAATGCAGCTTAATTCTGTGCGGGGAAACATCTTTGGACAGTTTCTCTGGACTTGTAGGTCCCAGACTGGCAGAATTGCTGAACCTGCCGCAGATGACCTCCGTTAGAAAAATCACCGTGGAAGGTGACACGGTTACCGTGGAGAGAACGTTGGAAGAGGCCGTTGAAACCATGAAAGCAAAGATGCCGGCCTTGGTTTCGATAACACGCGAGATAAATCAGCCGAGAATTCCGTCCTTGATGATGATAATGAAGGCATCGAAAAAAGAAATAGTGGCGTGGACAGCTTCTGACCTCAACCTTCAGAAGGACAAGATTGCCTCGAAAATAGAGTTAGTCGAGGTCTTGGCGCCTAAAACCGAACGGAAAAAGATCAAAATAACAGGTGAGAACCCTCAGGAAATCGCAGACAAGCTGGCAAAAGCGCTGATTCAGGAGGGCATCATCGGAAGGTGAGAAAGAAATGAGTGAATACAAAGGAGTCTTTGTCTTCTCAGAAAAGCATGATTTAGCCCTAGAGATCCTCGGGAAAGCAAGGGAAATCGCAGACAAATTGCAGACGGAATTGGTAGCTGTCTTGATAGGACATAACCTTCAAGACAAGGCAGATGAAATCGTAAAGTGTGGTGCCGACAAAGCTTACTTGGCGGACAATCAGGCATTGGAACGGTTTCAAGCAGAAGCGTACTTGAGCGTTCTGCAAAGTTTGGCCTTAAGCTGCAAACCAGAAATCATCCTGATCGGCTCGACAAAAAACGGAAAACCACTGGCAGCTCGTCTTGCCACACGTCTAGAAACTGGAGTTGTGCCCGACTGCACTAAGCTAAGCATTGATGAGCAGAAAAGACTTGTCGGCGACAGGATGACCTATGGAGGAAACGCCGTCGCCAAGGTCACGTTCAAGAAGAAGCCGCAAATAGCCACTGTGCCAGCCAGAGCCTTTGAAAAACCCGAACCCAAAAACCGCAATGGGCAGCTGGTGAAGTTAGACGTCAAGATCGAGGCGCCGAAAACCGAAATCGTCGAAACGAGGCCGCTCGAAACTTCAAACGTGAGGATCGAAGAAGCTGAAGTCATAGTCAGCTGTGGTAGAGGCCTAGAAAAGAAAGAAGATAAAGTCATGCTCGACGAGTTGGCAAAGGCCCTATGCGGTCAAGTGGGATGTTCAAGACCACTGGCCGAAGATAGAAAATGGTTTTCAGAATGGGTTGGACTGTCAGGCCACAAAGTCAAGCCCAAACTGTATATCGCCTGCGGAATCTCAGGCGTGATCCAACACGTGGCGGGAATACGAGACGCAAAGGTCATAGTGGCAATCAACAAGGATCCAGAAGCACCCATCTTTGAAATCGCAGACTACGGAATCGTAGGCAACCTATACGAAATTCTGCCCGCACTAAAAGAAGCCGTCGAAAAACAACTGCAATGATGAATGCCCATCATCGAACCGTCAAGGCAGACGCTTGATCAGCGCAGCCACTGAATTACTTCACGACGTGGCCTATCGCTCCTATTGTATTCCGACCTGGGAATTAGAAAAAGAGAGTGAACTTTCGAAGTAGAAATGGAATTGATGCCTATTTGTAGGGTATGTATTCTTTGCCCAGCAGTTCCCGCGCTATGACGGTTCTTTGTATGTTGCTAGCTCCTTCTGCTCCGACGCAATAGCTCATTATTCCCCTCAGTCCCATTTCTAGCGGACACTCTTTGGTGTAGCCGTAAGCTCCCATCCAAACCATAACGTGCTTGTACACGTCAAACGCGAAGTGTGGTGCGATGAGTTTGCAAGCTGCAATCATTCTGCTTACTTCCAGCGGGGTAAGCTTGCCTTCTTTGTAACGTTCATCGTTCATCCATGCTGTCCGATAGGTTAAGGATCGCAGGGCCTCAAGCTGTGCCCAATCATCAGCCAATTCGAACTGGATGCCCTCAAATTTGCCGATGGGTCTGCCGAAAGCCTTTCGCGTCTTGATGTATTCCATGCCTTCGTCCAATGCACGACGAGCCGCTCCTACACAAACAGCGGCAATCAGAATTCGCGCGTTGTCAAAACCTTCCATGGTCAAGTAAAACCCTTTGTCGACTTCGCCGATGCGATAGGCATCAGGGGTCTTGACGTTTTCCATTTTGAAGCCGCCTGTTGAAATCGCCATGCGTCCCATGTCTTCAAACCGCTTATTGATCTCGACGCCACGCGCGTTCATGGGCAAGTAGAAGCCGGTCATTCCCTTGTGTGAAGCCCCTTCGGGTACGGGCGAAGTCCTGGCAATAACAAAGTAGCCTCCGCCAAGCTTCTTCGCTTCTTCCGTGCCGCTGATGTACATTTTCTCACCGTTCAACAACCAACCGTTGCCTTCTTTTCGTGCAGTTGACTTGAAAGCGGCAACATCTGAACCCCCGCCACTCTCTGTCGAGGCGATACCGATGAAAGCGTCGCCCTTGAAGGCTTTTCGAATGACCTCGCCCCGTACCTGTTCACTGCAGTACCGATCCACAACGAAACCCCACGACGATTCAACAAGCCACAGCACGGGCACAGCAATGCTGACGTCTGCATAACCAAGCTCTTCAGCAGCTATGCACGCGGTAACCCAGTCAGCGCCTGTTCCACCATGCTCCTGCGGCGCGGTCATGACAAGCAGGCCCATATCACCCATGCTCTTCAGGAGTTCGTGTGGAATCTCGCCTTTGGTGTCCATCTCCCTGATCCTTTCCAGTGGCAGATTCTTTTGACACCACTCGCGCAAGGCATTGCGGAAAAGCTCTTGTTCCTCTGTGAAGCTGAAATCCACCAAATTCTCTACCTTGAACCGTAACTAGTTTTGAGATTGAATATAAAAGTTGTTCAAAGCTACTGGGGGATCTTCGCCAGAAGTTGGTCAACAGGGCTTTGGTTAAGATGCAGCCCAAGCTTGTCTCGTTTGATGTTGAGGGCCAAACCGAGCAGCTGAGTGTAGTACAATACTGGAAGGTTGAGTTTTGCGCCAATGGTCGACGCCGCATCCTTCTGTTTAGAGTCGAACATCATGCCACAGTCTGGACATGAAACGACAAGCCCATCCACGCCTAAGCCTTGCAGAGCTTTGAGTTTTGATCCGGCCAGCGAGACCGCAGAATCGACATGGCTGTAAGTCAGGGCAGCACCGCAACAATCCAGTTTCTCAGCGTAGTCCACGCTTTGGGCGCCGAGCACTTGTATCAGCTCGTCCAGCTTTTGGGGATTTTCGGCATCGTCGACTCTTCCAAGGTCGCTGTACCGGATAATTTGGCAGCCAACGTGTGTGGCTAACCTCAAATCCTTAAGCGTCCTCACCAGGGATTTCTCGATGCAGCCAAGACCAATGTGATCGTGTAAAAAATCAATAACATGCCAGATCTTTATGTTCGAGTCATATTTCAAACCCTCCCCACCCAGCAAAGCTGTGATCTTGCCGCAGGCTCTTTCATCATTCTCCATAAGGCGTTTAGCCTCAGAAATTGCAAAGTGACAACGGTTGCAGGGAACTAGCAGATCTTTTACTCCGGTCAAGCTTGTCAGCGCCAGAATTCTAGCCGCTAGGAAATCAGCTGCAAAATCATTAACGCTTTTAACGGGGTCTCCGCAGCACAGAGCCTCCTGCAAGTCAACAAGCTCAACGTCAAACTTCGGCAGAACCTCCCTAACGGACATTTCATACGCGTATTGGCTCGCCAATATTCGACAGCCCCAGAAGACGGCAAGTTTCAAGGCTATCTTTCCTCCAGAGCCTTCAGAAAAACGGTTTGAAAGCCTTCTTTCGGCGGCTTGATCTTGAAAAGTTTCAGGCTTTCACGGTCACACGTTTCCATCTTGTTGTTCGTTACCTTTTGGACTTGTTCGGCTAATCCGCCTTCAAGAATCTGCGAAACCGCCTTCATGTATGCTTCAGGCACCTTTGCTTCCCTCTCGACAGCCAAGTTCCTCAGTGCAATTATCACATGGTAAGGCGAGGCCTTCTGCGGACATCTTTGGAAGCACTTCAGACAGGTCGCGCATGTCCAAATGATATCTGATGAGACCAGTTCATCAACAAAGCCCAAGTTCACCAATTTCTCGATTTCGTGAGGTTTCAACTCCAAAAGCTTTAGCGCAGTGCATCCGCTCGTGCATCTTATACACAAGAAACAGTTCAAGAGTTCTCTTCCGTGGATCTTTGCCAAGATTTTCCCTCGAGATTCGAGGTTCGGTTTGGCCATCGACATTAGGTCGGTCAAGCTCAACGGTGACTTCCTCCTTTATGTGCTGCCCCTGCAAAGGCTGCGTCAACCTGGGCCAAAACCTGCTTGTTGCCGTACTGCTCAATCTTGATGGCGCCTGTTGGGCAAGCTGCACTGCATAGACCGCAGCCTTGGCACAAGGCTTCAATAACCTCAGCCCTGAGCTCCTCTTTTCCAGCCTTCTCTTTCCTCTTCATTTCGATAGCCGTGAAAGGACAGAGTGCTTCGCAAACCCGGCATCCGCTACAGAGATCCTTGTCTACCGCGGCTTTCAAGGGTTCAAGCTCAATCGCACCTCTGGACAGCAGATCTATGATTTTCGCCGCTGCCCCACTTGCCTGTGCTACCGTATCAGGAATATCCTTCGGACCTTGGCATGCACCAGCAAGGAAAATTCCAGCTGTCGAACACTCAAGCGGCCTCAACTTCGGATGCGCCTCCAACAGGAACCCATCTCTGCTCTTCAAGACGTGGAAAAGCTCCTTCATCTTGCCGATGCCTTCGCTGGGAACAAGCCCGTTTGCAAGCACGACCAAGTCAGCATGCAATTCCAAAAGCTTGTTTGTTCCACTTTCAAAAACTTCGAAGTAAAGCGAACCATCCGGCGTGCTTCGAATATCAGAAGGAATTCCGGCCATGAAGTTGATGCCCATGTCTCTGGCCCTTCGATAGAACTCTTCGTAACCCTTGCCGAAAGCCCTCAGATCATTATAGCAAACGTATATGTCCACATCTTTCCCGAGCTTCTCGCGGGCAAGAATCGCTTGTTTTAAGCTGATCATGCAACCTACCCTGCAGCAATATTCATGAAACCGCTTGTCTCTGGAACCGACACATTGGACGAAGATTATGCTATTCGGCGGTTTCCGACTTTTCGGGTTCAGAATCTTCCCCCCAGTTGGGCCTGAAGCGTCTGAAATCCTTTCAAATTCGATATTCGAAATGACGTTTGGAAATCGGCCATAGCCGAATTCAAACATACGTGAAGCGTCGAAAACCTCTGACCCCAATGCTAAGACGACACCGCCGACTTTAAGCTGGATAAATTCGGGTTCCTGGCCAAAGTTTATGGCTTTAGTTTCGCAGGCCTGAACACATTTGCCGCAAACAGTCTTGTTTTTCGTCTTCAATCTGAGGCAATACTCCGGCCTAATCGTCGCCACCTTTGGCACGGCATGAGGCGAAAAAATGGATATTGCTCGAGTTTGGCTCAGATTCTCGTTGAACTTGTCCGGAATTTTGACGGGACAAGATTGCGTGCACAGCTCGCACCCCACGCATCTAGCTTCGTCAACAAACCTAGGATTCTTTAAGACGGTAACCTCGTAGTTTCCGACGAAACCCTTCACGTGTGTTACTTCAGAATTTGTCAGTAACGTGATGTTCTGATGCTTGCCAGCGTCAACCATCTTTGGGGTCAGAATACACGCGCTGCAGTCAAGCGTTGGAAACGTCTTGTCCAACTGTGCCATGCGTCCGCCGATGCTTGGAGCTTTCTCCACGAGATAGACCTTGAAGCCTGCATTAGCCAGGTCCAGCGAGGCTTGTATACCTGCAATCCCGCCTCCGACCACTAGAACGTCTTTTTCAACACTCACCGTCTGTCTTTCCAGAGGTTCCAGAAGCTTCACGCGAGCGACGCCCATTCTCACGAGGGCTTTGGCTTTCTCCGTGGCTTTTTTAGGTTCTTCGCTGTGGGGCCAAGAAACTTGCTCTCGCAGGTTAACAATTTCAACCAAGTACGGATTGAGACCTGCTTCGCTGACAGCTTTGCGAAAAGTTTCCTCATGCATACGAGGTGAACATGTGGCGATGACTATCCGGTCTAGCTTTTGAGTCTTTATGTCATCTTGAATCATGCTTTGTCCCGGCTCAGAACACATGTACGTATAATGTCTTGCGACGGCAACATTGGGCAAAGTCAGGGCATAATCAGCAACATTTTCCACGTCAACTACGCCAGCGATGTTCAAACCGCAATGACAAACGTAGACGCCTATCCTAGTCATACTCTAGCAACCGGGACAATGGTTGAAATAGTTTGAGGGTTCTGCCCATCTATTATCCTTTATGTCAAAAGAATTGCATTTCAAGGCTCAGAAACTGGCAACTCTCAACGACAAAAGATGAGTCACTCTGGAGTTGACTGATGCTTACAAATGCTTGTCTAGTACACGGCTACTTTGGCTACTCCATTCACGCCCAAGAGCTTTAGGATCAGCTCACCAGGGATTTTCTTTTCAACTATAAGAACAAGCTTAGGCTCCGGCGAGAGTTCAGGATCATCAACGATCGCCTGCCTGATGCTGAGACTGTTCTCTGCTAAAAGCGTGGCGCAGCTGGCCAGTATGCCAGGGATTTTGGCGTCGACAGGAGTTATCTCAACCACGCCTAGGCTTAGATGCTTTGCAACCTCTCTCAGCGAGTGCCCAGCGGACCTTAAGCCTTCGAATATCAGTCGGAGTTCACGATTTGCTTCGATTGCGACCAACGTCTCATTCACGGTTCGTCTGTCTACTCCTGCGACGCGTGCTATCCGAATTGGGGGAACTTCAATCTCGTTGATGTAGATTCCGCCGTTTCTCACGCTCAGCCCATTTTCTACTAGAACACGGGCGACTTTGAGCCTTTCCGGGTATCCTTCCAAGTATTTCTTGATGCTACTCCACATATTGCGGATTCCTTAATGTACATTTCTGTGCAATAAAGTATAAATATGTTCCTGCACTCCTATTGTAGCTAAACCCACATAAATGTACTAAAACGTACTAAGGAGAACCTAAAATGACAAACAAAGAGGCTTTCATAATGTTAGACCCAGACGAGATACCAACATCATGGTACAATATACAGGCGGACCTACCAGAACCTTTGTCACCTCCATTGGATCCCACGACGATGAAACCCGTAAGCCCCCAACTGCTTCAAAGAATATTCGCTGAAGAACTCGTGAGACAGGAAGTCTCGACAGAACGCTACGTAAAAATTCCAGAAGAGGTGCTCGACGCGTACATGAGACTCCCCCGTCCAACACCAATGTACCGAGCCAAAAGGCTAGAAAGGCGCTTAGGAACGCCCGCCGAGATATACTTCAAGTGTGAAAATTTCAGCCCAGCCGGCAGCCACAAGACCAACACGGCGATCGCGCAGGCTTACTACAACAGAAAGCAGGGAATAGGCAGACTGGCAACAGAAACCGGAGCAGGACAGTGGGGTACTGCCCTGGCATTCGCATGCACGCTCTTCGGGTTGAAGTGTCGAATATACATGGTGCGGACAAGCTACGAACAGAAGCCGGGCAGAAGAATCATGGCACAGATTTACGGGGCAGAGATGTTCCCATCACCGAGTGATCAGACGAACTTCGGCAGGAAGCTACTCAAAGAAAACCCCAATAACCCTGGGTCACTCGGAATAGCCATCACCGAAGCAATAGAAGACACACTTGCAAACGAAGACACTCGCTATTCTCTAGGCTCCGTGCTCAATCACGTTTTGATGCATCAGACCATTCTGGGCTTGGAAACAAAAAAACAGTTCGAGCTCATCGACAAATACCCCGACATAGTCTGCGGATGCATAGGCGGAGGCTCAAACTACGGCGGCTTCTGCTTTCCCTTCATGACAGACAAGCTGAAAGGCACAAAGGAAACTGAATTCGTCGGCTGCGAATCTAAAGCTGTGCCTCACACGACCAAAGGCGTCTACACTTATGACTATGGAGACACCGGCAAAATGACCCCGCTACTCAAAATGCTGACCATCGGACATGACTACAACTGTCCACCAGTCCACGCCGGAGGCTTAAGATATCATGGAATGGCACCCCTGATATCCTATTTGATCAACAAGGGCCACATGCGCTCAATCGCCTACCACCAGAACGAAGTATTCGAAGCGGCAAAGCTACTGGCTGAGACAGAAGGCATGATAACCGCTCCTGAGACTGCCCACAGCCTGAAATTCGTCATAGATCAAGCCCTACAATGCAAGAAGACCGGCCTGAAGAAAATCATCGCCATGAACTACAGCGGACACGGATTGCTTGACCTATCAGCCTACCAACAATTCCTAGCCGGCAAACTCGTGGACTACGAACCTGAAAAAGTTCAAGCTCCCGCGTTTAACGATTGAAGAGGAGAAGCGCATGACTTACACCATTCTGGCTCAGAAATCTGAGCTAAAAATAGCAATTGTGCCAATTGATCAACTGAAACCTCATGAAAAAGGATCTCCCCTCTACCTGAGATTAATCAGAAAAGAACTCCTCAAAGACGGCATGCTCAGATATCCTATAGTGGCAGACGAGAAAACCTTTGTCATCCTAGACGGAATGCATCGGTGGCTAGCGTTGAAAAGCCTTGGCTACACACGCATGCCGACCATTCTCATCAATGCGAGTCGAGATCCTAGACTTCGTATCGGAAGAAGAAGAATCCACCGCTACATAAATGATACGCAGCCCAACATCACCGTTGAAAAGGTCATCTCAGCGGGTCTCAGCGGCCAATTGATGCGGCCTAAATCAACCAGGCACTTCTTTCCCTTCTCAAAATTCCAGCAAATCAACTATCCTCTGCAACTGCTTGGACAGCGAAATCCGCAGGATGTTTCTAAATATCTTGCAAGGATCAATGATAAAAAGTGCAGCATAGCCTTTGGAGACTGGCTGAAAGAGATCTCTGAGGAATTGGAGTTTCTCACAAGAAGAAAAGAAGAAGTGGAAAAAGAGATGAGCGAATTCCTGAATCGGGTCAAGAATATGGACAACAGCGACGCTTATGCTCTCTAACCATGAAGTTTCGTGTCGCTTCGCCGATCAAACGAAGCTATTAAATGCGAAGATAGCGTAACACCTTTGAGGGGATTCAATGATTCAGATAAACGCTCCTCAGATCGGCGAAGAAGAAATCGAAGCTGTCATAAGAGTAATGAAAAGCGGTGGCCTCACTCATGGTCTGGGTGCAGGCCCGAAGGTCACCGAGTTTGAGAATTCATTCGCAAGGTATGCCAAGGCAAAATATGCCGTAGCTATGAACTCGGGAACGGCGGCCCTCCATTCAGCGCTGGCAACAGTGGGTGTGAAGGCAGGCGACGAGGTCATTCTCCCAAGCTTCACGTTCGTGGCGACGGCCGAAGTTGTCGTCATGCAGAGAGCCAAACCTGTCTTCGTCGATATAGAACCGGACACTTACACCGTTTCTCCGAGAGCTGTCGAAAAGGCCATAACGAAGAAAACCAAGGCGATAATGCCCGTCGATCTTTACGGCCTTCCAGCAGACATGCAACCCATAAGAGAAATCGCTGACAAACATGGCCTGAAAATAGTTGAAGATGCAGCCCAAGCTCACGGAGCCACTTACAGGGGAAAACCACCAGGTGCTTTTGCCGACGCTGCGTGCTGGAGCTTCTACGGAAGCAAGAACATGACAACTGGCGAAGGCGGAATGCTTACAACGAACGTGCCCGAGATCGCAGAAACACCCCGATACATTCGAAGCCACGGAGAAAAACAGAAGTACCAATCGCTCATGCTTGGGCATAACTATCACATGCCAGAGATACAAGCGGCAATAGGTTGCGAACAGCTAAAGAAACTGCCAGAATTCATCGCAATGAGGCGGAAAAACGCGGAAAGGCTATCGCAAAAGCTTGGAAAAACAAAGAAACTGCAGTTGCCAACCGAGCCTGAAGGATTCAAATGCAGCTATTACCTCTACACTGCCAGGTTGAAGAATGCAAGCAAAGAGAAAAGAGACAAAATCGTCGAACATTTGAAGCAGAAGGAAATAGGAGCCTTTGTCTGCTACGTGAACCCGATACATCTTATGCCCTATTACCGTAAATTCGGGAAATACAGGCTGCCAGCAACGGAAAAAGCTTCAGAACAGGTTTTCTCATTACCCGTCCACCCAGGTGTCACTGCAAAACAGATAGATTTCATAGGAGAAACGCTTCTGCGTCTACTGAAATAACGTTTGCACGCTAGGTTTAAATAGAATGATCGAGTAGTATTGAAAACCCCCTCATTTGGGGTTTTGCTGGAGATTTACATCATGCAGAAAACCAAAGTCATTATCATGGGCGCCGCTGGCAGGGACTTCCACAACTTCAACGTGTACTTCAGAAACAACGAGGCCTATGAAGTTGTGGCATTCACAGCCACCCAGATTCCTGGAATAGAACGCAGAAACTATCCGACGGAGCTGGCTGGCCCAAGCTACCCGAAGGGCATTCCAATTTATCCTGAAGACGATTTGCCTAAGCTAATTAAGGAAAATGATGTTGACCAAGTAGTTTTTGCCTACAGCGACGTCTCACACGAGTACGTCATGCACAAAGCTTCCGCAGTGTTGGCAAACGGGCCTGACTTCCGCTTGATGGGCCCCAAAACCACGATGTTGAAGTCAAAAGTTCCGGTCATTTCGGTGTGCGCCGTCAGAACAGGCGCAGGCAAGAGCCAAACCTCAAGACAGGTTGCAAAGATACTGAAGAACAAGGGCCTAAGGGTGGCAGCCATCAGACATCCAATGCCATACGGCGATCTGAGGAAGCAGATCTGGCAACGTTTCGCTTCTTACGAGGATTTGAATAAGTATGAATGCACAATCGAAGAGAGAGAAGAATACGAACCCCACATCGACAACGGCATAATCGTCTACGCAGGGGTAGACTACGAGAAAATCCTGAGAGAAGCAGAAAAAGAGTCGGATGTGATCGTGTGGGACGGGGGAAACAACGACCTACCATTCTACAGGCCAGACTTGCACATTGTCGTAGCAGACCCGCACAGACCTGGACACGAGCTGACCTATTATCCGGGCGAAACCAACCTGCGAATGGCGGATGTCATAATAATAAACAAAGTTGACACGGCTGACCCGCAGAATGTAAAACAGGTCAAAGAAAACATAAAAATGGTTAACCCAAAGGCCACAGTTCTTGATGCAGCCTCGCCTGTTACCGCAGACAGACCAGAGTTGATCAAGGGAAAACGTGTCTTGGTGATCGAGGACGGACCTACACTTACCCATGGCAACATGCCATATGGAGCAGGGACGATCATGGCCAAGACCTCGGGCGCAGGCGAAATCATTGACCCCAAACCATATGCGATCGGCTCGATAAAAGAAGCTTACAAGAAATACCCACATCTAGGCGCTTTGCTTCCAGCCTTGGGCTACAGCGAAAAACAAGTGGCCGAGCTTAAGGAAACTATAGATCACGTGCCATGCGACGTCGTGGTCATAGGAACGCCGATCGATCTTAGAAGAGTCATAATGATCAGCAAGCCAACCGTTAGAGTTAGGTACGAGCTTAAGGTAGTCGGACCCGTTTCGCTTGAACAGATCTTGGATCAATTCCTTAAGAGATGTGGAAAACAATGACCAGCGAAGAAGGAGACATATCCCGAACAAAGATAAAATTCATCATTGAAGGCCTAGGCGAAGCAGAAGGAGAACTCGTACGCTTCCTAGCGCCCAGAACCATAGACATGATCCTGAGGAAGCTTCCAATAGAGGGCAGGGCAGCCCTGTGGAAAGAAGAGGTCTACTTCGAAACCACGATCAAAATGGGAGAAGAAAAAGCCAAGGCAAACGTTGAAAACGGAACCATCGCTTTCTGGCCCATGGGAAGCGCCATATGCATATTCCACGGAGAATCACAACCCTACAGCCCAGTGAACATACTTGGCAAAGTGACTAAGAACTTGGACGTGTTTAAGCAAGTTAAAAGCGGAACAAAAATCAGAATTGAACCACTAGTAAACCAGGAAGCTCTCCCGCCACAGGTCTAGCAAGCGATCACACTCAGCCATAACTTCCTTTTCTTGACTCCTGCTTCTCAACGCTTTAAGGAACTCGATGCGTTTTCCAACCGAACGTTTCTCTGCTTCGCCACCATAGTAATGCTTCAGTTCAAGATATTCTCTCATGTGGCAGGCTTTCTGTATGAACATGCTGGCAGCATCAACAGGATTCTCAACGGCGTATAGGTTCGTCCAGATCGCAGCATCCGCGTTCCGAAGCTGGGTCAAACCGTCAACCTCTTCTATCCCGCGAATGTAGGTCCTTAGAAAATCGTAATAGCCAGCTTTCTTAACAAGCTCAAGAGTCCTTTTCACTTTCTGCTGAAAAACAGGGTTGCCCTTGACGCTTATGCGGTGCTTGTAACCTTGATCAACGAGTTCCTGTGCCTTTTTCACTTCTTCGTCCGTGTAGATTCTCTTGGGAAACTCCAACTTGCGGCAGGAACCCCAAGCCTTTGTTCAAGATGGCTAGCCAAAAAAAGGAATGCTGCGAAGGCTAGTTTGCCTTGTAGATCTTGATGCTGTGGTTCCCAGAAACCATGTGAATCGTGCCGTTCTCTTCAAGTTTTTCCAGAAAGTCCTTCGCGGCGCTTATTCGTATACCTAAACGTGAGGCCACAGCATACGGCGTTAAGACTCCCATTTTCTTCAATTCGCCGACCATCTTCTCATTCTTCACGTCTGGCGCGACTATTCCCAAGGGCTTCTTCTCTCTTGGCGCACCAGATCCTTTTTCCTTCTTCTTTTTTGCCTCATCTTCTTCGTCTTTCTTTACCTGAGCGCGTTCCATCTGCTTCAGATTTAGCTTCTTTTTGCCACCCATAATCGTCAACTTCCACTACGTCATGGTTGCCTCGAGGTTCTTTAGGCTTTCTCCGACCGTCAGAGTTAATTATTCAGCCTTGCATGTGTCTCAAACAAAAAGAGAGGAAAAGGAGGGACTATCTGCCCATTACCTTCTTCGCAGCAATCTCGATATCTTCAGATTTTATGGTCTTCCTTCCTGCATGCATCGCAAAATCCAAAGCTTCTTTAGCGATTTTGACGCCTATCTCTTCAAGCGCCTTTGCCAATTCCTTCGCAGCTGCTTCACTGACACGGTCTGCGCCAGCCTTTTTGCAAAGCCTGTGCATTGGAGCTACAGCCAAATCCAAATCAACCATAAAGACTTCCTCGCAGCGTCTTTTTCTCTTTAAAGCCGTATTTAACGTTTATTGTTCTTCGGTTGCCAGAAGCCGTCTTCAGCAATCGAGATTGTCTAGATAAGGGGAAAATTCATTAAAGCAGATCAACGCCAGTCTAGGGGAAAGCCGCGGAAGCATTATGAGATTCGTTGACGCTCACATTCACCTTTCAGATCAAGAATACGCCGAATCCGTTGATGAGGTGATAGCTGAAGCAAAACGATCAAACGTCGTGGCTCTGGTCTCAAACTCTGTTGATTTCAAAACTTGCAGCGACAATTTGGAGCTGGCCGAAAAATATCCTGGA
>JBGPBS010000012.1:0-29623 GCA_041481365.1 Bathyarchaeia archaeon
CAATGAACGACCCAGAAAGGTCTACATGCTCACCAACGATGGCCAGAACCTGCTGAACTTCACAGAAGACTCGCTCACCTTCATATGCAAGAAACTGAACACGCCTGGACTCGCAAAAGATGGAATGGCAGAATTTGCACACCAGCACACCACCATGCGTCCCCTGCTGAAGAAGATAGAACCTGCGAGACCGATGATCTAGGTCTAAGCCCTTTCATTCTTCCCCATTCGAAACTTCGCCTAAGAAGCGATTCAAAGCTAGTTATCTTCAGCCTAACCACGAGCCACGCCATCGTTGCTCAATGGCTTGTTTGCCAGAAGCTATGCTTGGGGGAGGCTAATAATCGACTCATAGAGCCTTCCCTGCCACTGTATCCTTCAAAAACGCGCATGGAAACGTTTTGCCTCAACGTTCCCAGGGGTGTTCTTTCACAAACGAGGACCAACCTGACCTAGTTTTCAGGCTCTTTACTAGAATCCAGCTTCTCGTTTGGCTACGTTGATCCCGAAACCATGTATACAGGACTGCGAGAAGCAAACGACGATTCTGTGAGAATTGCAGTTAATCTTATTTCTCTGTTCGGTCATTCTATCTGGCTCAGCATATTTGGTGGGACAATGGCACCCGTAATTCAGATTCAAAACCTCACAAAGAAATTTGGAAACGTCCCGGCGGTTGACCACTTGGACTTAGACGTTGAGGAGGGCGAAATCCTCGGACTTCTGGGACCCAATGGTGCAGGCAAAACAACCACAATTCTCATGCTCGCAACGGTCATCAAACCCACCGAGGGAACGGCTCTCGTCTGCGGATATGACATTCGGAAGCAACCTAACGAGGTCAGGGGAGTCTTAGGCATAGCCTTTCAGGAACCCAAGATGCTTTGGGTCAGCACTCCGTGGGACGTGGTCAACTGGCATGCTAAGGTCTGTGGGCTATCAACGTCGGAGCGGAAACGCCGCGTGAAAGAAGTGCTTGACGCGGTTGACATGTGGGAGCCCCGGCACAAGAATGTTCATGCCCTTTCGGGCGGAATGCGTAAACGAGTCGAAATGGCCAAAATCCTGGTTCAGAGACCCAAGATAGCGATCGTTGACGAACCAACCGCACAGATCGACATAGTGGGCAAACACAAAATATGGAACATGCTCCTCGAACTCCGCGACGAGGGAAGCACCATAATTCTAGCCACAAACGAGCTTTACGAGGCTGACCGGCTTTCAAACCGCGTGGGGATACTCCACAGAGGCAAGCTCCTCGTCTGCGGCTCACCCAAGAAGCTGAAAGACAGCATCCTGGGCGGCGACATAGTTGACGTCGAACTAGGACAGAACGCCTCACCAGAGATTATCACGGACCTCAAGGGTCTGAAGGAAGTCGTGGACATCATGCAGGTCAAACCAACCAGCCTGCGTCTTTACTTAAACAAGGTGGAGGAGATTGTTCCTCAGATAATGGGCCTGTTCTCCAAGAGGAACTTGCCGATCAATTCAATTCGCATGAGCGAACCAAGCCTTGACGATGTCTTTGCGCACTACACGGGCTTGACGATCGAGGAAGCCCAGAAGGACGAAAGGTGAGTCATAGACGAATAAGCTCTTTTTTGTGATAGAGAGGGATATTCGCCTCTTCTTCCAGTACAAGTTCCTAATCATAATGCGCGCTATCTGGTTCGTTTCACAAGTACTCCTGTTTGGGGTGATCGCCGCAAACATGGTGCAGGTCCCGGATTACTTCAAATATTATGTGGGAGGCCTGTCTGTGATGGCCCTATATTCGACCGCAATATTCATCGGCTTCGACATTTATGAAGAGGCCGAACACGGCGTTTTCGAATACCTTCTAAGCCTACCCGTCTCTAGAAGGCAACTCGTCATAGGCAGATCAATAGGTGGAGGACTCAGAGCCTTCATATACGTTGGGCCACTAGTAGCAATATCGCTGTTTGTGATCGGCGCCGTCAACCCGCTGAATTTTGCTGTTGCCCTGCTTGCACTTTTCCTCTTCTCTTTCGGGGTTTCAGGCATGTCAATCGCAATAGCCGTGTTGATCAAATCGAGTGATCGGTTTGACATTTTCATGGGCGTCCTAGACGCGTTTATTGTTCGCTTGAGCACAACCATGTACCCGTTGAAACAGCTTCAGAGTACCAGCCAGCTTTATGGTTTCGCCGCAAGCCTCAACCCCCTCTCGTATTCCGCAGACCTTTTCAGATGGGGCACGGGTGTAGAAAGCATAATAGCACTCCAGAACCCTCTGCTTCCGTTCTTGGGAGTCGTCATCTTCTTCGGGCTCTTCACTCTCTTAGGCGTTGCGATCTATGAAAGGATGATTGAAGGGGGAGGCTGGCGCTAGATGAAGGGCATCATTCGGATGGTTGAACACGACTTCAGGAACTTCTTCCGCTACAAATGGTGGCTTGTCGGCTTAATCAGCATGAACCTTGCTGACCTATTCGTGTCGGCACTAGTCTACAACACCATTTTGAAGCCAAACGTTTCTTCAGCGATTGGGAGTTACTTCAATTTCTTCGCGCCAGGTTTGGCAGTGACCGGACTCTTCGCCTCGGCCTTCATGATCGGACGGGAAATCAACATGGAACGCCGAAGAGAAGTGCACCACTACCTGCTGAGCTTGCCGATGACACGGTGGGAACTGGCCATCGGACGGGTTCTTTCAGGCGGACTCAGAGGAATGATGTACATGTCACCGCTACTGCTG
The DNA here is from genome assembly GCA_041481365.1 of Bathyarchaeia archaeon. Classification (GTDB taxonomy): domain Archaea; phylum Thermoproteota; class Bathyarchaeia; order Bathyarchaeales; family Bathycorpusculaceae; genus DASPTR01. Next base: position 2,723 of record JBGPBS010000012.1, read on the forward strand.
ACGTGTTTCATTTTCTTGGGCTTCCCCAACATATTGCAATTGCTCTTGATCCTGGCTGTGCTTTTTCTCCTTGCGATCGGCATCTCTGGCCTAAGCATCTCGATCGCCGTTTCCACATCGAGCCTCGAAAAATTCATAACCGCAAGAGGAGCAGTCTACTATGTGCTTTTCTTCTGCAGCACAGTCTTCTATCCACTCACAGTAATTCAGAGCGCTGGAGCAGCATTGGCCACCTTGGCCGAAATTAATCCATTAAGCGGAGCTTCCGACATGATACGATCTATCCTGCTGCCAAAGTTCTTCTCCTTCTCCTATCTTTCGATCATCTACATTATAGCCTTCTCAGCGATTTTCACATTTACCGCAGCTTTCGCCTACATGAAAATCCTGGAACGCAAATAAACTCTCGATCACCTCATCTTTTGCGGTGTATACTCTCTTTCCCCACAGATCAGACTGTACGCTGAAACGCGGTAATTGAGTCAAAGATCGCTTCCGAGCCTCTCTGCTGATAAAGAAGCATTAACTATATTTCACACGGGCATAGATGATATTCTCCAGTCAAACCTCCTGCTTACGGTGGAAGCTTGCCTGAACTGGAAGAGAGACAAAACGAGAAGTTGACTGAACAGATTGTCGATTTCAGCAGGCACGTAGCAGGGGCAAGCCGGATCAGAGCTGTTTGCATATGCAGCAATGGTGTTTCTGGGTCAGCAACTGAAAAGCCGGTCATCCAAACGTTGTTGATCATCCATGATTTCCAGCCGAAACTGATGAACTACCTGAGGACCATTCAAGGAAGGAACGTAGTTACCCTGGCAGTTGACGAATGGGTCTTCGAAAGGGACGTGGATCGAGGTTTCCTCGGTGAAGCTTTGTGTTGGAGATTGATTCTGCCATATTACCCTGTGATGAACGAACCGTACTTCCATGTTCAGGAAGTTAAGCTCAAGAAACGTTTGATTTCTGAACTCTTGGAGAACCTTGTTCTCGATTTCCCAACGCTTTCTCACGCGTTCTGCATTAAGCCAGAATATTTCATGTGCCAGGCCGTCCTGAGTCGAGCGAGGCTTTTCCCCCTGATGATCCGCGACGTTTCGGATTTTCTCAGAGACGGCCTGAAAACTGATGATGCAAAAAAAGCCCTTTCTGGGTATCTGGAAGCGCTCAAGGATTTGGAGACGGAAGGTGCAATCAGTTATTCAGAGGGCTACGTGAGGATGTCTGAGCATTTTGTCTCCATCGCGGGAACCCCGAGAAAGAGATTGCTTAACCTCTCCAAGAGCTTGCCACGGGCGCTGTTCGCGCCCGCCCTCGGAATTTTTCCCAAGATCTTGACCGCTCTTTCTGAGAGTAGGGAGTGGTTATTCAAGCTTCAGAGAACCGACAAGGATACGCTAGCGAGGAGCGAAGTTGAAGTCCCTGAGAAATACGTATTTGTGCCCACAACTTCCGGACTGGTTCCTTTAAGCGGCAGACTGGGCATCGAGGCAACCGCAAGAAAAGTCCTCTCGATGACCATTGACGAGACGATCGAGATTCGGACCATCGGCGGAATCCTGAATGACGTTTTCTTGATCAAAGCGTCCACGAAAACTGGGGAAAAAAAACTCGTGGTCAAAAGGTTTAAAGATTGGTCCAGTTTCAAGTGGTTCCCACTCGCCCTATGGAGCATTGGAACCAGAACCTTCTCAATCCTGGGTCGCTCAAGGCTTGAGAGAGAATGGGCCATGAATCAACTTCTACATTCAAAGGGATTCAAAGTCCCCAGATTACTGTACTTAAGCTCCGACGAGCGCTCAATCTTCATGCAATACGTACCTGGCGAGACCGTGAGCAAACTCGTAAAGAGAATAGCAGGTTCGCAGGCTGGCACGAAACAAATGAAAGACCTCAAAACCATACAGAGAGTCGGCAAGAAACTCGCCAAGGTGCACGCCCTCGGCGTGGCTCTGGGCGACACCAAACCGGAGAACTTTATGATCGACGACCGCGGCGAGATCTGGCTGATGGATTTCGAGCAGACATCAGCAGGCGGCGACAAAATCTGGGACGTGGCCGAATTCTTGTATTACGCCGGACATGACATTCCCCCACTTGCTCCGTCGCACACGGCCGAAGTCATCGCTAACGCCTTCATAGCCGGTTACTTAGAGGCGGGGGGACAGGTGGAAACCGTGAAAAAGGCTGCAAACGCAAAATACACGAAGGTCTTCAGCGTTTTTACCTTCCCACACGTGATTCTCGCAATATCGAATGCCTGCAAAAGAGCGAGCATGCCAAGAACGCAGAGGTAACACGTCGCGTAACTAACTGTTCACGAAAGGTTTGAACTGCCACGTTCCCTTTTGCGTGTAAATGCTTCTCAGTATTCGCGTGGCTTCTTCCTTGTCCACCATAAGCAACAATTTTGCAACGTGTTTGCAGAGCTTTTTGGTTTGCAGTATTTTCCCCCAGTCAGCGCAGTTGTGTGAGATGACGTTATCCTTCAGATCTATCGTTATGCGGTAGTCTCTGATGGTGGCTTCAAACCAGTCAGTCGTTTCCTTGATGATCTTAAGCTCGTCGTCTCCTATGTCCCGAGCCCTTTCAAGTCTTCCCGGCGCGGTCAGAAACCGCAGCAAATCTTCAAAGCTCATATTTGTCGGTTCAGCGAAAGTTTCAAGTTTGACCTCCTTCGTCTTGTCTCGATCGTTGAGGTAGCGCTGCACCTTATTCTTGGCTGCTTCCTGCTGGGGCGTCTTAACGCCTAGCATCTCCAACACTTGGAGGCAGTTTTCAACAGCATAACCGTGAAAGTGGTTGTTGAAGTAGCCGAACACCTTGTTGACTTTTCGCGTGGTATCTCGCAACTTCGGAATCCAAGGCTCAAGTTCATCAGACTTGTATCGATAATCATACCATGGTCTGGCGCCGCGGCCATGCCAACGGAAATATGCAATGTCCGAGGTAACGTGGATTTCTGGGCCGAGGAGCGGTTCATCGACGATCGTATATGCAACCTTGTTTCTCTCAAGCAAAGTCCAAGTGTCCTCCCTCATCCATGAATGCTCTCGGAATTCGACTGCAAATCTTACCTGAGTCGGAAGTACTTTGAAGAATGAATCCAGTATTTCTGGTTGGAAGTTGAACCTGGGCGGAAGCTGTATGAGTATGCAGCCGAGCTTTCCGCCGAGCCAAAGAGGCTCCATGATTTCAATAAACCTTTCCAGATCCTCTTTGACACCTTGATTCAGATCCAGCTTTTTCTCATGTGTGATCAGCTGAGGCAGCTTTGCGGTGAACACGAAGCCTTCGGGCGAGTATTTCGCCCATCCCATGACCATGCCTTTTGAAGGGTACCTGTAGAACGTGGAATCAATTTCAACCGTTCTGAAGACCTTCGCATAAGCCCGAAGCATGCTCTTGTCTTCTTTCGAGTAGAAAGGACCTATCCATTCCTTGTAGCCCCAGCCCGACGTGCCAAGCAAGACTTCATTTTCACTCATTTTTGTCACCATGCTTCTGATTTGAGGCTTTTGATGACTTCATCCATGCAAGAATATGTTTTCTCCGGAAGCCGCCTCAGGAATTCTTCAGCGTATATTCTCTTATCTTCATTCAGATCAAAGAGCTTCCACCCCTGGCTACGCATGAGCTCTTGTCGCGTCGCTGGAAACCTGGCGTCCTCGCCCAAGACTTCTTCGAATGACGAGAGGCCAGTTGAATCTGTCACTTTCGGGAACTCTCCAGTTTGCTTGTATATTTTTAGCCTTGCAGCATCTTTGTACATTCGAACAAAGTGAAAGCTCATCACCATCTTTTGCGAATTTGAACTTGTGACTTTGTTGTCTATTTCAGCCAATTCCTCATCAGTCGGCTGGTAAACATTATGCTCTCTTTTCCCGAATAGTCGCGTATAAAGGATATCGGAATCGTAGGCCGGCATCTCACCTTTTGAAACGTCTGTGCAATGCACGATACCGTGATCTTGCATGAGCCTCAGGAGGTCAACGGGCAACTTCGAAGGTCGAACCCCCCTTATTTCCAACGCTAGCCTCAGACCGCCAGGGTTTATTGAAGAAACGAAGCTTCGAAATTCACCGATCCATTCCTGAGCCAGCTTAACCGACGCAGGAACCTGCAGGTGCAGGAGGTGAGACCTTAACGCCTCGCAGATCTGTTTCAAACTCTCAAAGGTGACGAAGGCCTTTTGCATCCACTCTGATTTCGCCATCTGCATCATAGTACGATGAGCCCTCACCGCAAACTGAAAATCTGGGGGAACGAGCCCTCTCCATCTTTCTGCCTCCTTCACGGGAGGCATCTGGTAGAATGTCGAGTTCACTTCCACGAAGTTGAACGCTTTCGAATAGGAGACCAGAGGATGAAACCCGGGAACGTTGAAATATGCCCATCCCCCCGTGCCGATCAGGTATTCCTTCAAACCAGCTCACATCATGCAATCATGTTTCTTCTGAAATATAGAGCTTCCACAGTATCCGTGACGTTGGAGTCTCTATCGGCAAGTGCGCAACGAATGGCGAGATTGAGACTTCAGGTCGTCGGTTGTTTTGTCTCTGTGACGGACAGTTAACGCTGATATTGAGAGTGGATTATTAGGGCTTGTCGTACTTGTTGATTCGTAACGTATAAGAGGGCGTATGGACTCTTGCTATTCACGACGAAGACGATGGGAACACAAAGAGCAAACAACCGAATTCGCCTAATCTTTCACAGCCTCGGTCTAAGCTGCGTAGGCGGCGCCCTGTTCCTTGAAATTCTCGTCTTCGCCGACATACTTCAACACGGATACTTCATGGCAGTTGAGAAGAACACAAGTATTCTGGCTTTTGAAATATGCCTCACAGCCTTTTCCCTTCTCTACTTCGTCTACATGTATCAACGCTTCATCCGCTCGTTCAGATAGTCCCGATTCGAACCGTTCAACTTCAAAAAGCCTCTTTCTTAAGCCCTTAGCCTCATTAGTGGCGAAAAACCTTAAAAACAAAACTCTACAACACTTCAATGTTCTGGTCCCCTAGGTGAAGAGAATGAATACGCATTTGCACGTCGCCACGTTTTTAGCCGTTTCAATTCTGGCATTAGGCCTCTTCGGAAGTGTCAGGGCGCAAGGATCCCAGAGAGCTGTGCAACCTTTCTATGATTCCACTGTTTTCGGAATAAGGATCCAGGCTAACGCGACGGCACAAGCACAGCCTATGGAAAACGTCACTATTGTTTTGACCTTGACATTTCAAGCTGAGTCTTACGGAAAGGATTCCAATGTGAGCATAACGTATCTCAATGTGAGCATTTTCGGTTTCCTGAATGGCACGGACAGTATCCTAATGTCAAACAAGTCTGACAACGACTTCTTGCTCAACAGCACTTCGCCTTCACGGTCTTACAATTGGACTTTTCCAGTGCCTGAATGGGTTTCAGGCATGACCTATGGCGAAGTACGATTAACGAATTCGATAGAATTGGGGCTCGTAACGATACACAACGACGGATTCGTCTGCGGCTTCTACATGACCAACGTCGAAAATGTCTACTTGGCGAGACTTGAGCACGATTTTAGCGACCTAACGCAGAATTGCGACCAGCTCAACAAGACTTGCGCCGAACTCCAGCAGAATCTCACTGCACTCCAAGGAAACACCAATGAGCTCTTCAGCACCCGGGAAGTGGCCGCTGTGCTAGGAGTGACAACGGTCGTCTTCGTCGTGACAACGATGTACTTGATGATGCGAAAACCAAAGCAGTACTGGTGATCGTGCAGCCTCTATTTCCCATGCAGGTTCTGGGCAGCGATAACACTCAAGCCATGCTTCGTCAGAGCTTCAGCCGTTCTGTTCACTGCTTCATGCTTGTCCAGATAGTTTTCCAAGAGTGCCGGCATGAGACCCTTTTCGACTATGTCCTTCTTGGCCATGAAATAATCCAGTATGTCAGACGGGTGCGCGCGGGTTTTCTCGATTTCAGGTATGCCGCCTTCATGTTTTGCGCCGATATTCTTGACGTGGTCCGCGAGTTCCACGAGCTCGCCTGTGCGATCGTACGGTTGTCTCACTATGCTCTTGTAGGCCTCGGTAATATGGTGCTCTATGCGTATCATGTCTTCGAACCCAAGCGCCTTCCTAACGTATGCGGCGAGCTCGATTGTTCTGTTACTTACGGAGTTTGAAAGGTTGAACCCTATGAGCGGGGTGGAGCCATCGTCTGCGCTGAGAAGCTTGGCCGTCAATAGCGTCCAGAGGATCGAGTATGGATTGTCTGTGCCTAAGAAGACGGAGATCTTGAATTCAACGTTTATCCCAAGCTTCCGCATCAGGTATCCCAACAGGACCGTGCCCATGTTGGTGTTCAAGACTTGTCGAAGGCCGTACTCGGTGTAGTAGTGAAGATATTCTTCTACCCACTTCAACGCGTATTCGTTAGGTTCACCCACTCCTCCGAAATAGCCCGTTATCGTGTCAGGTCCGCCCAGATGCACGTTTATGGGTTTGCCATCAGAGCCAGGCAACGTGCCCTTCGTGTCGAGAGTCTGAACGTAAGATGCACCGATCACCTGCATTGCGGCCGCGAAGGCAACGACGTCGTCGTCTTCAACCTGCTCCTTCATAGAGCGAACGCGAATGTACCGGCTTGGCATAAGATCCTGCTTTGCGATCGACCTCTTTGCTTCCTCGATGAGCCAAGGGAAAAAGTTGAACGCGCTAATCTCAAGCGTGACCGCAAAGGACTCATCAAACTTCGTTGAATCAGCTTTCTTGCCCAATACTTTTCTGCGGTAATCTGACATGCTGATGAAAGTCTTCTTGTCACGCTGCTTAGAAAGCCATTCAAGGTCCTTCAGGAAAGGCGACCTCTTCTTCTCAAGCCTCTTCGTGAGATTCTCAAGCTTGCCGCATTCGTCGGCTTTGCGGTTGATCTCGCCGACACCACCGTACTTGTCAACGACTTTGAGAAGATCATCAACCAGAGGATTATCTTTCTTCAACAGGAACTCGTTGATCTCTTTCAGCCTCTTCTCGCTGACTTTCAGCTTCTCTTTAACATCAACCAAAACTTCATCACCAGCAATGATAGCCAGTTCATTAACATGAAATTTAAGGATTTTCACACGATGCTAAGCCAAGCACCTTCGACGCTTTTTTGGATCTCTGCCCCTCTCAGCGCAGAAGAAAAAATCAATTTAGGACTGATCACATTGGGCTCTAGACTATTTTTCTTCCATCAATCTTTGGATGTTCCAATGAATGGTTCTCAGCTTCAAAGCTTAAATGACATGATCTCCTATGGCTAAATGCAAGGTGATCCCACATCATGTATAAGCCTGAGGGAATCATGCCCGCTCTGGTGACGCCTTTCACGGACGACGGCAAGAGTGTCGATGAAGAAAGGCTGCGAACGCTTGTTGAACGATGCCTTGACCTAGGCGTTCACGGAGTTGTTCCATGCGGAACCACGGGCGAATTCGTTAACCTCACGACCGACGAAAAAAAACGCGTCATCAAGATCGTAATCGACGAAGTCAACGGCAAGGTACCTGTAGTTGCAGGCACGGGCGCAAGCGGAACCGCCGAAGCGGTTGAGATGACACGTTACGCAAAGGACGTCGGGGCCACGGCGGCGCTGGTTGTCACACCGTTCTACCTTAAACCTGCCGATCGGGGGATCTACGAGCACTATGACACGATCGCCAGCCAGGTTGATCTGCCCATAATCCTCTACAACATTCCACAATGCACGGGTCTCCCGCTGCCATGGCAGATGGTTGAGGACCTAGCGCAAATTCCGAACATCGTCGGAGTGAAAGATAGCAGTGGACAGCTGGCATTCATTCTGGCCGTGCTGGAGAAAGTCAGGGACAAAATCAACGTCATGTGCGGACACGACGAAGTCGTCGTTGCAGCATTGGCTGCTGGATGTTCAGGAGCCATTCTTGCAAGCGCAAACGTGATTCCGGACATTTGGGTCCAAATCTACAATAACGTCAGGAATGGTAACCTGCAGACAGCCCGCGAACTGCAATATAAAGTGCAGAAGATAGCCCGCATAATCGCCGGAAGCGGACCCGTGGGAACGAAGGCAGCCCTGAACATGATGAAGATCAAAGTGGGACCGGTTCGAATGCCACTTAGCATCGGCGGCGAATTGACCTACGAATCGAGGGAAGAACTGCGTCTAGACCTGGAAAAGGTGGGAAAGATAGAAGCAAAGACCATAACGTTCGAGATAGAAGAAAAGAGAATAGAAGAACGCTTCAAGGCGATCGACGTGACCCCCGAGACCATCAAAGACTTCAAGCTTAAAGTAGGCGAAGCCTTGGCGGGTCAGGGCGCAGAAGTGGCACACATAGACCTAATGATTGGAGAGAAAGATGGGCCTCTAGCTGAAGCATTCGCCAAAGCGAAGGCCACCCCAGCAGCTGGCCACGAGCCGCTGTTTGCAATCTTGGAGCCGAACTTGGCCGTTAAGCCCGCGACCATGATCGTGCCGACTGTCACCATCACGAATATGCGCCAAGCAAGCATGGTCTACGGCCCAGCTCAGACCGCCGTGGCAAAGGCCGTCATAGACAGTGTCGCCGACGGCACGATTCCGAAGGTATCTGTTGACGATTTGATCATGATTGCGAACGTCTTCGTTCATCCCTCTGCGGTGGATAGGCAACGGGTTTACATAAACAACTATAAGGCCATGCGTCATGCGATCCGCAAGACCATAGAGGGGAGACCCGGCGCGGAAGAGCTCGTGGAGAACAAGGACAGGGCAAAGCATCCTTTCAAGTACAGTCCGTAGTGAAGAGCTTTGAGTCGACAGAAAATAGCCGAAGGTAGCTACGTCCTGCTTTACGTCAAACAGCGAAAAACCTACATGGTAAAAGTTGAAGCCGGCAAGAGCTTCCACACCCACAGGGGCTACGTGAAATTTGACGATCTGATAGGGAAAGAGTATGGCTCGCCGATTGTCAGCAGCCTGGGTTTCAAGTTCCTAGCACTGAAGCCACTCCTGCGCGATTACGTTATGAAATCGGCACGTCAGACTCAGATAACATATCCAAAGGACATCGCGCTCATGACAATGTTCAGCGGAATCGGCCCAGGAAGCCGCGTGGTGGAGGCTGGAACCGGAACCGGCGCATTGACGATGTCCCTGGCCTTTTATGTCAGACCAAGGGGCAGGGTGTATAGCTATGAGATCCGGGAAGAATTCTTAGAAATTGCCAAGAAGAACCTGAAGCGTGCAGGACTCGAAGGCGTTGTTGAGTTGAAGAGCAAGGACATTACGATGGGAATAGATGAAGCGGCCGTTGACGCAGTCATTCTGGACTTGGCGACCCCATGGACCGTTGTTCCCCACGCCTACGCGGCCCTTAAACCTTCAGGAATGATAGTGTCCTTCAGCCCAACAGTCGACCAGATCATCAACACGACAGAAGCCCTGAACGACCATGGATTCGTGGACGCCGAAACCATCGAATGCTTGATGCGTGGAATGCAGGTTGAAAGAGGGAAGACGCGGCCGCAGACGTTGATGACGGCGCACACGGGCTACATAACTTTCGCCCGCAAAGCAACAATGGACAAAGACTAGGCCCAAAATCGCGAATAGGCTCACATCAGACCTTGAGGATCATCGCTTTACTTATCAGAACCCCTTGACACCGGGGACAACGCTGCCGCTTACGTTTGACAATGAAGGTTCGGCCACAGCGAGAGCACGTTTGAACAATCACAATCGTGTTTCGGTCATGCACACGCGGATGAACTTCCGAAGCTTTTCCGCTGCTTTCCAACTCTTCCTCTCGCACACACGGTTGCAACTGTTTCTGGACCATTCCTTTTCACCTGGCGCCAACCCGAACGACTTTCCGGCGCGCGGTTGACAGAAGAGTACATGAAGAAGACGGGGTTAATGCTATGCCTTAGAACACCACTGTACCAAAATTAGTACGGCCACTGCCCGAACACCCAGCGTCGTTCGGATCGAGGCCTTCTTCTCCAAAGGAGCATGAACCCGACTACTGCGATTGTGAAACTCAGAGCAAGACTCTCAAGGGTGGATATGTCGGATTTTGACCTGCCTGAACTTGAACTATCCAGCTCCCTGAGGCTTCCGGAGAGTGACCCAGTTCGCTGATTTTCAGTCCCCACGCTCACGAGCGTTATCAGCGGAACCAACACTAATAGGAGCCCCACGAACACGGCAAGCAGCGAATAGATCCAGATTTTTCTCACGCCAGCCGCCCCCGCATGAAATAGTCTTGTCTGTAACTCTTAAGTCTACAGTTTAGAACAATCAAAAAGGCTTCGCCCTCCACAGTCTCACTGTCTCGAACCAGAAGACGATTGTGCCGATCACCCCGAAAACCAAAGCATAGTAACTGGGAGGAACCTGTGCAACGACGCAAACGGCAAAATACGTTGCCAACATCGTGGTAAACAGAAGGGAATAGAAAAGGTACCTGGGAACGATGAAACGTCCCATATGCGCGAAAAGCCTCAGGATTCCGACCTTCACTTCTTCTTCCAGCACATATTCGCCCGTTCCCTTCTTGCTAACAAGCCCCAAGTCTTCCAGCTTCCCAAGGTGATGAACTGCGATGCTAGGACTGGAAAAGCTGAGAGCACGCTGTACTTCGCGGATGCCCACCGTATGCGTGGGCTCTCGAAGAAGATACCAATAGACAAGCAGCGTTTTGCCCTTCAATTCAGATTCAAGTGTGGCCAAATCAAACTCACGCGGAGACTTCGACATAGACCTCCCCAAGTATAATTATGCTGTTTACTATAAGAAAATAACCGAAAGCAGCGCTGTGGCCAACTGCAACTTTAGCGCGCTAGCTTGTTGCAAAATTCGGACTTTAGCGCGCGTGCCATACGATGGAAAGAGAAACGGGGTTCATGGATTGTGTTGTCCGAAGTGCATGGCTACTGTTGTTATGTCTTTGCCGTCAATTTTGCCTTCGTTGTATATGTCGCAGTTCGCCAAATGAGGCAGAGGCCATGAATCATTTAGTTCGATTGGCAAAGGCATGCCTAAATCGGAGGGCTTGGATCGATCGAATTCTATGTTTGAACAAAGGTGCACTTAGTACGCTTACGACATAGCATCGTTTCCTTGAAAATTCTCAGTTCTTCATAATACGGTCTAAAAGCTTATTTGCGATCTGTGCGTGTTGGTCATGTGATGAACACTGGTAGTATTACAGCCATATTATTTGGCACAGGTTTCGTCGTTGCTGGTTGGGCCCTTTACAAAATGGCAAAACGAGCATCTGCAGATAGGCGGTTCTTTCGGCTCGGTGCATATTCCCAGATGGTCGTATTTTTTTTCGCAGGAATAACGTTCATCGTATTAGGTGTGCTAACTTGGTAGTAGATTGGAGAGCCTGCAGTTCGAAGATGCGTTTGAGGCACAAGAAGTGAATTATGGAAAGCCCTCTCTGAAGTGCTTTACTGCCCGCCTCATTTCTCTTTAGTCTACTCGAGGGTGTCTCTAACAAATTCTAATACCCACATGAGTTTCGGGTAGTTTTCTGCCCATTGCTTGTATGTGCAAAAATCCCCTGGCCGTTCTTCCTGGCGGGCACCTGATTATTCGAATGCACTCATGTTTTAAGGTTCTGAGAGCGATACCAACTGGACTAGCATATATGGCAAGCCGATTTTGGTCAAGCAGCCCAATTATTTTTGATGCAATGGAGATCCCCACACCTTTCATGGACAACAGTTCAAGAATGGCTCCTGCAAGGTTTTCTTCATTCAATAATCTGAAGGCTTTAGAAGTGATTGGATGCGTCATGCACGGATATTTCGAGTCCAATCTAGGGGAAAGGACTATGCATGGCGCACCTTGTTATTATTGAACGATACGAGGTGATATAAGAGTTACATTCATCAAGGTTTTCTTTAGGTATCTGGTGAACATATTATGTTCTTGGATTTTATGCGTTTGAAACAAAGCCTGCATGAGCTCGTTCTAGCAAAGAAACCTTATCACAAGGCACTACCCAATTAGATTGGCGACCTGAATGATAGATAGTTCAGTCATATTGACTTTCGATGGCACAATCATAGCAGGAGTGTTTGTGTTCTATGCATTTTTTGTGATGCTAGCCTAAAGGTTTGACAAGGCTGGGAAAAAAGTGTATATTGATCTTCCTATTCGTTTCTTGACTGGCGTGCAAGTTTTTTTTTGTAATATCTGCAATGTCAGCCTTGGTTGAGGTTTCTATTTGGGCTCTTGGACTAGCGATTTTCGGATTGTTTCTACTAGTTTTCTATTCACTTATGTTGATTGTCTGGAGAGGACTAATTCAGTCATAGAACTAGTTTCGGAAATCATCAGACGAAAGTTAACAGCCAAAACCGTCTGACGCTAAGTTACCAGAACCTAATTCAGGCAAAATTGCAATTGAACGAGTATTAAAACTAGATAAAATTCTCAGAACCATCAAGCAAAGCGCGCGCATGCTTGTTCCTAAATTCGTTTGTGGCGAGGCTTGTGCCATTGGCTTTGCTTGATCTGTAGATAGCGATGTGACTCGGGATACGGGAAGCATCGTCTAGAAGGCGTGAATCCACTTGAAAAAGGGAATTTAGGAACACGCTAGCGCGCTCGTCCAGTCAAACCTTAAATAGCAGGTCACCCGCTAGTGGTTTGGGGGGTTGTATTGTGGGAGGCAAAACCAGCTGGATCCTCACATCCGCATTGGCCGTTTGTTTAGTGTTTTCTCTGAGCTTTGTCATTTACGATTATCTCAGTCCCACCGGCAACCAGCCGGCGCATCACAGCACGTTTTTCAGCTTTGTCTTCGATCCGAAGAGTCAGAACTTGACAAGTGGAAATCAGTACCTGAACCTGACGTTTGACATCATTGAAGGAAACCTGACAGTTAAGGTCGAAGTCAACACCGAAGGTTATAATTCAAACGCTTTCTTGGCACTACAATTCGACTCTGACAACAACGGAACCATAGACGTTCCTTACGTGCCAGAGGCGGATTTCTACTTTTACACCTTCGGGAGAAACGACTTGCAATTCCTCCTGAGAGTGAACAACTACACGACACCGAGTCTAAGTGACTGGTGGGGCTGGCTTCCAGGCGACAGAATATACTTCGGCAGAGGAGCCCTACCCAACTCGCTCCCGTATCAGATCAAGAGTCCGTTTCATTATTGCCTCTACAATGGTGGTGTTTACACTTTCTTCTTCACCTTTCCGGCAAAACCTACGGTGTGCGCGACCGCCACGTGGCCATATAGTTGGCTTTTCGAAGGGGGGACCATTGGGCTCCCGCCAATCCAAGGCACGTTGGTCAGGGTCTTATACGGTATAGAACCGCCGCTGAACTCTGCTTATCCAGAGAAGGGTGCGACTGTCTACGTTCCTCCATTCAATTTCATGGAGTGAAAGCAAATGCAACGCCCAGCGATGTCGACAGCATGCCTACTATTACTGATCTTGCTAGGGCAATCTGGTCAAATCGTACCTATTGGCAACAGCACTCTTGTCTCAAAGTCTCTAGCCCTCATCGTCATGGGAGCTGAAGAGTTCGCAGGCGCGAGCGAGAGATGCTTCAATCTGATGTCCTCCCCGTGGGCAGGTTGTGAGATTCTCTATCTTTCAACAAACCTTTCACGCACACCGCGAGCCAATATGACGGCTGACAGAGCGAATCTGCATTTGGCGCTTACAAGTTGGCTAAACAGCAGTTCTACATCAGCCACCCAAGTGTCGATATGGGTGTTTTGTCATGGACTTGGGCTTCACCACCATTCGCCTCTTTACCAAACTGATGAGGAATGGTGGAGCACACGCGTAGGAGGTGGAAGACCAAATCTGTGTTCTGGCCCCGAAATCACTGAATATCTCATTGATGAAGATGTGAACGGAGACGGGGTTAAGAGTAACACCACATGGGTTGGCGTTGATAATGGGATTTGTTTTAACCTTCCAAGCGGGACTGAGATTGTTTGGGACGATGAGCTCAGAGATTGGCTTGTAGGTGTCAATTGTCGAAGGATGATGATTTACATAGGTGCCTGTAGGAGTATTGACGCTCCTGAAAATGAGACAGGATCTTGCTACGGTGGAGGCTTCATAGATGACTTGAGCGCACCTAGGAGGGTAATAATATCACCCACAAACGAAACCTACTATAGTTACTATAACGACACAACTGGAATAGGCTTTTTTGCGGGACCCTTCATGGATGCACTAACTCCCAATTCGCAAGCTTGGAACGATTCGTGCAACTCGATTGATAGTGACGGCGTCACTTCTGTTCTCGAGGCTTATGAATACTCATACAACCATGATTTGGCACGCAAAGCGGTCAGAAACCCCTCAGGCGTCCCAGAGAATGACCCATGGCGGCAATGCTACGGTGACGTCGGAGCGCGCAGTCGAGATGAATCCCCTTGGCTTGATGATGGTGGCAATTTTCTCCCGACGTTCATGAACGGCACAGATGTCGGTGTTGGCCTTTACGGATATGATTCTGCCGATGGAGAACTAGCCAGGTACACCTGGCTTGCATCAATGCGGTATTCCAGGTGCGTGGAAGACATAAACGATGACCAAAAGGTGGATGGAACTGACGTTTCATGGGCAGCCTCATGCTTTTGCTACTGCTATCCAGTGCAATGGAGTTCCAGAGCCTCGCTTGCAGACGTCAATTGCGACAACAAGGTTGACGGAAGGGACATTAGCCAAATAGCCAGGAAGTTCGGCTGGCATATATAGCCTTGGACACACCCACGTGCTTGAGGGAGACTCTTGATACTCCGTGCTCGTCATAAACGACCTGCATTTTTTGTTGAGGGCAAACAATCAAACAACAGCAAGTCTAGAAGTCTAAGTGGCCAGTATCCATGTCGGTCCATTCAGACGTGATGTCAACGTGAAGCTTGATGACAATTCCTTGAATGTGTGGGCCGTGGAGTTCGTGCTTGCTATCTTCGCCTGAAGGATTTGGCGGAATAACAAAAGCATACTTTGGAAAGACTGTCACCACTGATAGCGCGCTCAGGATCAGAGAGAGACAGAAGTCCAAGAGCAGCAATGAAGGCTTAAGGGCAAACTTGAATTTTTTTTGACGACGACGTTTTTGTAACAAAGTGTAACTTGAAGCTCCTTATGGCAATGTTGGAAAGTCCATGAAATGTAACAAGTTACTTCGCGCGCTCTATGAGGTCTCAATTCATCAGAATATAATCTGTGCCATGTAAAACCTTAATACTCCCCAATCTGCGATTTTTCTGCCAATCAGGATGAAAAAGGATGACGCTTAAGGATAAAATGGGAAAAGAGTTCTCATTCATAAAAGGTAACTATGCCATAATACTCATCAGTTGGATCCTGATTGACTTCGCTGGAGAGATTCCTGCAACTTATTATGCGCTCTACGTTCTCAAACTTGGGGCCACAGAGACAATTTTGGGTATAATAGGGCTCTCAGGCTTTCTGGCGTTAGCCTCAATGCAGTTTCCGGGGGGATACCTAGCTGATAAATTTGGCAGAAAATGGCTGGTCTCTTCCATGACTTTCGGAGTTGCCCTATCATTTATTCTGTACGCGATAGCACCCTCATGGCCTCTCATCTTGATTGGCGTGGTTCTAATGAACTTTTTCAACTCAATATACCAGCCAGCTTTGATGGCAATAGTCTCGGATTCGTTACCTCCCGAGAGACGTGGAATGGGTTTTAGCATAATCATGATGATAACCAGCACGTCCACTACGCCTGGGCCGCTCGTTGCCGGATTTTTGAAAAATCAATTCGGGTTGGTGCAAGGCATGAGGATAGCCTACGGAATTGTCGTGGCACTGTTTCTAACAGCAGCATTTCTCAGGTTTCTCCTCAAAGAGACATTCATAAAGACTCCAAGGCCTTCGTGGAAGGAATTCTTTCGTTCATATCCCACCTCTCTGAAGGAAGGCTTCAAGGTTTGGGGGAGGGTCCCCCGCGCAATGTTTTATCTTTTCCTTTCTGGAGCCGTCATGATGTTCGGAGTTGCCGCGGTGCAAATCTATCTTGTGGACTACGCAGTGAATATTCTTCATGTGGATCCAACAATTTGGGCTTACGTATTGACAACGTTGCCTATAACAGCAATAATCTTTGCCTTTCCCATTGGGAAGATTATTGACAAGGTGAACCGAAAAGTGCCTGTATTGGCCGCGTATGCCCTTATCTTCGGTTCGCTCTTGCTGTTTGTTCGTGGAAACATTTTTCTACTTTTCCTGTCTCTGGTCTTTCTTGGTATCGGACTTGTCATGATAAACGCTGGATCTGGCGCTCTTCAGGCTGACTTGACTCCACGAGAAAGCCGCGGTAAAGTTCAAGGTTTCTCTAGCTTTTTCAATAATATCGCGATGGCACTTGGCGTATTCATAGGTGGTTTTCTTTATGAGCATCTTTCTCCTGAACTGCCTTTTTACCTTGCAATGGGCTTCATCATCCCTGCCTTCTTCCTGACGCTCGCGTTGGTCCATGAACCCAAAGAAAGAGAAGAGTAGAACGCCAAAAAAGAATACTGGAAACCTAGGTAAGCGGCTTGAAGTTGAGGACATTTTATGTTCTAAGACTACGATGAAGGTTCTATTGGCTCTGAAGAAGTTTGAGCGTCTTAACACGAGCGAGGTCACTAGAAAGCTTGGCTCAGACTTTGAAGGCACAGCCTCTCGTCTGAAATTGTTGGAAGAACAGGAGATCTTGGCACATTCTAACTTTGGAGTGAGAAGTCGCGTCTACAGGTTCAATGAATCATCAAGAGCCAAAGCAGTCCAAAAGGTTCTGGAAGCATGGGAATAAGAAACAGGCGTTTCTATGTGTTTTCCTATAGAAGAAAGTTACAGAAATAATATATGCTGAACTCATGCGTAAGAGGCAGTGTATTCTAGGAGGAGAAATGGAGGTGGTACGATGATTAGAAAAGACTTGATCATTGCCATTCTAGCTGTCTTCTGTTTGACGGCAACACTGTTCCTGACAAAGCTTCCAGTAAGCCAATCAGAAGTCAAGAATATGCTGCAAGTCCAAGCTTCAGACACGCGAAAGTCAACAGCCCTCTACGCTGCAGACGCCATGTGGGTTGAACCGAATCAAAGTATATATGGAGTAGGAAGGTTCAACATAACAGTGTGGATGAATATAACTGAAAACGTCTTCGCCTATCAGATCGGCCTTCATTACAACCGCACCCAGCTCAAGTGCACTCGCGCGCGGTACACGGCAGGCGCGTCGAGCCAGTTCTTCTTTGGTCATACGACCAACTCGCCGCCACCAGTAATTGACACGAGTTTCCTGGGCAACGGAAGCATACTGAGCTCCGAATGTTGTAGTCTTGGCAACGACTTTATTTCGGGGCCGAGGTGCGCAAGTTTGATCTGGGCAGAATTCCAGATACTGCAGGCACCAAGCGCAGGTCAAACCTTCAATGGCAAATTTGACATAAGCACAGAATATCCTTCCAACACCTGGGTTGAGGATGAGAATTTGAATAATATCGGTATCACTCCTTATGATGGAAACTATCAATTTACTGGCGTCCCCATGCCATTTGTCTCCATAAGCCCTTCTCTTGTCGTTATGGATGTTGGCCAGTCTCAATTGTTCACTTCAAACGTTTCTGGTGGTACGGCCCCCTACTATTATCAGTGGTATCTAAATGGAGGTCAGCAGTCGGGCGCCAATTCCAGTAGTTGGAGTTTTGTGCCCCCAATAATTGGTTCATATATAGAAATCTCGGTAAGAGTCACTGACAACGTCGGAGAGCAGGCGACGTCAAACGTTGCAACTGTCAATGTGAATGGTCAGCTTTCTGCGTCTGTTTCGCCCAGTCCCGTCGTTATGGATGTTAATCAGGCCAGGTTGTTTGTGTCATTAATCTCTGGAGGCACATTACCATTCACTTATCAGTGGTATCTCAACGGTAATCCAGTCTTAGACGCACACAACTCCATGTGGACTTTTCAACCACTTTCGGCAGGCTCATACACTGTTTATGTTGTGGTGGCCGATAGTGCTACTGTCCAATGCAGTGCCCCATCTAACTATGCTTCCCTCACTGTTAACCCCGATCCATCTATCAGCATCTCACCCAGTTCTGGCGTGATGAATCTTGGTCAGTCTCAACTATTCACGTCAATCGTCACAGGGGGCACGTCTCCTTATTCTTATCAGTGGTATAGTGACAGTGTTCTAGTTTCAGGAGCCTTAAATGCAACATGGACTTTCACTCCATCATCCACAGGTTCTCACTCGATCTACGTGGAAGTTACCGACAGCGTCGGAGTCCAAGCAGCATCAAACAATGCGACCATTACAGTTAGCCTAGGAGTACATGACGTCGCCGTCGTTAATGTTACCTCCTGCAAAACCGTTGTCGGTCAGGGCTGCAGTCTAAACGTAAGCGTCATGGTGGCAAACCAAGGCGAGTCCATCGAAACCTTCAACCTCACAGCGTACGCCAACACAACCATCATAGCATCACAAAACATCACCCTACAATCTGGAAACTCAAAGACAGTCACGTTCACTTGGAACACGACCGGCTTTGCCTTGGGCAACTACACCATGAGCGCTTATGCTTGGCCTGTTCTAGGCGAAACAAGCACGGCGGACAACAACTTCACAGGCGGGTGGGTCGTGGTATCGATGGTTGGCGACCTAACTGGTAGCATGCCCTTCGTTCCAGACGGCGAGTGCGACAGAAGAGACATAGCCGTGGTTGCCAACTGCTTCGGCTCATACGTTGGATGCTCACCTCCGCTGATCTACAACACGAACTGCGACTTGTTAAACCGCGGCAAAATAGACGGCAGAGACATAAGCCTGGTAGCCAGACACTTCGGCGAACACACCCCATAACCCTTTTGTTTCCGAAGAGACAGAAAGGTCAAAGGATCATTCTTGTGAAAGCTTAAGTTGGATTGAGCCGACAAGAGGGTACGCATCAAGCACAGACGTTCACCATGAAGAAAAAATGGAATGCTAGGTTTTTTCAAGCAAGTATTTGTCATGGTTTAAGGGTTGCACAAGCTGGTAGCCATCATGCAGTTTCCCTATGAGTTCATCTTCGCATTTGGCAACCAGGTACTTGCCGTTTCCGTCGTGCATGGTCTTAGGCTTCTTCTCCGGCTCCTCTTTTCTGAACTTTCTGAACTCTTGAATGGCCTCGTCGACGTCCTTGGCTCTTGCAAAGATCTCGTCGATCCGTTTCAACTGCTCATCAGTCACTCCCTGGTAGCTTGCAGCGAAGGCTTTCATGGCCTGGGCGACTAGGTTCTTCTGTTCGACTGGCGTCGCATAGATTGTCAGGTTCGGTATGGCCTTGCGGTATTCGGCAAGGTGCAAGGGCTCTTCTGCTTTGAAGTAGCTTTCATCCAAGCATCCTCCCTTATGACCCATCCATCTTTCCCTGTAGGACACGTCAACACCGACACAGTTTGATCTGAAGTACTTGCGTAAGGTGTGAATGTGAAGGTTGTACCAGCGCTGTGTCTCATCCCTCTTTTCCACTTTCCTTATCTTCTGGGCAAGTCCGGACCGTCTGAGCAGCCTAGCCCACACCTTCTCGTAGTCCTCCACGGTCTCTCTCTGGCCCTTGTGATAGGCATCCCCTATCAGGGGTGAGTCAGGACCGAGTTTCTCTCCGGCTGCTTCGCGTTCCATGAAGTATTGCTGTAAACCCTTCTTGGCCTCTGGCGTTATGAAAGTGTAGAACAGCTTTCCAGGCGTACCTGTTCTCTTGGTTGCGAACTTGCGTCCCCGCTTTCTTTCAACAGTTATTCTGGCAACATCCGGATAGTTGAAGTCGACGTCTCCGATGTTCAGGCTCAACAGTGTTCCAATTCTGAGGCCGCTACTTGTGTCCGTGTAGATAACAGCTCTGTCGCGTGCGCGTGCATGATTCAAAAGAGCCTTGAGGTCCTCCTTAGAGGGAGCCCTGTCTTCCTGGCTGGTCTCGGTGCTCGTTGGTAGCTCTATCTTTTCCCAGTTTATCTTGACTCCGTTGAGCTCGAACCATTTCTTAACGCCAAAGATGAAGTTTCGGACTGTACTGTGTGAGTAGCCGAGCCATTCTTCTTGTCTAGGGCATAGTCAATGAATGCGTCTGCTTGTGTCTCACCGTTCACTTCGCCATTCTGAAGCTTGTTCAGTGCTGTCTCAGGATCCTGTAGACCTATGAACTTGACGAACTTTCTAATGGCCTTAACATAGGCTTCAACCGTTCCGGGGCTACCCATTCGCCTGGCGCCGGCTATTGCCTCATTGAGTTTAGCGATGCTTGGATACTTCTCTACCCATTCCCTAGCGTACTAACCCATGAGATACCACATTTAGACAGAATGGTGAGTGTCTATTTAGAGTATCTCATCCTTTGCCGTCCGTGTAACTCTGAGATTTCATCCAGAATGTCAACCTAATGCCTTCTCGTCATCCGGCAAAAGCCATTAGCCGAGCCGAAAATAAAAATCTTCTCACATCAAATCAAACGACGGTGGTCAACAAAGGCACAGCGATTTGCTGTGTAATAAGCTGCAAAGATTATGATGATGGACTGGACAGTCGCGTGAAGCAGAAACCTGCGTCATAAGGATTCTCAAAAGGAGAACTATCGCTCAAATTCCTTGTTCATTATTGCGCCGTCGCCTGGGAACAGTCATTTCGGGCTGCATGGTCCCGTCAACGGTCATCATCGCCTTCTTGACTCTCTCCAGATGCTTTTGGACGTCCAAAGCTTTCAAGACCGCTAGCCCGCGGTCAGAGATAGCGACAGCCGTGACCTTCTTGATTACCTTCTCTTGGACTAGGCCATTCCGTATTAGAAAATTAAGCCTCTGCTTTAGACCATTGCAGTCTATGCTGGTTTCATATGATAGACGGTCGACAGTTAATGATCCTTCCCTCAGACCCTCAAGAATTTCTTGGTATAGTTCAAGCTTCGATCTTCGCATACTGACACGCCATTTCAGAAAAATCTATCCTTCAAAGATAAATCAATTATGAATCTTGAATCCTTAGCCATGCACTCCAAAGAGAAGGGTCTGTAGATCGCGGACAACAGTCTGCTCTAGAACTGCAGAATTCCGCTGATTCAATGATCTGAATTCTGGATTCAGATTAGCTGTTCATAAGATAGTTAAGTACCAGTAGCCTATTTCTGGCGCAAGAATGTTGGAGGACGACAATTGAAAAACAATAATACATTTAAGCAGAGAAAAGAGTTGGAAGGCAAAATGGCCAACGTTTTCCAAGAAAACCTCAACGGACTCTCAACAGAATTGCAACGAATATTACTAGACGACCTGGTCACCGCCTTCCAAAGTAGAATAAACGTGCTAATGCGAGTGCAGAAGAAGGGAAGCTACTAACGCAAGCTAACTACGAAAAAGACGTAGCTTGAATCCATAAAAGCTTTATATATAAAAGGGTGAATGTAACGCGAAAGAGGTTCAATTATGAGGCGATCTAAACTCGAAATGTATATAGACATACTCAAAGTGTTGGCCCATCGTGGCCCTTTGAAGCTGACTCACATTATGTACAAGGCGAATGTTAACTGCAGCGTGCTGAAAGAGTATTTAGACTTCTTGATAAAACAAAACCTCGTCGAAGAAAGAGCCGTTGGAAAACGAAGAATCGTATACGCTGTAACCCAAAGAGGCATAACAGTACTCAAGTACTTCAGAGAACTCAAGCAAGTCCTTCCGATCGTAGAAGAAGCCAGAAACAGGACTCCAATGCCATTCTAATAGGTGCACTCGAGCAAACGTATCCTTCCACCATCTTTTCAACCAGACTCCTAAATCATCATCCAAGCCGTGGCATTTTATCCCAAGGATGAGACTCCCAAACCCAGGATGGACATAAGACGCGCTCGATGAACATGAGAACACGATGACTTGCTTGTCCACTAACTTGCCATTTATCTTTTGAATCAGTACACGACCTTCTTACTAGCGTTTCGTAAGCCTTAATACATGCTATGCTATCTAGTTACTTGTATACTCGTAAAACACAATGAGGAAAATAACGTGACGGGGCAGGAAGCGCTAGGAAAAAGACCTATCCAAGTACTTGAGAAAATCAGAGAAAACTTGGAAAGACTAAACGAGAAGATTGAGGTCATGATCGAACTTCAGAAGCACGACCATAAAGATGTCAACCTGCCACCCACCGACGCACCTCTAGACGTCATGACGCTGCTTTCTATGCCTGATCACCTCAGGAAAACAGCAATGAGTCTCTGCAGGCTTGGTCGCGCAACGGCTGACGAGATTTCCCAGCAGACGCATAGAGCCAGAGCTGTCGAAAGCGCGTATCTCAATCAACTCGTCATCATGGGTCACTTGAAGAAAGAAAGGGACGGAAGGAAGGCATACTTCTACGTCGAAAGGGACAGCAAAGGGTGATTGTTTTGGGCAAAATAATAACTGTGCATTCGTACAAGGGCGGAACTGGAAAAACTCTTCTTTCAATCAACTTGGCCGCGACTTTCGTGAAACATGGAAAGAAAGTCTGCCTATTTGATCTTGATTTTCGAGCTCCGAGCCTTGCTACCCTTCTGAACGTGACGAAGAGAGACTATTGGCTGAATGATTACCTGAACGGGGCCTGCGAGATTGACAAGGTACTGGTAGATTTGACCGACAGAATCCACAACGGAGGAAAGCTTTTCGTCGGATTGGCCAATCCCGCGACCGAAGCGATCAGAGACATGACTGCAAAAGACAGAAAATGGGAAATGAGGGCCCTGGGAAGGTTGCTGGCTCTCAGAAATTCGCTTCTAAGCGAAAAGTCTTTTGATTACATTGTCATGGACACGAGTCCAGGATTGCAGTATTCGTCCATAAATGCCATAGTGAGCGCTGATCTAGTAATCGTGGCCACAACTCATGACAAATCTGATGTCGACGGAACGAGACGCATGCTACGAGAGCTCTACGACCTATTTGAAAAGAAAACCGAGATAATCCTCAACAAGGTCCTCGACGGGTCAACCTCGACTGGAAAAGAACCAATGCAAACCAAAGTGAAGGACACTTACCATGCTCCACTCCTAGGCGCGATTCCGTGCTTCTGCGATGTCCTGAGAGCCCAAGGAAACATAATCTTCGTTGAGGAAAAGCCAGAGCATCCATTCACAAGAATATTGGATGGCATGGCAAACCAAATAGACGCTATGTAGCTCAGCTGAACACTATTTATCCGCTATTCTGTTGACAAGCTGATAGATCCTGCAACCTCTGCATTTCTCATATTCCTTTTCCTCGCAGTCATTGCAGATTATGCGGCTCAGCTCCTTGATTTCATGCATGTTCATTCACTCCCCAATAGAAATAGGTCACAATACAGTAATATACTCTATTTCTAACCTCGTAATATTCCGCGCAAACATTTATACAACAGATAAGCACTCGTAATGCCTCGAATCCTCGTCGGAGACATGGACTTTTGGACAGTTCAGCAATAGTCCTTGCAGGCGGTTCTTCAATAAGACTGGGGCAAGATAAGGGGTTGCTCGAACTGGGAAAAAAACCCCTTGTTAGACATGTTCTAGACTCAGTAGGTAACCTTGCCAACGAAACAATACTGGTCGTAAGCTCACACACACAAGAAAGAGAATACCGGAAATATGCGCATCCTGATACCCGCATCGTGATCGATAGGAGAGATATGAAGACTCCACTCGCCGGCGCTTTGACAGGTTTCGAGTCTGCGGAGGGCGAATACTCATTGCTCCTCTCATGCGACATCCCATTTGTCTCTCAGAATATTCTGTCGCTCCTACTCGACCTCAGCATGAACAAGAATGCAGTTATCCCCCGGTGGCCAAACGGCTACATTGAACCCCTGCAGGCCGCTTACCACACGAAAATAGCAACAGTAGCCTCTAACGATGCTCTTGATGAGGGGAGGCTGGATATGCAGTCCATGATTGATAAGCTACGGGGGATCCGATATGTTTCGACGCTTGTCCTGAAACAACTGGACCCAGAGCTCAAAACATTCTTCAACGTGAACACCCTGCTAGATCTGAAAAGAGCCGAGGCTATGTTGAAACGCACGAATTCAGAGGCGTGTTGATGTTTATAGTCTGCGCGCAGTCTTCGCTGTCCAGAAGCGTTGATGGTTGATCTTGCGATCGGAAATCTTTCAGTGTTTCCGATTCTGGCTTTCTCCTGGTTTTGCATTCGTGATTGTCATTTTCAGTTTTGAACCGTTCGAGCATATGCTTCTGTTACTGAGAGTAGTTTCTCTATGTCAGTTTCAGAGTGAGCTGTGCTCAAGGCTGCTGTGTGCGTGGGTAAGACGAAGATTCCGTTCCTAATCAGATCCAAGTCATACTCAATCTGCTTTTTCCTATCCGCCCTGAAGACGTCGCTGGCGTCCTTCACTTTTTCTTTCGTGAAGTGGACGTTGAAAAGAGAGCTTGTTCCTGTAGCTTGTACTGCCACCCCGTTTTCCTCGAAGGTTCTCCTTATTCGTTCTCTTACTTTCTCCCCAAGCATGTTGAGCTTGTTTATCAACCGGCCGTCTTCCAGTATTTTCAGGGTGGTCAGCCCGGCAGTCATCGTTATGGGGTTTGCCGAGAAAGTCCCACCGTGAAAAGAGAAGTGCGGACTTCTGTAAACCGAGGCGTCCAACCTTTCCATTATTTCTCTTGGGCCGCAGAACGCGCCCACGGGAAAGCCTCCTCCCAGGATTTTTCCGAAAACGGTCAAGTCTGGCTCAACGTTGTAATATTGCTGGGCCCCACCTGGGGCAAGTCGGAAACCAGTAATCACTTCATCGAATACTAGCAGAATCTTCTTTTCGTTGCAGATCTCTCTCAACGCCTTCAAGAATGTTTCTTCAGCAGGGATGCCCCCGCCTCCGCCAAGAACAGGCTCGACTATCATCGCGGCCACTTCGCTTTCGTGGCGAAGTTTTTCCTCGACTCCTACGGAATCGTTGAAAGGAAGTAAAAGCGTTTCTCTGGTGGCTCCTGCTGTCAATCCTGCAGATTCTGGAAGCGTAAAAGGGTATTTCACGCCCTTGTGCAAGGCATCGTAACCCCCGTGCCATCCACCTTCGAATTTTGCGATCCTGCTTTTCCCAGTGTAGGCACGTGCGAGTCGAACAGCATACATGTTCGCCTCTGTTCCTGAGTTGGTGAATCGGATCATCTGCGCCCGGGGAACCATTCTTGCGACTTGCTCGGCGAGGTTTACCTCCAGTTCATGCGAGGTCCCATATTGGGTGCCATTCTCAAGCTGTTTTTTAACTGCTTCAACGACCTCAGGCGGACTGTGACCCAATATGAGCGCCGTGTGCCCCAGCCAGAAGTCTACGTATTCGTTTCCATCAACGTCATATAGCTTGCTTCCTTGTGCCCTTGCAGTGTAGAAAGGATAGGGTTCAAAGTACCTTATGCCATACGAAACTCCGGCGGGGAGGACCCGCTTGGCCCTTTCATACAATGATCGGGATTTCGACGTTCTTGAAGTGTACTCGTCCGACATTCTCAGAGCACATCCGAATTGTTACGTTTCGCACAATCTCTTTATTACCATTTCCACCGTTTCCCTCAAATTGCCTAGATCAACGTCAGAAATAATACGGTCATCTTTCACAGGCTCGATCTTGTCGAGCTATTTGAGCCTGAAGAAACCATTTCTTGAACGAATGTCCAGAAGACAAAGTCTACATCCAGACGAGGAGGGTACTGTTAAGTTAAGTTACCCGCTGTGATAAAATTGTTTTCTGTAACTGATACTATTAACTTAATTGTCATGACTCTTAATCTCTTGTCATCATCTTTTGCATTTTTCTTAACCGAAAACCCAAGTCTTTCTGAAGCTCGATTATTTTCGCTTCAGTAATATCTATATTCAAAATTTTCGCAAAATATGTATCTATTTTAGTTCTTCCTATGTAATTTGTCTCCAACTGTTCAATCAAACATGGAAAAGCCATTTTCGTTAATTCTTCCAACAAAGACTTTGCCATTTCAATCTCTTTCGCTGACATTCTATTAATATCTGCTACGGGCAGTTTTTCTATGTCTTTTTTTCTCCACTTGATGTTAGTACCTCTAACCTCAGTTCGACTTTTCAATAAATTGGACAGCGCGAAAGAGGAATTAAGCCATAGCGCTATCACAACAGCCTCTTCATATTTCAGGCAAGGCAAAGACCAAAATGACCAAGTGGGCGCGATTTCAGTTTTAGAGCAAAACGCAAGGAAAAACGTCCCTGGAGAAGATAGGTCAATGTTACCATACCCCGCCATCACTAGATTGGCTTTTCGGGAATCGATATGCTCACGTCGTCTGACCAACATCTGGTCAACATCAGACTCAGTCCAAAATTTGTTGTCTCTGTTAAATCGTTCAACGATGGCGAAATCCATAGGGCGTTTGATTTTAATACTTTTTTGCCAAGATGCTGTTCGAATTGCTGGAAATGTAGCATTTTTAGGTATGACTAGGTTTTCTTCACTGTTGGGATTTTGAACAATAACCTTAGAGTCTTCAATTTTTAAGATTTTAATATCAATCCTAACACGCTTCTCTCGCGGCAGCGAGATCAAAGTGTCTCTTGTGCTTACAAACTCGCTGTTTTTCTCGTAACGAAAGCCCTGAATGACTTTTGTTACAACCTTATCAAGACTTGTCATTTTTGATGACTCTCGTGAATACTCTTGGTCAACTTCGCCTGGAAGCAACTTGTACCAATCATCTTGCAACTTTAGTTTGTCTTGACTTATTTTTACAGCTTTGAGCAAATGAGTATTGACTTTTTGCCCTTGACTATTGCACAAACTTCTTAGATCTGCTAAAATCTCAGTGCAGTTCGCTATTGATGGAAGAACTTTAAGCATCACAAAAATAGCGTGTTCTTGTATAGATC
>JBGPBS010000013.1:0-28279 GCA_041481365.1 Bathyarchaeia archaeon
TCTGCCTATGGCAACTACACGTTAAGCGCTTATGTTTGGCCCGTTCCAGGCGAAACCAACACGGTGGACAACAACTTCACGGGAAGTTGGGTCTTCGTGTCGATGGTTGGAGACTTGACTGGGGGCTCTGCTAGCCCGTGGGATTTTGTTCCAGACGGCAAGTGCGACGGCAAAGACGTTTCCGTAGCCGCAAAATGCTTCGGCAGCTATCCCGGATGCCCACCACCGCTGATATGGAACGCGAACTGCGATGTGAACAATGATGGTAAAGTCGACGGCAAAGACATAAGCTTAGTAGCCAGACACTTCGGAGAATACACCCCATAACCCCATCTTCTTTCTGAAGAGCAGGCAAAACTAAAAAATGATCGCGAAAGTCGGCTGATAGCTAATTAGTCAAAAAGAAGAAAAAAGGAGAAATGTTTGCGGGAGGCTTCTCGTGGCTACGCCAAGTATACCTCACTTCGGCTCACGCAATCTATACCGTTGACGATGGAAAATTCGGGAACTTCGTCTAGGCTTAGATCAAGCCCTTCTCAAGAAGATTTACAAACGCTGTGCGGAGGAATACTAACCCAAGACCAAAGACCTTCTGAAGTGGAAACAAGAAGTAGCATCCTTCAAAGCCGAGTCTTAAGTTGACTCGATTCTACAAAGATTAGGACTCCTTGAAGGTTTTCCAGTGCATCAAAAAACATATATTTATATTTTATTTTCTTCCCAAAACCCACCTACAACCGCAAGTATACAAGTCTAGGGGTCATAAAAAATCAAGATTTTAGAGCATGACCTCTTAAAAGTTGTCAAAGTTTGATTGGTGAGAAAATGCACACATTAACGTTAAAAAAAGAGTTAAACGGTGCAGAAACTGAGCTAAAGGATCTGAAAATACTAGTAAAGAATTATCGGTACTTGTCAACAGATTAATTGAAATGAGGATAGGAAATCTTCTCAGGAACCAATAATTTGAGCATTCTCACACTACCAAATCATGTTCAAAAAGCAGTTTTGGCTCTGAATTCACTAGGAATGTGTGATTCTACTGCCGTATCTAAAATCACATGAAGACGTAGGCGTGCGCTAATGCTTCTGACTGAAAAAAGGGGAATTGAGCGGGAGAAGTCACCAACTGAGAAAGGTTAAAGTGAAGCAAGTTCCGATTATACGGGATCAGAGAATAACATGGTCAAGGAAGAACTGGGACAGAGCGAGCAGAAACGAACTGTTGTTTTGTGCGTGGACAGAGACGGTGATATCGGAGCAAAGGCCGAGGTTAAGACGCCCGTTATCGGAAGAGAGCAGAATATTGATGCGGCTGTGAAGTTGGCGCTCAGCGATCCGGAAGAATCGGACGCCAACGCGATGTTCGAGGCAGTCAGAATCTATGATCAACTGAAAAAGGAAGACAATCCGAAAGAAGCATTTGAGATTGCAACGATATCCGGGTCTGAGCTGGGAGGGGTCGGAGCGGACAGGAAGGTGGTTGCTGAGCTAGGTGAAGTGCTTAGCTCTTTTCCCGCGAAAGAGGTCATCCTGGTCGTTGACGGATACTCGGACGAGGTCGTCCTTCCCCTTGTTCAGTCCAGGGTGCAGGTTTCATCGATAAGTAGAATAGTCGTTAAGCACAGCGAATCGATCGAGGAAACTGCCGCGATATTCTTAAGATACTTGAGAACGATTTTGGACAACCCGCGTTACTCGCGTTTCGTTCTGGGCGTCCCAGGCATACTCGCGCTGATCGCAGGCGTCCTGTGGATATTCAACCTTCTCTCGATATTCTGGATAGTTTTTGTTTTTGTGCTAAGTGCAATATTGGTGATAAAGGGTTTTGGGGCTGACAGAGTAGCCAAGAACTTCTACACGTGGATAAAGGATTACTCTCCTCCACCGCTCAGGGTCCAAATTTCCAATTTCTCCATACTGGGTGGTGCCTTATGTGTGACGTTGGGCGCGTACCAGGGATGGGCACACGCTGCGGCCGTAGAGGCAATCACGCCGCCACGTGACCTTGCCGGGTGGCTAAGCATTCTTCCAACGCTCGCTGGATATTTCATCAAAGACTCAATGATATTGATAGTGGTGGGTATATGCATTGCCTTGACAGGAAGAGCGATAAGGTGGTACCTTGAACGTGACACGAGATTATTGCGCAACGCAGCTCTGATTGCTACTGTCGGATGGTCGAGTCAGATACTGGATGCAGCCTCCGACCTGCTGATTAAGCCAGATAGTCAGAGCGGCTTAACGAAACTCGTTTTCACTGTCGTCGTGGGCATCCTTATAGGGGTAGCTTCAGTCTTAATCATCTTTGTAGTTCACAGGTCTTCAAGAGGATTCTTCCACGCGACTAAAGAGCAGGTTGAAGAGTTTGGGGCAGGCTAAGGTTGCCGTCATCGGAGGAACCGGTTTCGAAGACTTTTTCAAGAATGCAAGAAGCATGCGCCTGAGAACACCTTATGGAATGGTTTCGTCCGTTTTCGCCAAGACACTGGAGAAGAAAGAGGTGATTCTCCTCCTCAGACACGGAACAGGTCATTCGATCCCTCCGCATAAAGTGAACTATAGAGCCAATGTTTGCGCCTTGCATAGGACAGGCATTGAAAGAATCTTGGCTACTAACGCTGTGGGTGCCATAAACCGAGATTTCAAGACTGGCGACCTAGTCATTCCAAACGATTTTGTTGACTTCACAAAGTTTCGCCCAACAACCTTCTATGATAAGGCGCCTGTGACGCACATTGACGTTTCAGAAGCGTACTGCCCAGAGCTGAGGAAACTGCTCATCGAAAACGCTGAGAAGCTTGATTTGTCCGTGTGGGAGAACGCAGTTCTTGTCTGCACCGAAGGACCACGCTTCGAGACTCCCGCCGAGATCGCACTTTTCAAGCGATTAACGTGCGATGTCGCAGGGATGACAAGCTTTCCGGAGGTTGTGCTTGCACGCGAGCTTCAAATGTGCTATGCAAGCATATGCTACGTTTCGAACATGGCCGCTGGGATACAGCGTCGACTGACAGCTTCTGAAGTCTCGAAGGTGTCCAAGCAGATTCTTCCAAAGATGAAGCAAGTCTTAATTGAGAGCATAAGAAGTCTACCTGATGAACGTGGAGAAAACTGCACCTGCGCCCACTCATTGCAGGACGCGAGGTTCAGATGATGTTCAAGAAGATCCTTTCAACCGTCGGCGCGTACAAACTGTACGAAAGGTGGCTATGGCGCCAGGTTAAGAACGGCGCCAAACCCGAACACATAGCAATAATTCTGGATGGAAATCGAAGATGGGCGACGGATAAGGCTCTCAACCCATGGTCAGGACACGAGAAAGGCGCTGAAAAAGTTGAACAATTGATCGACTGGTGCATAAAGCTCAAAGTCAAATCCATGACTCTCTATGCTTTCTCAACCGAGAACTTCACGCGCTCAAAAGAAGAAGTCGCAGAAATAATGCGCATCGCCTGTGAGAACCTACGGAAGATATTGACGGATGAGCGTGTTCACAAAGACAGGATACGCGTGAAAGTCATCGGTCGGACCAACCTCTTGCCTGAAGACTTGCAACAGGTCATACAAAACGTCGAAAGGACAACCCAAGATTACGATGGCCACTTCCTCAACTTTGCCTTCGCCTATGGCGGCAGGGCTGAAATCGTGGACGCTGCGAGAAAAATCGCTGAGGACGTTCACGCTGGGAGACTCAACCCGGAGAACGTTGATGAAGCAACGTTCGAGCAACATCTCTACACCGCGCATCTGCCTAAGCAGGACCCTGATCTGATCATCAGGACCTCAGGCGAGGAGAGGTTGAGCGGCTTCCTGTTATGGCAGTCTGCTTACAGCGAACTGTGCTTTCTGGACGTTTACTGGCCCGATTTCCGCCTAATAGACTTACTCCGTGCTGTGAGAACGTTTCAGAACCGCAAGAGACGCTTCGGCGCGTAAGACTATGCTCTTCTTTTCGCGCTTACTATTGACAGAACATCCCTGTCTTTAAGCACGTAATCCTCTCCGACTCTCTTTTTCTCTCTTGCCTCAATAGCATAGATGAAACCCTCACCTAGCTCCGTGTGAATAATGTAGGCAAGTTGACGCGCAGTGGTTCCATACGGCACAAGATATGCATCTGGAAGAACTCTTCCGTTATGGTCCGCCAAGTGCTCCAAATCCTCAACTGGATACACCGCAATCATATTCAACAGCTTGCAGAAGGCGGCGTTCACGGCCTCCTGAACCCCCGTTGACCCAAACTTGAGAAGGATTTTCTCTCTAACAGTCTCCAATGCCTTCAGTTGGGTTTCGCTCAATTTTTCTGGCTTCAGGATTTTGAAGTTGCAGTCTCCGGGCCGATAATCTATCAATTGCTTCTCAGCTGCTCTTCTCAGAACTAGTTCGGCTTCTGCACAGCACGGAATGACGATGTAATCTGACTTCTTCAGTTTTTCGAAGTTCTCCTCGGCACACGGTATGTCCATCTTGTTCGCTGCTATTATCATAGGCTTGGCTATCTGCCTTAACGTATCCACGAACTTGAGGAAATCGTCCTCGCTCCAACTCGTAATCCTATCTGCATTCAGTCCTGCTTTTCTCATCGCTTCGGCAATGTGGTTTCTCCTTATTGACAGGCCGCTCAGTCGCTCCTCAAGCATTGAGAAAAGGTCCTTTGATTCAGCTTCAACCGTCCTGGCAATCTTTGGCCAGTCTTTTTTCAGTATATTTGCCATCCACATAGTTATTTCGCGTTCCAAGAATTTCACGTCTTCCAGCGGGTCATGCTCTCCCGGCTTGCACAGTCTTCCTTCGGTGTCTGTTCCTCCAGATGCGTCTACTACGTGGACTAACGCGTCGGCCTTGCGAATTTCGTCCAGAAACTGATTTCCTAACCCTTTTCCTTCCCAAGCCCCAGGCACGAGTCCTGCGCAGTCGATGAATTCCACTGGGATGAGCCGCACTCCATCCATGCAGAGCGAGTTTGCGGGATTGTCTTTAACGTTAAAATCCTCGTGGACGCAGGGGCTTCTCACATAGCCCACTCCCCTGTTCGGCTTTATCGTCGTAAACGGGTAGTTTGCAATCTCCGCCGGCGCCAAAGTTGAAGCACAAAAAAGGGTTGATTTTCCAGTGTTAGGTTTTCCAACTATGCCGAGCATTTTTGAATATGATCTCTGCATTCGTCCCCCCCTCAAAACCTCGATTTTGACACTTGAGCAACAGCTTTGCTGGTTCATTATTCTACCATCATGGCTCTATAATGTTTTTGCTACACACCAGCGAAACCTAACTATTGTCAAGACGTGCCATGAACCTCGCTCACAAAGACGGGCACAAAGCACCATAAAATAATATAAAAGTATCGCGTCTTATAAGACGTGAACCATGGGTTAATGGTCGTGAAGGTAATTTGGCTTCGAACTTGGCGAAAGAAAAGCTCGTTGAAATGTACAGAGAAATGCTTGAAATCCGTCTGTTTGAAGAAAAGGTTTTCGAGCTCTATGGTCAAAACCTTGTTCCGGGTACGATTCACCTCTATGCTGGTGAAGAAGCCGTTGCCGTAGGCGTTTGCAGCGGGCTGAGGAAAGATGATTATATCACGAGCACGCACAGGGGTCATGGACATTGCATAGCGAAAGGCGCTGACTTGAATCGAACCATGGCTGAAATCTTAGGGAAGAAAACCGGTTATTGTAAAGGCAAGGGCGGCTCGATGCACATAGCAGACTTCAGCATAGGGATGCTCGGCGCAACAGGAGTTGTGGGTGCGGGCCTGCCGATAGCTGTAGGCGCGGGCCTATCAGCCAAGCTCAGGAATACGGACCAGGTTGTAGCCTGTTTTTTCGGCGAGGGTGCTTCAAACCAAGGAACGTTTCATGAGAGCCTGAACATGGCGTCAACGTGGAAGTTGCCAGTGATTTTTGTATGCGAAAACAACCTCTACGCCATGGGAACTCGTCAATCATGCGCAATGAAGATAGAAAACGTCGCCGATCGCGCTGCAGCATACGGGATTCAAGGCGTGGCAGTGGATGGCAACGATGTCTTAGCAGTTTACAAGGCCACATGTGAGGCTGTCGAAAGGGCGAGAAAAGGAGAAGGACCGACGCTTATTGAATGCAAGACCTACAGGCACAAGGGACATTCGCGGGTTGACCCGGCGAAATACAGACCTAAAGAGGAGGTTCAAGAGTGGCTACAAAGAGACCCTGTCAAAACCTTCAGAGAATACCTTGCTCTTGGACATTCCTTTGGAGAAGCTGAGCTTCAATCCGTCGAAAAGGAAGCAGCAGCCAAGATTGATGATGCAGTCAAATTTGCTTTGGAAAGTCCCTATCCAGCGCCGGATGAAGCCCTAGAAGACGTATACGCTTAGTGAGGGGAAGGAACATGAGAAGCTTGACATACCGCGACTCGTTGCGTGAAGCATTAAGGGAAGAGATGCGCAGGGACCCTTCAGTCTTCTTGCTTGGAGAGGACATCGGCAGGTGTTGGGGAGGAGCTTTCAAGGTTACCGCCGGTCTGGCAGAAGAGTTTGGGGACGAAAGAGTCAGGGACACTCCCATATCAGAATCGGCGATAATCGGGACAGGGGTCGGCGCCGCGATAACTGGCATGCGGCCCGTGGCAGAAATAATGTTCGGAGACTTGACCGCCCTGGCGATGGACCAGATTGCAAACCAGGCGGCGAAGATACGTTACATGTTCGGGGGGCAAGCAGCATGTCCACTGGTGATCAGAACGCCTTTCGGCGCAGGAGTAAACATTGCTGCCCACCATTCACAAAGCCTAGAAGCTTGGTTCATGCATGTTCCCGGCTTGAACGTCGCAGTGCCATCAACACCGTACGATGCGAAAGGGCTCTTGAAAACGGCCATTAGAGGCAGCAATCCAGTCTTTTTCTGCGAGCACAAACTGCTGTATCCAATTGAAGGAGAAGTCCCAGAAGAAGAGTACACTGTGCCATTCGGTAAAGCAGATGTCAAGAAAGAGGGTTCTGATGCCACCATAGTGGCTACTCTGTACATGGTCCACATGGCTCTCAAAGCTGCCAAAGTCCTTGAGAAGGAGGGAATAAACGCCGAAGTGGTCGACCCGAGAACTCTGACGCCTTTGGATAAGCAGGCGATAATGAAGTCTGTTAAGAAAACCGGGAGAATTGTCATCGTCAGCGAAGACTGCAAGACGGGAGGAGTGAGCGCTGAGATTGCAGCCTCTGTTGCAGAAGAGGCTCTAGACTATTTGGATGCCCCGATAAAACGTCTTGCTGAACCTGACACCCCTATCCCTTTCAGTCCTCCCTTGGAACAATATGTGATCCCAAACGAGAAAATGATAATCAAAGCAGTCAAGGAAGTGATCTAGGATGGTGACAAAGGTTGTCATGCCAAGACTCAGCTTGACGATGAAAGAGGGCAGCGTCGGCAAGTGGTACAAGAAGGAAGGCGACACTATAGAGAAGAACGAGCCTATAGTAGAAGTCATCTCAGAAAAGGCCACGTACGACGTTGAGGCCCCAGCCTCTGGGATCTTGCGAAAAATCTTCACAGAAGCAGGAGCCGAGGCTTCGGTGGATCAAGTTCTAGCCATCATAGCGGGTCCAGATGAGCCTCTTTCGGAATTAATAATAGGCACGCAGGAGATTGGGGCAGTTGAGGTAGTGAGAACAGGCATTTTGGCTTCGCCCGCTGCCAAGCGTCTTGCAAGAGAGCAAGGAATCGATTTGCCACTTGTCAAAGGCAGCGGACCAGAAGGAAGGATCGTTGAGGCTGATGTTGAGCGGATCCTCCAAGAGAGTCGCGGAGCGTTGCCAAGGGTGAAGGAAACATATCCGCTGACTGGTTTCAGAAAGACTTCGGCTGAGCGTCTATCCGAGAGCTTTAGGACAGCTCCGCACAGCACGGTAATGATGGAGGTAGACGCCTCCAAAACAGTGATCCTGCGCGAGCGACTTGGAGTATCCTATTCTGCCGTTCTCGTCGGGGCTGTGGCCAAGGCCCTTGTTGAACATCCGATAGTGAATTCTTCATTGGAGGGAAATCAGCTGAGGATCTTCGATGAAGTCAACATAGGCATTGCGGTGGCCACAGAAAATGGCCTCGTTGTGCCTGTCATACACGGTGCTGATAAGAAGAGCCTTCAGGAAGTGGAGAAGACGGTTGAGGAGTTAACCTCAAAGGCCAAACAGGGAAAGCTGGTCAAGGATGAAGTCTCTAACGGCACGTTTACGATCACAAACTTGGGTGCGTTCGGGGTTGACTTTTTCATTCCTATCATAAACCCGCCTGAAGCAGCCATTCTTGCCGTTGGAGCCATAAAGGAAAAACCAGTCGCAGTCGGCGGGAGAGTGGAAATCAGGCCCATGGTAATGTTGAGCCTGACTTACGATCATAGAATCGTGGATGGGGGCCCAGCGGCAGAGTTCCTTCGGAAGATTCGCGATAAACTTCAAGAATCTGAAGCTTGATGGTTTGAGCTGTTCGTACTGCCTTTTCTTTGTGATCTTGGAAAGTCTTATGTGTTTGATTATTGAAGAACGATTGAGTCGCGATGAAGGTAGCAGTGTATTACGGGCCGCAAGATATACGGATAGAGGAGACTCCAACGCCAAAAATAGGCGAAGATGAAGTTTTGGTGAATATGAAGGCCTGCGGGGTATGCGGGTCAGACCTGATGGATTGGTATCTCCAAAGCAGGGCGCCTTTGGTTCTTGGACATGAGCCCGCAGGAATTATCACTGAGAAGGGTAGCAAAGTTGAGAGTTTCGAAGTTGGTGAACGGGTTTTCGTACACCATCACGTGGCCTGCCTGAAATGCCACTACTGCCTACGCGGAGACTATACTCAATGCGAACAATTTCACGAGACCAACATCAGGCCCGGCGGCTTTTCTGAATGCTTTAGGGTTCCGGCACCGAATCTTCAACTTGACACTCTGAGGATTCCAAATGCTATGCCATTCGAAGAGGCAACGCTTATCGAACCCGTGGGTTGCTGCTTGCGAGCCCTGAGAAAGTGTGGCATCCAGGGAGGCGATACAGCCGCTATCATCGGCGCCGGAGCTACTGGTCTGATGCACTTGGCCCTATTGAAACTTCTCGGAGCTTCAAAAACAATTGTCAGCGACTTGTTCGACTATCGGCTAGATGCGGCCAGAAGATTCGGTGCAGACGTGGCAGTAAACCCTGAAGAAGAAGACTTGGCAAAAGCTGTCATGGCAGAGACCGAAGATAGAGGTGTCGACCTGGCTGTTGTCACCGCGCCAAGCTTGCAAGCGTACGCGAGTGCTATGAGCATCTGCCGCAAAGGTGGCAAGCTCTGCGTGTTTGCGCCTACTGCGCCTGGCAAATACTTGCAAGTCAGTCCGAAAGAACTGTTCTTTAAGGAAGTCAAGATAATCCCGTCCTATTCCACTTCTCACTTGGAAACGAGGGAAGCGTTGGAACTCATGAAGTCTGGAAAATTGAATTTGAAGGATCTGATAACCCATCGTTTCAAACTTGCTGACACGGCAGAGGCATTCAAAACGGCTTCAGAGAGCAAGGAAAGTTTGAAGGTTATCGTCTTGAATGGGTGACGTAAGATGAGGGCGGCATTGCTTTACGGTGTAAAAGACTTGAGGATTGAGGACGTTGAACTGCCAAGGCTCCAAGCGGGCGAGGTTCTGGTAAAGGTCAAGGCGGCAACAACCTGCGGGACAGATTTGAAGATTTTTCAGAGAGGCTACGTTGAGAGAGTGATTAAGCTCCCAACAATCTTCGGGCATGAATGGGCAGGAGACGTAGTCGAAGTTAGCAAGGGCCTCGACTGGCCGACGAAAGGGATGCGTGTTCGCGCAGGAAATAGTGCTCCGTGTCTGCATTGCACAATGTGCCAGAAGGGTAAGTACAACCTGTGCGAAAACATGATTTGGCTTTGGGGAGCATATGCCGAATACATCAGGGTTCCGGCCCGTACGGTGCTAGTAAACATGCAGGAAATTCCGTCAGATGTTGCTTATGAGGAAGCTGCCATCACAGAACCGCTTGCCTGCGTGCTTCACGGCATTGAGATGGCGCATGTGAAGTTAGGGGACACAGTTGCAATAATCGGTGCTGGCCCAATAGGACTGTTGCATCTTTTGACGGCGAGGAAAATGGGCGTAAAGAAGACAATATTGATCGACCTCGTGGATGAGAGGTTGAATCTTGCCGAGAAACTCGGTGCAGACGAAACCATTAATGGCAAGACCGAGGACGTTGTTGAAAGGGTTCGCCAGCTTACAGGTGGATATGGTGCAGACGTGGCAATAGAGGCAATAGGGTTGCCAACCACTTGGGAACAGGCTCTTAGGGTAGTGAGCAAAGGCGGCACCGTCTTGGAATTCGGCGGATGCCCTCCTGGAACCGAGATTAAGGTTAACGCTGAAATGGTTCACTATGGGGAGCTTGCTGTCCTAGGCGCTTTTCACGCGACTCCGCTGCATTTCAGAAAAGCCCTGGATATGATAGCGTCAAGAACAATCGACGTGAGACCTCTCGTCACAAGGGAAATGAAGCTTGACGAGATCAAGGGAGCTTTTGAGATACTCTCAACGTCCAAAACAGAGGTCAAAATAGTCATAACTCCATAATCTTACGCATGTAGCTTCTCTAGCATATTCCGAGAAATGGTCCCGCAAAGCTAGCGCGTGCTTTCTAGGAACTGACTCTGCGTCCCTTGGCTCATGTAGTTAAGCCCATTTGAAGTGCCCACGATGGAGGAGAACTTCAATTCAACATATTGTAGACAGCATCCGTGAGGTGTTCATATGGTTTGCCCAGAATGCTGTAACCCTTTTCTCCAAGGTATTTTCGAACGTAGAATTGTGTCATTCCCTTGAAGATGGCAAATTTGAGTTTGGTTTCGGAAAAGGGAGAACGGAAAAGCAGCCTGTGCTTTATTAAATGAAACCCTTCAGGTTCTTCCCAGTCGTTGGAAATCATCTTGTTTTTTACTCGTTCAAAGAGAGGTGTACCTGGAATCGGATACGGCAAGGTGAAGGAAAGATAATCCAGCGGGAGTGATGATCCGAATCTGACACTATCCAGAATCGTTTTGTCACTCTCACCAGGGTATCCCAATATGAAGAATGCGCCAACCTGGATTCCGGCTTTCTTAAAAGTGTAGACGGCGTCTTTGGCTTGTTTTGTGGTCGCCTTTTTTCTCATGATTCTTAGGACTGAATCGTTGCCGGACTCTATTCCAAAGAATACTCGTACGCATCCTGCTTTCTTCATTTTCGCCGCAACTCTTGAGTCTACGGTATCAACTCGTGATAGGCATTCCCAACAGATGTTGACACGGCTGCGAATCAGTTCATTGCATATATCCAGTAGCCTCTCTCGGTTTAGCGTGAAGCAATCATCAGCAAACCATATCCTCTCGTAGCCCAGTGCCTTGATTGCTTCAACTTCATGGGCTATGTTTGGGGCTGTTCTCGATCTGAATCTATTGCCAAATATAGGTCTGCTGCAGAAATCACATTGAAACGGGCAACCCCTCGAGGTAATCAATGACGTGGTGGTGTAGCCGAACTTTTTCGAATAGTAGTCCTTGTAGGCCTGATTGTCAAACAATTCTCTAGCTGGGAACGGAAGACTGTCAAGATCTTCCAAAAAACCCCGAGTAGGAGTGGACACAGTCTTGTCCTTATTTTTGAAAGCAATTCCTCTCACTTTCCCAAGTTCTGCGGGATCACCATTCTGAATTGCATTGACCAATTCAAGCGTAGTCCGTTCGCCTTCCCCGATGGCTACGACGTCAAAAGAGTCAAGGAAATCTGCGGGATCTGATGTTGGGAGTGGTCCACCTGCAACGAGGAGTTTGCAGTCTTTTCTAAGAACGTGAGCCATTCGAAGGGCTTTCTCTTTCATTGAAAACATGATTTGAATTCCTATTATGTCTGGTCGTGAGAGTCTGATTTTTTCCAGAGCCGCGGCTTCACTGAGAAAGGTGCAATCCACTAGCTGGACTGAGACTCCATGCTCTTTCAAATATCCAGCTATGTAGCCCAATCCAAGAGGTGGAAACCTGAAAATTGAATTATCATTGGAAGGCTGAGAATAAGGATAGACCAATGTTACCCGCGTCATATTCCATCATACACCTAGGATTTCAATCACATATTCCAGACCAGCATTCCCAGGTCTGACCTCATAGTCCAATCCTACCCAATCCAAGGAATCCTTAAGAAACTCCCGCCCCCTGCGTAAAACACAGCCTCCCAATCTCCACAGGCGGAAACCAAATCCACTTTGTGGATCGATTAGACTGGCCCATTCAGCGTTTATTCCGTTCCAGGCACCTATTTCTTCATCAGCCAGACTTATTTCCTGAGAATCTACGTATTTCCTGAAGAATCTCGATCCCTGCTCGTTCAGCATGAAAATTCCTCGTATTCTCTCCCTCTTCAGATGGCTGAAGTCCGCTTTCACCAGAATGCGCTGTCTATCTATTGTGAAGGTCACCATTACCTTGCCCAGTGGCTCAGCCTTGAGGAAAGTCGTGCCTATGCTGATTTCTCCGGTAAACTTCTTGAAGCTCAAAAATCGGAATCTCGAATGCTTCTGATACAGGCTCGCCAAGTAGGCGAAAAAACTGCGGACCGTTCGATTTTCAAGATTGACGTTTCTGAACTTGTTCCTAGATATTCTGTCCATTACAAATTCCTTCCGAATGATCCAACGACTGCCATATCGAGAAAGATATACTCTTGAAGTTCCTGAGAAATATGTCTCATCTGAGCAAACGAGAACAGGAAGCCCGAAGCCTGTTCCTTCTCCTACGATCTCTGTTCCCTTGAAGACCAAAATCAAGCCTTTCTGCAGGTCAGCTATCTTCCAATTATGCGGCCTCGTATCTGAATAGACACGTAGGCCCACATGATTTGACACAGCAGTAGTGAACATGTTGATCGGTGAGAAGCTGAGACCGTGTTCGTCGTTGGATGATAAGACTGAAGACATTCTGAAGCTCCCTTAATTTCACTCTTGAAACCAGGCCATGTGAATTTGGCCTGTACAGTTCTTAAGGTTTCAAGGGCAAAATGTATAGTTCATAAATCAAAACAGTCGAAGACGGAGGCTACGACCTCATCGCGATGGGAAGCAAAGGACGCGGCACTGTAAGGCGATTGGTGCTCAGAAGCGTAAGCGACCACGCATCCACCATGCAAATCGTTCCGTTCTGCCAGTAGAACAGAAAGCAGCAAAGACGCAACGAATGCATCGCAAAAGTGCCGTTTCAGTATTTGCATTGCCAATCTTCCCTCACTATCTACCTATAATTCATATCTGCAAATTGAGTCATGAAATTCACTTGCTCATGCATCTTTAATAGAGTCTATACCTGTAGGTAGCGATAGAAGCCCGATGGTAGAGATTGAAGCTTACGTTCTCAGAATAGTGGCCGACTACTGGGTTGACCATGTGTTTAACATGGCGATTTACTACACAAACCTTCGCAGAAGGTGGAAGCCTGATCAGACCACGGTCTTCGTACATAAGACCGAATCTGGAGACGCCGTCGTCGGCTATGGCGTCATAGAAAACGTCTGCCAACAGAATGAGCTTTCCAGAGACGAAAGACTAGAATCAGAGAAGTGGAAACAGGCACTAGTTCTCAAATACGTTATCAGATTTGAAAGACCGTTGCAAATCAAGAAAACATTTCTCAAAGAACCGAAGTTTCGAGGAAGATACTTGCACGGACTAACGCTTGATAAAGAGCAATTAGACTCAATCCTGAGCCAAGCTGAGTCGCTGTCGAAATAACACGCCCGCGCCAACTAGAAAGACAAAAGAAGCTCTTTTCCTTTTTTTGGTCCTACATGACTTGCAGAAGAAAAATTATCCAGGAAAGTGTCATGGGTTGATAATGCGACCTCTCTTGAATCTGTGATTCCAAGTCTTCCTCCATGCTTATGAAAGAGCTTAAATGCTGATTTCGGTTTATCGTCTTGTTATTATGGGGAGAACCTGTTTGGTTAGGTTTATTTTTGTTACTGGCGGAGTGTTGAGTTCTGTTGGAAAGGGAATTTTGACTTCTTCTGTCGGCAAGATGCTTCAGACGAGGGGTCTGAAAGTTACAGTTGTGAAGATTGACCCGTACGTGAACGTTGATGCGGGAACCATGAATCCATACATGCACGGCGAAGTCTACGTAACCGATGATGGCGGCGAGACCGATCTGGATCTGGGCTGGTATGAACGTTTTCTGGACTTGGATTTGAAGACTGAAAATAACGTCACCACGGGCATGGTCTACAAGGCGGTCATCGAGAAGGAACGCAGGGGGGATTTCCTAGGTCGATGCGTACAGATCGTGCCTCACATCACCAATGAGATTAAGCATCGCATTCGCAGCGTGGCGAAAAGCTCTGGCGTCGACGTGATCCTAACTGAGGTAGGAGGCACCGTGGGAGACATCGAAGGTCAGCCCTTTCTCGAGGCCATCCGACAAATGCGTTTGGAAGAAGGTGTTGAGAATACTCTGTACATCCACGTTGCCCTTGTGCCGGTTCTAGATGTCACGAAAGAGATGAAAACGAAGCCTCTTCAGCACAGCGTTAACGAGCTGAGACGCATCGGCATACAGCCTGACGTTATCGTTGCAAGAAGTCCAGAAATGATAGATCCTGAATCTCGAAGTAAGATCGCGCTTTTCGGGACAATCCCAGAGGATGCAGTTTTCTGCTCTTACAATGTCGAGTCCATTTATCAGGTTCCGCTGATCTTGGACGACCAGGGAATGGGCGATTTCATATGCACGCGGTTCGGTTTCACAGACCAGAAGAAGGACTTCAGAGACTGGAAGCAGTTCGTCAACGCGATCTTGAACCCCGAGCATGAGGTGAATATTGCCTTGGTAGGCAAATACGCTGGACTTACAGACAGCTATGTAAGCATGAACGAAGCGCTGCGGCATGGCGGGGCCGCGTGCAAGACTAAGGTTTGCCTCCAATACTTGGAGGCGGAAAAACTTGAAAAGAACCCGAAGGCCGTGGAAGCCCTGAAGGATTCTGACGGAATCTTTGTTCCATACGGCTTCGGCCCTCGGGGCACTGAGGGAAAAATAATGGCCATACAGTTCGCAAGGGAGAATAACATCCCATTCCTAGGAATATGCTACGGGTTCCAGCTTGCAGTGGTCGAGTTTGCCCGACACGTTTGTGGTCTTGAGGACGCGAACAGCACAGAGATTAACCCTAGCGCCTCAAGTCCTGTGATCGACCTGATGCCCGAACAAAGAGGAATAGAGATTAAGGGCGCAACGATGCGCTTGGGAGCACATAAGATAATTGTCAAGCCGGACACTCTGGCGTGCAGGATGTATAGGAATGAGGAAATCTGTGAGCGGCATAGGCACAGGTTTGAGGTCAACCTTGATTATCTAGAAAGACTAGAGAAAAATGGGTTGGCATTCTCGGGCAAGAGCACAGATGGCCGCAGGATGGAAATTCTGGAGCTTCCAGACAGTTTCTTCTTCTTCGCGTCGCAGTTTCATGGAGAATTCAAGAGCCGTCCTGGCAAACCCGATCCGGAGTACTATGGCTTTATCAAGTCTTGTCTGAACAAGAAATTGGGCAAGCCTAGACCAGAGTTCTAGCAGGCCGAACATTGGTCGAGAAGACTATTGTGAGCGACGGTAGGGTCTCACGAGCTCTTCGAGTACAGAGAG
The DNA here is from genome assembly GCA_041481365.1 of Bathyarchaeia archaeon. Classification (GTDB taxonomy): domain Archaea; phylum Thermoproteota; class Bathyarchaeia; order Bathyarchaeales; family Bathycorpusculaceae; genus DASPTR01. Next base: position 15,684 of record JBGPBS010000013.1, read on the forward strand.
CATTGTGGGCACTTTGAAGACGATGTCCGTGTAGGTCAATATTCCCACAAGCTTGCCATTATTCATAACTGGAAGCCTCTTGGCCTTCTTCTTCGCTATTAGTCTAGCGGCTTCTTCAATGCTTGCCTCTTCATTTATGGTAATGACAGGGCTCGTCATAACATGCTTGGCGGTCAGGGTCTCCGGAGCCAGGCACGGTTCAACCTCCCTTCTGAGGATGTCACGCTCTGTTATGATGCCCACTGGCCTTTCGCCTTGAACAACCAATATCGAGCCTATACCCAACTTGTTCATCGTGGCAACTACTTCCTTCATCGTGGTGTCTGGGCGCACGACCTTAACATCTTTCGACATGATGTCTCTGACTATGAGTATCGTAGCCATTCAACTTCGTCTCCTAAACTGATTCATAATCATTATTATGTTCAATCATTTATTGTCTTTGTGAATCCACGATTTAAGAATCATGTTGCTTGAGCTTGTGTGCTTCAGCATCGTTTATATGTCGTGGATCGAGTATTGGAAACCGAAGCAGAATCCGATCATGAGCAAGCTGATTGGCGATCTGAAAAGTGCGTTCGCAGACAAGTCTAGGCGAATCAGCTGTACATGGCCTTCGCTCGAAAGGCCGATGAAGAAGGCTTCACGCAAGTTAAAGCTTTTCAGAATTGTTGCGGAGGCAAGGGCCGTGCACGCATCTAATCATCTCCGACGGGTAATAAGCGAAGTCAAATCAACAAAGGACAATGTAGGAGCCACGCTCGCCGGAAAAACTTCCGAAAACGACAAGATGCATCCAGGCTGCTTGAACACCGCGAAGGTAGAAAACAATCAACGGACTGCCTGGACTTTTGACGTTGCCAGTAAGGTGGAGCAAATTCATGCAAAAGTGTTTTCAGAAGTCGCAGAGCAGCCTAAAAACAACGAGGAATTGAGGCAGGTCGACTATTACGTTTGCACTATATGCGGAAACACCTTAGAAGTCGCAGCGCCTGAAAGATGCCCTATATGGAGGCCACCAAAAGCAAAGCCTTTCAAAGTGGACCAGTGCGGACGCCTATGAAACAAAATGATCATTCAGCCGCTTCAGATTTTGAGAATCGATTGGAGAAAGCAAATGGTTATGCTGAAGTCTGGCAAATTGTCAAAGACACTGTCAAAGTCTCGATGAACAGGCGAAGAGACAGAATGATGCTATTCCTCGAAGACTTACCCGTGCAACTAGGCGCCTACCACCCAATCGGAACCAACAACATCGTTCTCAACAGGGCATTGGTGCAGATCGTTGAGGCCACCGTCGATTCAAAACGTGTGGTCAACGCCCTAATCTATAATCTGCTTCTGCACGAGTACCTTCATGCTTTAGGAGAGTACTCTGAAGAAGACGTAAGACGAATGGTATACGAAGTGGCCAAGCAGTGTTTTGGCGAAAAACACGTTGCCACATTAATCGCGAAAAAAAGCCCATGGGCACTCCTCAGCGGGATTCCATTGCAAGCAATCAATGCGCCCAAGCGCGTCATGGAAATCGTGAAGAATTTCGAGAAAACAGGAGAGTATGTGGTATAGCCTGATCCCGAAGAATTATGCTTCAGAATCCATCACGATGGATTTTGACAAGGATTGCCTTCGAGACTGACATGCGCATATACCAAAACCTAAATTCTCAGTTTTCATACTGGACTCACCAGTGATCTCCCTGAACGCCACAAAAGCGATTGGCAGCGTTTGTGAGGGTGTGCTCAAGAAGGATGGCAAAGCACTGGTTAGCAAAGTCAAAGCTGACACGAATGGCCCAAAAGAGCACATCTTGAAGGCAGTTGATTTGATCGGAGGTTTCGGCAAAGTTGTTCAAAAGGGGGACCGAATCTTGTTGAAGCCCAACTTCAACACGGGTGACTTGCCTCCAGGATCAAACGATCCTGATTTTGTGAAGGCTGTCATCGAATTACTTTATGAACATGGAGCAGGCAATGTGCTCGTCGGCGAATCATCTATGATGTCGGCTTCAACGCGCAAGATTTTCGAAGAGACAGGAATGCTTCAGAAAGCGCATGAAGCTGGGGCAGAAGTGGCGTTCTTTGATGAGGGCAGGTGGGCCAAGGTGTACACAGGTGGCAAATCCCTTAAGAACGTGAGTTTGCCAGAGGTCGCGCTTGAACCGAGAAAGCTCGTCTCCGTCTGTTGCATGAAGACACACAGGTGGGCCAAGTTCACGCTGAGTCTAAAACTGGCCGTAGGCTTCATGAAACCCAATGAAAGAATGAGTTTACACATGACACATTTGGAAGAGAAGATCGCAGACTTGAACTTGGTCGTGCACCCAAGCCTGATAATCATGGACGGAAGAAAATGCTTCATAAGCGGCGGACCAGCGTGCGGCGAACTGAGAGATCCTAACTTTATCTTGGCCTCAGGCGACAGAGTAGCATTGGATGTCGAAGCAATAAAGGTGATACAGACCTTTGAAGGCAATAGCTTGGAAAACCCTGCCTGGAATTACAAACAGATTAAGAATGCGGCGGAGCTGGGTTTGGGCGCAAGAAACGAGCAAGCATACGAAGTTGTCAACCCATGAAAGACGATAGACATCCGACGCTTTACCGCACAGCGGAAGAGTTTGTTGAACAAAAATCTCGAGGTGCAAGTGAAGTACTAGGCGTTCTGCTAACAGGCTCTGCAGCCTCCAGCTATCCAGATGCCGCTCCTGACGTAGACCTCAAGATCATTGCAACCGAAAATCAAAGCCTGCAATCGGGGATACTTGCGGTTTCGAACACTATCACGACACTGATATCTCGAGGGAATGGGTCACTCTGAAAGAATTAGAGAATGAATTAAAAGATCGGAAAGATGACGTTGATCTCTGGATATACTCAAGATCCAAGGTCCTCCATGACACCCGGAGAAGGGTTGAGGCTATCCTGTCCGAGTACAAGCAGTACCCAACCGAAGTCTGGCGTGACAAACTTTTTCTCTACTGGTTCTTTGCGACTGGAAGTGCCCCCTACGATTCTGGTAAGACAATCGGGAGGGAAGACCTGCTGACAGCCCAGCTGCACCTTCGTCAAGCGATGGAATATTACATGGCTCTAATCTTCATCTTGAACCGCAGCTTCGTGCCATATAGAAAGTGGAGACCAAGAGACTTTGCGAAGCTGACATACAAGCCCCCAAAGTTTGAAGGAAAGCTCCGCAAAATATTGACGACTGTGAAGTGGACAGGAGATGAATTCGAAAACAAGCAAGGCATCTCAACGAGGTCGTCAGCGAACTTGCAGAAGAGTTACGAAAAACCGGCCTCTCAGAGGAGAGGATGAACAACCCTCAGAAATTCAAGGTTACAAATGCTCCCGCAGTCTGATTGCCCGTTATCCGGACGGCCACCTCGACCTGCTCGGGCCTATGCTAACTTTTCAAAATGTATAACATAGACGAGCTCGTTCTCATCCCATTCCCCGTGGGTTTCACGCCACTTCATCTTGAACTCTTCTGTCGCTTTGTAGCCTTCTCGCTTCGCGTCTTCTTCGTCGAAGTATTTCAGCTTCTTTCTTTCAACCGAGATTATTCGCAGGTCTGCGAAACGAGGTTCTCGGACAACGGCGTGCACGATCGCGCCTGCTTTTATTTTAGGATCAGGAATCGTGTTTCTTGAGGTCTGCGTCTTATTGCCGTCAATTATCGGCTTTTTGTCATGAGCGAAGAATTGCAGTTCAGAGGGGGCTTTATCGACTTCTTCCATGACCTCTTCGACAGATTTTTCCGGCTCGTGAGCCATTCTTTCGATGACTTGCGCCCTCTCCTTGACCGGAATCCGTTTTTCAGCCAGCTTTCTTATTATCTCAACCTGTCTTTCCGGCTCCTTAACGGATCGTCCGACTTTCAGCGCCGTAGCGTAGTCAATTTTTCCTTCTGGCACGTCACCGGAAATGGTGGATGGGGCAACGAGTTTCTGGACCTCCTCCGGAATCACTTCGGCCGATCTGAGCCAAGCGGATATTGTATCGGCGCTGACGCCGATTCTGTCTGCAATGACATTCTGGTTTGGATATCTATCTGGACAGTTTTCCAAGAGGTACCTGCACACGTTCCCTTTTTCGATGGCGCTGAGCGCTTCCCGTTGAACGTTCTCAATCAAGTTCAGCTGAACCACTTCTGCATCACTGTATTCCCTCACGATGGCAGGCACTTTTCCGAGTCCGGCCTGCTGAGACGCCCTGTACCGTCTTTCACCAACGACAACCTCAAAACCCTCATCCAATGGCCTAACGATTATCGGTTCAAGCAACCCAACTTCCATGATGCTTTCTGCGAGCTCATTAAGACGTTCCAAATTGATTTCCAACCGTGGGTTAAGCTTGCTTGGATGAATCTTCTTCAACTCAATTTCCATAATCGCCTCAGGCATAAGCTTTGACACCACATGCTCCTATGCCTGATAGTCAGACCTATTTCTATTTAAGCGCGCGCGCCTACAACGTTAGATTAACTTTTTCGAACACGTACTATCTCACAACGAACAAAAAAAAAGAGAGGAGTTTAAGCGTTCCTCTTGACGATTAGAGCGCGGTCTTGCGCAAGCAACCTTTGATCTATTACACTGGAGAGCGTGCTCGAAGGTTACTCTTTTGGCTTTCCGATTTATGGATCGACTTTGCCGAATTGCTTGGCTATTATGGATATGTCTCTTCCGTCCACCTTTTTGTCTATGTTTACATCTGCTCTCGGATCCCAAAACGCCTGTCCGGGGCTGGTGCCGAAAGCCTTTGCTGCAAGGGTAACATCTTTGCCGTCAACCTTAAGGTCGTTGTTGATGTCCCCAATTGGGCGTTGGTTGGACAGCCAAGCGTTTATCAGGCCATACCCAAAATCATTATCTTTCCCCGGCGGACCCAAGTCGAGCGTACCATTCAAGGCTAACTTCGCCCCTACTCCACCATTGTACCAAGCGGAGCCAAAGTTGGGATCCAGTTTTGAACCAAAAACCAGAGCGGCCGTGGCCGCCACAAGAGGTGCAGAAAAAGAAGTGCCCTCGCGCACAATATAGGTTCCGTCTAGGTATGTTGTGTTGATGTCTACGCCAGGCGCCACACAAAAGATTTTGGGACCATAGTTGGAAGCCCCACCACCCGAAAACGACGCTCTCCTATCATTATGATCAACGGCGCCAACTGCAAAGACAGAATCGTAACTTGCTGGATAGCCGAGATCAGTTGTGTTGTCGTTTCCTGCAGCGGCAATCAAGAGCGGTCCTTGGCGATCGGGAAAGTCGTTGAAGGCATAGTCACATGCGGTGTGAAGATCCTGATTATCTGGTACAAAACCATCGCTTATCGAAATTACTTGTACGTGCAAGACACTAACTGAATAGTTTATGGCCGCAGCCATCTCTTCCTCCGAAGCATAATTGTTAGGCAATGAATTGATTTTTAGCGAGTATATTGCTACTTTCGGAGTCGCCCCGATGATGCCCATTCCATTAATTGCGGCAGCGATCACTCCTGCAACCATAGTTCCATGGCCACAATTGGGAAAGGGGTAGAAGTCCTGGATAAATTGTCTCTGATATGAGTCGGTGGGTTGATCATACCGAGTTACGTTTCCGTTGTTGTACTTAAACCCGAACATACCCCCTAGTAGTAGGCTGTCGTTCAAATCGGGATGATAAATGACGTTACCCTGATCTACAGAATAGTCCATCCCTGAATCGATAACTGCGACTTTCACCCATTGGCCTGCGTTTGCCCCTGCATCCACATCCCACGCCGTCGTGTTCCAGTTAGTCATATTCCAGTTGTCATTGTCCCAAACACAATAGGAGCGGATGCGCTCAACATCCCAAGGAAGCTGCTCACTTCCAAGAGCTGGTGACAGTGTTAGGGCAGACAGAAAGACGATAACAAACAATAAAGCTAAGGATCTCTGCATGCTCGTCATCTTTCTCGCCATCTACTCCACGACTATCCAATCGTGAACGCAATCGACGGGGTCTGCCACCTAAACTCTCCCTTCTCGGACAAGGAACCTTCGAATGCCCCACTTACTGTGTATGCTTCTTTCTGAAGGGGATGTCCCTCAGAATCGATATAGTGGGCGAGGTTCACGGTCACTGTTTGGTTCAAACTGGCATAAGGCCCAAAAACAATGCTCCAAACCATTTGAGCATATGCTCCAGGAACCTTGTCGACAACAACTCCACTACTATTAATCAAGGTGAAACTGAAGGGCAAAGCTCCAAGTAGAGGGTCATCTCCGGCAGTGTATGTAGGATAGGACTGATTGAAGGACGTGTTGACTCCTTGACCAGCAGTAACAACTTTCAAGGTCGGGTCGTCAGGGCTAACGCTTGCAGCATATGGAATGCCCGCGGTTATCGTTTCGTTGCTCAGATTCTTCAAATAGAAGGTTATCGAAACGTTATCGTCAAGCGAATATGTCGTCTTGTCCAAAGCCATCGAAAGCTCAAACGGTGATGACGTTATGGTCACTTTTGGCCCAGTTGTTGAAGGAAGTAATTTCCAATAAGCGTATGCGACTGCAGACAATGCTACGACGATAACCAATATTCCAACAATGGTTCTCCTTGTTCGCGAACCAAAGAAACTTTTCAAGGTGTTTTTCACAGACATCCCCACAAGAGAATATGGTTGCATTATCTACTTAAAGTTTTGCTGTAAAGAAAAATCCGAGTTATTTGGTATCGTCAGTTTGAGAGCCGCGTTATACTCTCTTCCTAATACTGAGCCTGAAGTTCAGAATTACCTTATTAAACAAGGTTATGGAAGGAAGCTCCACAGTTTCGACATAACTCTCTTTTTTCCGTCTTAGGTTTTAGATTCTTGATAAAGCTTCTGGAATACCTGAACTAGAGCCTTTAGAGTTAATACTTCTGCACCATTAATGACTATAGGTTTTCTAAAAAGAAGGAATAGTGGTGCGCGCTATCTCTAAATAAATTTGCTATTTGTTAGTACTTCAGATATGGTTACTTAAGAATTGCAAGTGCTGAGTGGTGATCAAGAGTTCAAGGTTGGGGGAACCTGATTTTACAAGCCTATCTGCGGGGTTACCACTTTCAGTCCTGTCAAGGCTAATGCAAAGAATCTCTCTTTGGGGATCCCAATTTCCTCGCGTTGTTAGTTTTGTCGCCGTGGAAATTGGCAAAATATATTATCCTGTTCATCGTCGTTTTCAATCAATGTAGGTATGATTCAATGGAGTCCGTGAGGTACAAGGTAACGTGGAAGACCTTCCTTCTGCCCTTGATTGGCTTGGTGGCATTCTTCTTCTACATACTGATTTTCAATGTTGACCTCCTCGGAATCATCGCGGAGATTCAACGAATCAACCTTTATCCATACGCTCTGGCTATGATTGCAACACTGCTGGACACGCTATTCTTTGCCCTTGCATGGCGCTCGCTTCTCGGATTTCTGTCAGTGCAGATTTCCCGAATCAGGTCATACCTCTTCGTGTGGGTAGGAATATTTGTGGACACGCTGATCCCTGCAGAATCAGTGAGTGGAGAGATCTCCAAAATCTACTTGGTTAACAAGCAACAAAGCGGGACTGCAGGAAAGGCCACGGCTTCCATAGTCGTACAAAGGCTAATTGGAATGAGCATAAACGTCGGAACGTTGTTGACTGGAGCTGCACTTTTGCTCATTGAAAACCAACTCCGCGGTATATTGTTGACACTCACGCTATTCCTGATTGCTGTGACTCTTCTTTTTCTTGTGTTAGTTCTTCTTTTATGCGTCAAAGAGCGATGGACACTGAGAATAGTGAACGGCGTAATTGGAATCGCCGAGCGTTTAAGCGGAGGTCGATGGAGGCTACCCCAGGTTAGAGAGGAAGCGGTTGAGGCAGCCAAGGCCTTCCACAACGCGGTAAAAGAGTATGTTCATGCCCCAAAAACAATGTTTACAGCAGTCTCCTTTTCGCTTGCCTCGTGGATGTTGACGTTGGCTGTTCTTTATCTCACGTTCCTGTCCATAGGCTATCCGCAGATCAGCTGGAGCGCAATACTAGTTGTCTCCGCGATTTTTGCAGCAGTGAAATCCATTCCTCTGGGCGTGCCTTTCGAAGTCGGCCTGCCAGAGATAACCATGACTTCTCTTCTAATAGCATTCAACGTGCCAGCAGGCATAAGTGCCACAGCCACCATCTTGATGCGCTTGTTGACTCTTTGGCTAAGGTTTTTCATAGGCTTCGCGGCACAACAGTGGATAAGCATAAAAGCGGTAACGTCAGACCCGATCAGCGAAACAGGGCTTTGATAGACTGAAAAGTCTAAATCGTGCTTCATCCCTGATTCTAGTTGTCGATGTCTTGAATGACCATAGCAGTTGAAACCGCTTCAATCCGACACTTGGATAGACTATGTGAAATCGAAAAAGAGTGCTTCAAAGAAGAGGCCTTCAGCCGGCAGCAAATCGCCAACCTACTTGGGGACTACAACTCGATAAGCCTTGTTGCCGTTGAAAACAACCGTGTCTTGGGTTTTATCATAGGCGCATTATACGTTGAAAGAAACGCTCTGGATGGGCATGTCTTAACGATAGACGTTTCACCGTCACATCAACGAAAAGGGGTCGGACTCAAGCTGCTGCGAGAAATTGAAGAAATCTTTGTGGAAAGGAACGTTAAAACGTGCCACCTCGAAGTCAAGGAGGACAACCTCAAAGCATTACGGCTCTATGAGAAAGCAGGCTACGAAAGAATTGGAAGATTGAAGAATTACTATGGCAAGGCTGATGGATTGTATCTACGGAAGAGTCTAGCCTAGCTGGAGAAGCTTCAGCTTAGTCTTGTCGTCAAACACCCTACGCAGGTCTGCATTGGCTGCTTCGAAGAGAACAAGTTCCGCGGTCGGTCCGACGAGGGAACCCTTCATCAGGTGGCCTCCGAAAGCTTCAGCTTTTTCGTTTGACACGACAATATGCGAGTGAACAACTACTTCGCACGTTTCGTCAACTGCAATATTCCCAGTGCATGATGCGATCTCCATGGGACCTCCCAAACGAGTGTATACGTATTCCCCGTTCCTATAGCAGCCTAGGACCACATTCTTCAAAGCTCCAATCAGAGTGAACGCTGCCGCTTTCATGCCACTTTCCTCAGCGCTCTTCTTAATCGTTTCAAGAAGATCGTCACCTTCAACCATTCTCACAAAACAGATTCGCCCAGCCTTTGCTTTCATCATTGCCATTTCCTCTTGTCTAGCCTCTATGGCTCAAACCTTGATAAACATTTTTGACTCCACGTTCAGAGGATCCATAAGGCTAATAGGCGTGCACGAAAACTCGTGCGTGAGGCTGAAAAAACGGACGAGGGCCTCTTTTTGAGGCGTTTTCTCTGTCAAGACTGCAGTTCAATCCAATGCCCGGTTGGCTTTGGATAAGGTGCATGGTGCCAAGACGTGAAAACAGTTGCGACAGTGGAGAGCCCCTATTCTCTGTTTCCTCAGCGCAAATCCTAAAAGCCGCCGAAGACATACCCATAGTGGCGTGATGGACATTTGATTGAAAGCAAGATAAGTGAAAAGAAACTCGTAAGAGCAATAGTGGTTCTTATCCGCAACACCACCTGGAGATGCGGCAGGCTGGAACGACTGATAGTGAAACATCTGCACAACAAACATGCAATGCTTGGCAAGCCAGAAATGCCCGTCAGCGATATCCTCGTAAGCTTGAAACTCACAGGCAAGAAGAAGAACGAGTTTCTTGATGCAATGAAGCGGCTGGAAAGAAGAAATATAATAAAAATCCTGAAATTCGTGAACTGATCCATCTTTTGAAGTGACTAGGTTTTTGCCAAGAGTCCTTTCGCACTCTCAATCCATTGCTCAGTGAATTTCGGCGAGATCTTCAATTTCCCCGCCAAGTCCTTTGCTGAAGCATTTGCCAGTTCCTCAACGCTGCGTATGCCTAGGATCTTCAACTGTTCTGCCCGCTTTTCCTTTATGCCCTTAACCGCCGTAAGCTCAATCCTTGGAAGCTCTATTTTCGCTTGGGCTGGTTCAATGCTCGCCTCTGTTTCTTGATGGCCTGTTGCTTCCACTGTTTCAGCGATGACTGGAGGAGGACTAGTTGCTAGCGGCGCAGGAGGAGGAGGCCGTATTGTCTCGGTCTTCGTTCTTGGCCGTTGAGTGTAGCCCAGACCGGCGAAAAGAAGCCCGAGCACTGCCGTTGCAACGACCGACAAATTTCTTCCAAGCTCGGTGAGTACTTCTGTTACTGCGAAGGATATGATGGTTATGGCAAAAAAAATCAATGCTACGGCATATAGAGCATGGTCCGAACGCATATGGTTTTCTCCCGTATGCTTCTATGTTCTGGCGAAGAGTTTAAAAGATTTTCTGCCTTGAAAGCGAAAAAAGGAGAGTTTGTTGGTCTTTGCCGTTCTCTTACTTCAGTATTTCCTTCTCTGGCGGCATCGGTTTTATCAAGCCTTGTTTCATGAGCAGCTTCGTGGATTCCCTAGCGTTCTGTATCATCGCCGAAGCCTTATCGTAAAGCTCTTTCCTGCTGGGTTTGATCCGTGCAACGCCTTGATCTATGGATTTTAGCGCGCATGCGACTGCTTCACGCGGGTAGACTTCCCATTCCTCCATTCTGGGCAGGATGTCCTCCTCGTGCATTCCACGTTCTTCTGCGAATTTTGCCAGTTCCTGCGCGGCAGCAATGCACATGTCATCGGTCACGGTTTTGGCCCTGACGTCGAGGACGCCACGAAATATCGCTGGGAACCCAAGGCTGTTGTTGACTTGGTTTGGAAAGTCGCTCCTGCCGGTGGCTACAATGCGGGCTCCCGCCTCTTTGGCTTCCCATGGCCATACTTCAGGTATTGGGTTTGCGCACGCGAACACTATCGAGTCGTCACTCATAGTCTTTATCCATTCTTTCTTAATTGTGTCCGGTCCAGGCTTGGAGGCAGCGACAACTGCGTCCACATCCTTGAACGCATCACCAACGTCACCTGTTCTGCCTTCCGCGTTGGTTTTCTGCGACAGTTCGTACTTCCATGGGTCTTCATCCTTGGTTATGTCCTTTCTGCCTGGATAAATAAGACCCTTAGTGTCCGCGAGCATTATGTTGCCTGGCTTGACTCCCCATCTTATCATGACGTACGCCGTTCTGAGGTTGGCTGCTCCAGCTCCTATCAGGGTAATCAGGCTGTTCTTCGGGTTCTTGCCCACTATTTTGAAGGCATTCATCAATCCTGCGAGAATAACCGTGGCTGTTCCCTGCTGGTCATCATGCCAGACTGGAATCTGCAGGCGTTCTCTTGCCTTTTCCAAGATGTGAAAGCATTTGGGTTTCTCGATGTCTTCTAGGTTTATGCCGCCAAACGTGGGTTCAATCAGCTCGCATGTCCTGATTATCTCTTCCGGATCTTTGGTTTTTAGGCATATGGGAAACGCGTCGACGCCGCCCAAATATTTGAACAATATGCCTTTTCCTTCCATGACAGGCAACCCTGCTTCTGGGCCTATGTCGCCCAAACCGAGCACGCGCGTGCCGTCCGAAACCACTGCCACATAGTTCCAGCGGTTTGTGAGTTCGAAGGACTTGTCATGGTCTGCTTGGATTTCCTTGCACGCGGCAGCTACGCCTGGAGTGTACCATATAGCAAAGTCCGCGGGGCTTGCAATAGCGCATTTTGGCATCACCTGAAGCTTTCCTCCATAGAATCTGTGCAGCGGTGGTGCTAGCATTGAGGGCTTCTTGGCTTTCGCGAGTAATTCGTCTACTGTCGGTTTTCTTTCTTCTTTCTTCTGTTTAGACATGATTTTCCCCTTTCGACTAGTGTTTGATGTCTTGAAACCTTAGATTTTAAAGGTTGTGGTACGTTTGTCGAAGAAAACTTAGCTGCTAGACGTTCCAGAATGGGGCAACACGGCGGATTTTGCTGGTCCAATGATTTAAGGCACGATTAAGAGAGAAGAGTCGAACATGAAGATTCGCAAAGACTTCGAAAATTGAATTGGCTCACAAAGCTGAAAAATAGCTTGCTTATGATTAGAAGAAAATAATTGGAGGTGTGATGGCGCCAACTAGCTTCTAGTATCTTCTTTGCCTGAAGCCGCCGCCGCCTCGTCTATCTCGACCGCCGTAGCCGCCTCTGCCAAAGTCTCTTCCTCCGCCTCCCTCTCTGAATGGGCGTCTGGGCTGTTCATATACTTGGTTTGACATGTTGTTCTCCGTGTTCACGTCGCCTGTTAAGGCTTGCTCAGAAATCTCGAGTGTGCCGTATCTTCCGATGTTTAAGCGTATGTTTCCTCTGAACAGGTTCACGTAGCCGTTCTTGACCAGTATGGTGTTTCCATCGTTCACCTTCTCAATGTTATCATCCCAGAGTGTGAGGTATACACAACCTGTTTCGTCGCCGACTAGTGCGTCGCTTACTTTGTGGGCCGCACCGTCTCTTCCCGCCGCGATATTCCTGACTTCGCTTTTTGAGACCACCTTGGCCAAGACGTTCACTGCCCTAGACTGAGGGTTCAGTTCGTTTACTTTAGCGTCCACTGGCTGTCGAGCACCTGAAAATCCTTCAACTGCCAAATTCTTTCAACACCTTACATTTTGACAACA
>JBGPBS010000014.1:0-28064 GCA_041481365.1 Bathyarchaeia archaeon
ATTCCTTTTACTTCATCTATCGTTAGCAAAGTCACCCTGCCCTCTTGAGCCAACGGTCCAGCCTGAGAAGAAGCCGTTATGTTGTACCAAGGCAAGAACAGCGCCACTATTGTGATAGCGCGCGCTATTGACCATGCAAGAATGAAGTACATGCCATTCACGGAAAATGATGAGCCCAGGTATGCTTCAGGCTGCGCCCATCAAATCCCTCCCTGGTTTTGAACGGGCCCAAGCGGGCCGGCTCTTCCCAACGCCACTTCTACATCAGTGCCCAAATATCCCCAATGACCACCGAGATCTAACCAGCTCTGACTTACAAGCATAACAAGCGTCAAATTCTCAGGTTTGATGGTCAATTCACCACCGGCGACAATGTCGTTCTCGATGCCTATCTTTCCCTGATAGGACCTGAAATAGTTGGCATGAGAACCCTGAGCCACGTAGACCACCGGCTGATCATCAGCCCTTTCCACGTCTCCGCGCGCGGGTTCAGCTGGGTCGTTCACACAGATCATGCCAAACTAGAATGTTTCATCTTCATAAAAATATGAATTGTTTCGAGCGCTCAGACCACTGACGTGACTGATTTCGACTGCGAGTTGCCAATTTGCCAGATTTTCAACTCATGTCCGAAACCATTTTCTCAGCTGTTTCTTTGTTTATGTAGAAACCTCCTCTGGCTAGTCTCTTCAAGCCCAGCAATGCGAGAATATCTACGAGCGGCAATGTTCGCCTCGCTTCAGATAGATTCTGAAATCTGATGAAGGAAACTTGACGCTTGTCCTCCAAGAATTCCATGTACTCCCGTTCGGACCTTAGAACCGTTTCTTTCCCATGTTTTTCCCACACTTCCATGGGTTCGCCGACTACTCTCTCTACGAACTCTGCATGTCCGGCAATTTCGGCAACAGGCTTAGTCACATAGAAAAGGATCAGTGATGCGTTCTTGGGAGGGGCTACACCTTTCCGCACATAGGCCTGTGTCTGCTTTCCTTTACGATAATCAGAAAGAAACCTGTTCCACCATTTCTCCTTGGTCATCAGGACAAAAACGTTCTGAGCCATCAGATCACGCCATCCATGATCGGGCAATTCATGATTTAAGGTTTATTGGACTGGGAGCGTAGAAGGCAGGCCGATTAGTTTAAATCCGAGCCTCTCTCATTGCTTCCAGCAAAACATTGATTTCCATAATGAAACTGGGCAGGCTTGCCAAGTAGAATCCATGTTTTTGCAAAGATGGTTCAAATGCACTGTTTCCCAAATCCTTTGCCCACTAGTACGCAGGAGATCGTTTTCTCAGCAGAGGGCATGATTAAACAGATCCTTAGCCAAGGATACTGACGCTTCTATCACCACCAATTCTGATTAGAGGGATGTCTTTGAAGGATGCTGTGAATCTGCCTGCAAGCGAAGTTTTCGAAGCTTTTGAAACCTGTCCGAACGGGTTAACCAGCGAAGAAGCTGGGAAAAGGCTCGCGAAATATGGTCCAAACATGCTGGTCGAAAAGAAAGGCATACCCATTACCTACAAGTTTCTCGGCCACTTCAAGGACCTGTTCAGCGTTCTGCTGCTCTTTGCAAGTTTGCTTGCCGCTATCGGTGGCGCATGGCAAAATGACCCAGGCATGTGGGAACTCAGCTTCATCATCCTGCTCGTGGTCTTGATTAACACTTTCTTCAGTCTTTTCCAAGAATGGCGAGCCGAAAAAGCCATGGAAACCTTGAAAAGCTGGATGCCAGAGTACGCCAAGGTCATCCGCGACGGAGAATTGCAGAAGATACTCGTCAAAGAACTTGTTCCAGGCGACATCATCGCCTTGGAAGAAGGTGATAGAGTCCCAGCGGATGGCCGACTGATCGAAGCCTTCGAACTGTGGACAAACAACGTTCCATTAACAGGCGAATCTGAACCGCAGCCGCGGACTGCCAAAGCCGCGAAGATTGAAGATAGCAATTACTTGGATGCGCCAAACCTTGTTCTGATGAGCACAAGCGTGGCCAAGGGTCAAGGCAGAGCGGTCGTGATTAAGACAGGGATGAGCACCAAGTTCGGGGAGATTGCCGGACTAACCCAGGAAATTCAGGAAGAGCCAAGCCCACTGCAAAAAGAAATCGCTCACACGGCAAAATATGATTTCATACTGGCCATCACGATAGGAACGATTTTTTTTGTGGCAAGTCTAGTCTGGCTTAAGCTGAGCTTCATAAGCAGCATACTATTCATGATAGGCGTAATGGTAGCTTTGGTCCCTGAAGGCTTGCAGGTCACCGTGTCCAGTGCGCTTGCCATAAACGTGTTGAAAATGGCCAAAGAGAACGTTCTCGTCAAAAGGTTGTCCGCAGTCCAAACACTCGGCAGCGTAACCGTGATATGCACTGACAAGACCGGGACGATCACCAAGGGTGAAATGACCGTCAAGAAAATATGGGTTTACGACAAGGTTGTGGAGATTTCAGGAGCTGGATACGCCCCAGACGGCACATTCACCAACAATGGCAAAGCAGTTGAAAAACATGAAACGCACACGATTGAAAAGCTTCTCGAAATCTCAGCACTCTCCAACAGCGCGAAAGTCGAACCACCCTCAGACAGGCACAGATCATGGGACATCGTAGGAGACCCCACCGACGGCGCCCTCCTCGTCGCCGCCATGAAGTACGGGCTCAACGTCCAAAGCTTGCTTGCTCAGAAACCCATCGTCGACGTGGTTCCCTTTGACTCAAAAAGAAAAAGGATGACAACAATCCACAGAGACGAACATAAGATTCTTGTCTACACTAAAGGCGCACCAAGGAGCATTCTCTCCATATGTGATAGAATAGCATTCGACGGCAAGACGGAGGATTTGGTCGGAGAACATCTGCGCACAGCGGAAGATGAGATCCGCGAATTCGCGAGCGAAGGCCTGCGCGTAGTGGCCCTAGCATACAGAGAGCTAGATGAAAAGGATTGGTCCAAAGGCAAAAACGTCGAGAAGAACATGATTCTAGTCGGACTCGCAGCAATGAGAGATCCCGCACGCCCAGAAGTCAAAGAAGCAGTAAGGCTGGCGAAGCAAGCTGGAATAAAAACTGTAATAATCACAGGAGACTACGGCCCCACAGCCCAAGCCATCGCTACCGAAGTCGGCATAATAAGCGGAGCAAATTGCCGAATCATACGCGGCGTAGACTTGGAAAGAAAAAGTGACCAAGAAATCGTGGAAGAAGTCAGAAAAGGAAACATAATTTTCGCCAGGGTTTCGCCCGAGCAGAAACTTCGAATAGTCAAGGTGCTCAAGGAGAACGGTGAAATTGTAGCCGTCACAGGAGACGGTGCAAATGACGCTCCATCGCTGCGAGAGGCAGATATTGGGGTAGCAATGGGCGCTTCTGGAACAGACGTCGCCAGAGAGGCTGCAGACATGATATTGCTGGATGACAGCTTTGCCTCAATAGTCAAGGCAGTCGAATCTGGACGCGCAATCTATGAGAATCTGAGAAAATTCATAATCTACGTTTTCTCGCACAATTGGGCAGAACTTATCCCCTACATGCTCTACGCAACGTTAGGGTTGCCTCTTCCACTGCTCGTCGCCCAAGTCCTAGCCATAGACTTGGCCATAGACGTCATCCCATCTCTGGCGTTAAGCCGTGAACCAGTAGAACAAGGCATAATGCAGGAACCGCCCCGAAGCGTCAAAGAGCGAATATTCAGCCGAGGAGTATTCCTACGTTCACTGTACATAGGGCTGATCATCGCAGCTGGAGCAATGTACGGCTGTCTCAGCGCTTGGTCTCAAGGTGGCTGGCATATTGGAATGCAGGGAGCAGACCTCAGCAGGTTTGTCGCGAGCACGGCTTACTCAACGGGCACTACTATGACGTTCGCGGGCATAGTTGTGGCTCAAGTGGGAAACGTTCTCGCTTGCCGGACGCACAAAATCTCAATCTTCAAAACGAGCCTCAGAAGCAACAAGTGGATTTGGCTCGGCATACTCTCCCAAATCGCAATCATTTCCGCGCTTATCTACGTACCAGCCTTGCAGTCGCTTTTTGGCACGACAGCAATCGGACCAGTGGAGTGGGCTTTTCTGGCGTTTCTCGCCTGCACCGTGGTCATAGCGGAGGAAATTAGAAAATGGTTCGCTAGAAGACTGGGCAAATGACCTGTTTGAACGTTATCTTTTTATGAAAAGGCACGTTATGCTAGGTTGATGTCTGGCAAAGAATTCTTCGTAAAACGCTACCGCCAACTGGGCTGGAGATACGAGCCCATCGAACTCAAGCAAGCGATCAGAATCAACTCCATGAACGCTGAAAGAAGTGAAGCCACGAAAAGGCTCGAATCCCGAGGCATACAGCTTCAGCAGATTCCGTTTCTCGAAGACGGGTACTGGATATCAAAATCAGACTTTTCAGTAGGCGCAACGACAGAGTACCTTTCGGGCCATTATTCAATCCAAGAGGCAGCCGCACAGATACCTACCACGCTTCTGAGCGAGCCGAAAGACAAGCTTGTTCTTGACGCATGTGCGGCTCCAGGCGGAAAAACAGTGCAATTGGCCGATTTGATGTGCAACACAGGTGCGATAATCGCCTTAGACATTGAGAAACGAAGACTGACAGCCCTGTCAAACCATCTGGAAAGGTGCCGAGTCAAGAACACAATAGTTTATCACCAGGATGCAAGACAGGCTCGACGACTCAATTTGAAGTTCGACCGAATACTTCTAGATATGCCATGCTCAGGCAACTTTGCATCCGACAAAGAATGGTTCAACAGAAGAACATTAGAAGACGTTGAGAACAACGCGAAACTTCAAAGAGAAATACTGATTGAAGCGAAAAAGGTTCTCAAAGAAGACGGCGAAATCGTCTATGCAACATGCTCGCTGGAACCGGAAGAAGACGAAATGAACATCGACTGGGCAATAACAAATCTGAGTCTCCAGACCGAAAACATTGACTGCTGCGGAGACAAGGGATTGACAGACATTTTCGGAAGAAAACTCGATAGTTCAGTAGAAAACTGCAGAAGAATCTGGCCTCGAAAAACTCAAGGTTTCTTTATTTGCAAACTAAAAAAGCGGGTGAAGCCACGATGAGCCAGATAAGCGATTTCATAGGCAAATTCAACACAAGCATAAGTTTAGATCAGGATCTGATAGTCAAAAAAGACGACAAATACTTCCTTCTAGACCCGAAGCTCAAAAGCCTAATCAAGAAGGACTTCCTGTACGCTGGAATCTACCTAGGAAGAACCAAGAATGACGCTTTTTTTCCTAGCTTCAACCTTTTGACGATGCTCGCACAGACAGACCCTAACAGAATAGTAGTCGACAACAAAACCGAGTGGCTCTTCATCTGTGGACGAGACATATTCAAACAAGGCATAACCCGTTTGTCAAAACCAGGAAGAAAGGGCGACTACACACTGATCCTCACCGAGCATGGTGACAGCTTAGGTTTCGGCAGAATACTACACTACGTAGACACCAAAGACAAAAGCAAGATCGCTGTGAAGAATATTGCAGACATAGGTGACTTTCTAAGAAGAGAAAGATAGCAAATGCGAGCGGGCTTTGACAATTCTATCGTCTTCCGGATCTTAAGAGCGCCGCTCCATCTCGCCGATAACGATTGTTCTACGTGTGTCCGACTTGACAGTTCACGCGGTGACACGTTTTTTTAGGGTGATCATCCAAAATGTTCAGCGACGCAGTGACTAACGCTTGACGTGTCGGGACACGCCAGAGCCAAGCGCTAGACAAGAGCGTTCTTTTGGAGCGCCACTATCTCGGTGCTGTTTCTTGCAGTTGAATAGGCTTCGAGCCTTTCGTGGTTAAGGTCCAGAAAAGTGTGCCCCCATTTGAACATTGAAAGCAGTTCAGCAGCTCCGGCTTTGAACCCTGCGATGTACAGAGCCGCGGCCAAAGCTTCAACCGTGCTGAGCTTGGTAGGCTTACCATAGTTTACAGGGTTGCCAGCAACCAAAATCGGAAGGCATCGGGATGTCCCACGCACTTGTCTCGGTAGCACGCTTTCAGTTCGTTCCCAACTGAAGTCCAAGGCTGCCAAACCAAAATCCTCAATGCGTTGCCTATCAGCAGGAGAGAAGGCAATCTCGGAAAATGGGTTAAGCACGACGGCTCGTTTTGGCAAAAACCTAATCTGGCTCACTATGCGAACCAATCCATGACGACCAAGCTTCAGCGCAGTGCATTTTCGAGGATCACATTGACCTGCCTGATAGACGATGATTCTAACTCGATTTTGCATTCGCTCTTCGCACCTTCAGGTGGCTCATGGGATCGTTCATGACTTTCGGAATCCATTCAATGAGGTCGGTGGCAACGATGTGATTGCCTCTCTGTTCAAAGGCGAAGTCGCCAGCCGCACCATTGATGAAGGCGCCGGCCACAGCTGACTCAAACGGATCAGCTTTCTGAGCCAGGAACGCACTGACGACTCCGGAGAGCACATCCCCAGTCCCGCCTACAGTCATGCTGGGATTTCCTGAAAAATTCATCTTGACCCGTTTTCCATCAGATATTATGTCAACTGCTCCTTTCAACAATATGACAGCGCCAAGCCGTGCCGCGGCCTTCTGAACATTCTCAACTCTTGCGACGAGATCTTCCGGTGGTTTCCCTCCTGTCAGTATAGTATATTCCCCGGCATGCGGCGTGAGTACCAAAGGCCCACTCAAACGTCTCTTGAATTCGGCAAAAGTCTTCAGACCGTCTGCATCCAAGAGCAACGGCTTTTTGTAGTGATCAGCAAGCTCAACCAGCGCTTTGACCGCTTTGACGGTCTCCTGATGCAAACCTAGACCTGGTCCCGCAGCGACTGCATCAACTTTCTCGAAGTAAGTCTCCAACGTGCTTACATTCTCCGGATTGAGATGCTCTCCTTCAAGCTTGATGGTGATCAGATCAGGTGACATGGAAGAGATGGCGAGGGCGGTTCTTCTTGGCGCAGCAACGTAGGCCAAGTCAACCCCAGTTCGCATTGCGCCCAGCGCCACCAGCGTTGGAGCTCCAGAATATGTTTCGCTGCCGCCAACCACCAATAGGCGGCCGAAGTCTCCCTTGTGTGATTCTGCAGATCTTGGCTTCGTGGACAACACGACATCGCCTGGACCTGCAAATCTC
This sequence comes from Bathyarchaeia archaeon, assembly GCA_041481365.1. Classification (GTDB taxonomy): domain Archaea; phylum Thermoproteota; class Bathyarchaeia; order Bathyarchaeales; family Bathycorpusculaceae; genus DASPTR01. Next base: position 7,140 of record JBGPBS010000014.1, read on the forward strand.
TCGAATTCCTTCGGCAGCCCAATATCCTTCACAACGAGCTTACCCAAATACTTCCTTGCCTTTTCGAATCCGATCTTAATTCTATGGACCGTTACGGTCAGATCGGCCTTGACTGCTTCGCCTGAGACCTCACCCGTATCCGCGTTAACGCCCGTGGGCACATCGACTGCAACACGAAAGGCTCTCATCGCGTTAATCTGCTTGACCAGCTGAAGAATAGGGGGCCTCAATGCTCCTTTCGAACCGATCCCAAGCAACGCGTCAATCACCACTTCTGAAGCAATTTTCGGCACTAACGTGCTGTCGTAAGCCTCGATCAGTGGCATCTTCTCTCTTAGACTGCGAATTGCTGCAAGATTCTTCAAAGCCGCCTTGTCAGAAACGTCTTGAGTCTTACCGGCGAGAACAACAATGACTTTGAAACCCAAAGAAAGCAAATGTCTCGCCGCAACGAATCCGTCCCCGCCATTTCCACCCAGACCGCAAAAAACTGCAACAGAATTGCCTGGCTTGAACCTTGAAGCAACTTCCAACGCCACATGATGCCCAGCGTTTTCCATCAGCTGAAGCCTGGACACGCCGAAATACTCCGCGTTAAGCTCCAACGCTCGCATCTCCCGACTGCTTATGGAATCCTTCACGATGCGACCCTCTGCCTTCAACGCAAAAACCTAGTACCTTCAGTTGAAGATAAAACTATGCGTTCTACCCGCGCTAACTAGGAGCATCTTTGCCCCTAGTCTAAGCTAGGGGAATTGCCTGAATAGCGGCCTTTGCAGATTATGGTAGCGACGAGAACGCAGTAATTTGACACGTAATTCTACGGGTTATGTAGCAAAATATTTTAATGCAGAGAGCAAACAATACGGTTGGAGATTCAAATGCCAACGGCGTTCGTGTTAATAAACACCGAAATAGGTTCAGAAGCTGACGTATTGAAAGAATTGAAAAAGGTCGAAGGCGTAGAAGAACCCTTCGCCGTCTATGGAGTCTATGACATAATCGCCAGAGTCAAAGCGGACACAATGGACAAACTCAAGGAAACCGTGACATGGCGAGTCAGGCGGCTTGACAAGGTAAGATCAACGTTAACAATGATAGTAGTTGAAGAAACTCGTAAATAACACATAATCTTCTTTTTTTGTTTCTTTCAATTAGTGATTACTACAGGTGTCTTAGGCCAAGCTGTTTACATGGAAGTCATTGAACCCCGCCAACTCCTTCGCACCAGTCTGATGGTGAGCTTCTTTATCATTTCAGCTCGAGAGCCTTGAAGCGAAACAAAGTATTTCATAGCCTAATTTGCAGCGTTGGCGAAAAAGGCAGAACTTGTATCTGTTGACAAGATTGAATATTCCTTTATAGCATTCTGTTCCAATGTTTAACCCTTTTGAAGAACGAGCTGCCCCACATGACTGAAAACACGATGCACATAGGCTTTGACGACACAGATTCAGTGAGAAAAGGATGCACAACGTACATTGCTGCTCTCCTAGTGGAAAAACTTGAAGAATTGGGTGCAATGCTCGTCGACTACCCGAATTTGATCAGGCTGAATCCCAACGTTCCGTGGAAGACAAGGGGGAACGGAGCCTTATGTCTGAGAATACGGTACGATGAGAGCATTGAGAAGAAGATTAAGGATGTTGTCATGAGCATAGTTGAGGAGCATTCAGATCTGGAGTCTGAAGGAACTGAACCGGGCATAGTCTTCTTCTGCAAGGCGGACATTCCGAAGGAACTCCAAGCCTTCGCCAAGAGAGCAATTAGCCGAGTTGTAAGCCTCGGCGATGCAGTCAGGCTCCTGAAAAGATTCGGGGCCGAGGCAGTAGGCTTCAAGAGTGCACGTGGAATAATAGGCAGCTTGGCTGCGGTGGGAGAAATCCTCCAGGGAGACCACACGTACGAAATACTCGCGTATCGATTGCCAGAAAATTACGGTTCCAAGAGAAGAGTGGATGAAGCCTCAATTTTTGAAATGGACAAAGCGACTTCGTCCCATACTTTCAACAACGTTGACGCGGAGAAAAATAGGGTTATCATTACGCCCAGAGGGCCTGACCCGATCCTTTTCGGCATCAGAGGCGAAACCGCGGAAACCGTTAAAAAAGCGTTCGACATGGTTAAAGCTCTCGAACCCATTGAAAGATGGATGGTCTTCAGGACAAACCAAGGAACCGATGCGCATTTGAGGTCCGTCAGGAACCTGAGTCAAATAGAACCGCACACTCCAGTCATCGTCAAAGGAATCGTATCTGCGACCCCCAGGATCGTTCCAAGAAGGCACGTTATCTTCTCGATCAAAAACCAGACTGGACAGGTTGACTGCGCGGCCTACGAGCCCACAGGAAGTCTCCGCCTCGCTGCAAAAGAGCTGATTGTCGGCGACAAAGTTGAGGCCTGTGGTGGCGTAAGAGCTGCCACGCGGAAAAGGCCTTTGACGATAAACCTTGAGAAAATCCGTGTGTTAGAGCTTACGCAGAGAATAGCATATCAGAATCCGATTTGCAGAAAATGTGGGAAGAGGCTGAAGTCCATGGGAAAGAACAAGGGGTTCAGATGTGAAAAATGTGGTTCACGGTACAGGGATCTTGAGAAGATTCAGATGCCGCTGAAGCGTTACTTGAAAAATGGTCGCTACATTGCGGCAACAAGATCTCAGAGACACTTGACTAAGCCATATGGGCGATATGGAATGGAGAAACAGCATTTTACCATCGGAGAGCCTTTTGGCGATTGGCATTCGCCATGGGCTATTTCTGGTTCACATTGAAGATTTCGCACAGCAGTTGATATAGCTCGTTGCCGCCCTCCATTTTCGAGAAGATGTCCTTTTCAGCCTTCAGCACTCGTCCCATGGTCTGGTATGTTCTTTTCCATTCGAGTTCCTTCCACATCATATGGTAATTTTTCAGTTCAACCCAGGCGCGAAAAATCAAGACAGAAAACATGCCGAGCGTGAGAATTACATTTAGCAAGTACAGTGCTTCTATTTCGTCCGTGATCGCTCACCTCCTCTGCGACAGTCAATATTGTCATTATGTTAACAGAACGCGTTTAAATCAAACTTGCGATCACACGCTTGTCACGCGACGGATTCGTAGCAAGAGAATTAGCTGGATGCCATCAGAAAATGTAAGATAGGACTGGTGAAATAGTTTAAATTGGCGCAACCCGTTAACCTTTTGAAAACTCAAGGTTCACTCATCTGAGGGCTTGGAATTGGAAAGGTTTCCTGCAGAAGAGTATAGTCTTCCATTCTTCAAGGAAACGGGCTATGTGAGGAAGCTTTGCCCCAAGTGTGGGGTGTACTTCTGGACGCAGAACCCAGATCAGGAAACTTGTGGAGAGGCAAATTCGGAAGGCTGTGCAAGTTACACTTTCATAGGAGATCCGCCGACGAGAAAGAGCTACAGCCTCCGTGAGATGCGCGAGGCTTTCCTATCCTACTTTGAAAGGCATGGGCACACTCGAATAAGGCCGTATCCTGTCGTGGCAAGGTGGCGGGACGACATTTACTTGACGCATGCGAGCATAATAGACTTCCAACCCTACGTGACAGAGGGCATCGCGCCTCCCCCGGCGAATCCGCTTGTAATCTCACAGCCGTGCATCCGCATGGTGGACATAGCTAACACCGGACCGACCTTCGGAAGGCATTTGACGATTTTTGAGATGGGTGGAGCTCATGCGTTCAATTATCCTGACAAAGAGGTCTACTGGAAAGATCAGACGGTCAGGTACCATCAGGATTGGGTGACGAAGGACTTGGGCGTCAAGTCTGATGAGATCACCTACAAAGAGGATGTGTGGGTCGGAGGCGGCAACGCGGGTCCTGATGTGGAATGCATCATACGAGGCTTAGAAGTGGCAACGCTTGTTTTCATGCAGTATAAGGTGGTTGGTAACAAGTTTGTTAAGCTGCCCATAAGAACGGTTGACACCGGCTACGGGATAGACCGCTATGCTTGGCTTTCTCAGGGGGTCATAAGCGGGTTTCACGCGATCTACGGTGACGTGCTGAACCGAATTTTCAAGATGGCTGGCTTGACCAAAGTCGACGATAAGCTCTTGGCCAGAATAGCCAAGGTTTCAGGCTTGGTAAGCCTTGACAAAACAGCCAACAGGCTTGAGACCAGGAAGAAGGAGGCTAATCTGGTCGGAATGAGCGTCCAAGAGCTGGACAGGTTTCTAATGCCGATCGAGAACATGTTCGCAGTCGCAGACCACACCAAATGCTTAAGCTTCATTCTGTCAGAGGGCGTGGTTCCGTCGAATATTCAGGAAGGATACTTGGCACGGCTTCTTTTCCGCCGAATCTACAGATTGCTGAAGATGCTCGAAATCCAGGACAAGCTGTATGATATTGTGGATATGCAGATTGACTTCTGGTCCAAGGATTATCCACGCTTGGACGAGATGCGAAAAGAGATCAGAGAGATGCTTAAAGTCGAAGAAGAAAAATTCCAAGAGACGATCAAGAGAGGCCAAGGAATGGTGAAGCGCATCTCCGCCGAGCTGAAGAGAAAGAAGAAGAGTGAAATTCCGGTTGAAACACTGACTGAACTCTATGATTCTAACGGGTTGCCGCCTGAGATTGTCAAGCAGGCGGCTGAAAATGAAGGCTTGAAGGTTGAGGTTCCTGACAACTTCTACGCGTTGATTGCGCAAAGGCACATGCAGGTCTCCAAGCCAGCAGAGGAAGAGACCTCGGCGAAAGACGAATGGCTTGAGAACGCGGTGGCAGGCGTTCCAGAAACCAAACTGCTCTATTATCAGGATCAATACATGAGAGAGTTTGATGCAAAGGTTCTCAAAGTGTTGAGGGATGAATATGTGGTTCTTGACAGAACGTGTTTCTTTCCGGAGGGTGGGGGACAGCCAGCAGACGGTGGCTGCCTGGTATTTGGTGGCAACCGTGAGGTTCAGGTCGTTGACGTTCAAAAGGTAGGTAAAGTTGTGGTTCACAGGTTGAAAAACGAGTGTGCCCTGAAGGAAGGCTGCACTGTCAAGGGCGTGATCGATTGGGACAAGCGGTATAGTCTTATGAAGAGTCACACTGCAACCCATGTTGTCGGCGGAGCGGCACGACGTGTGCTCGGATGGCACGTTTGGCAGTATGGAACTCAGAAGGGCGTTGAAAGCTCGAGGCTGGACATTTCGCACTATCGCAGGTTGTCGCAGGAGGAAACGCAGAAGATTGAGACGCTTGCGAACGAGGCGATTCTTCGAAACATTCCTGTTGAGACAGCTTGGCTGCCTAGGAACGAGGCAGAGACCCGTTATGGTTTCAGGCTTTATCAAGGTGGGGCAGTGCCTGGCAAGGAGATTCGCGTCGTCAGAGCTGGGGACTGGGATGTGGAAGCATGCGCCGGGACTCATTTGAAAAACACAGGTGAAATTGGCTTCCTTAAAATAGTTCATTCAGAAAGAGTTCAGGACGGCGTTGAAAGGCTTGTTTATTCGATCGGCCTTTCCGGGTTAAAGGTTGTTCAACAGAGTGAAAGGCTACTTTGGAAGCTTTCGGAGACTCTTAACGCGCCATTGGAGAAGTTGGGCACGACCGCTGTCAAGGCCATGCGTGAGCTGAAAGAGGCCAACGTAGAGAGAAGAAGGCTCATCAAGGAACTAGCAACATGTGAAAGCACAGGTTTAGGAGCCAAGGCTGAGGTTGAATCTGGCGAGGACGTAGACGGAGTCAGGCTTGTCACGCGCGGTTTTGAAGGGTCAGTTGATGTTGACAGGATGGTTTGCACAGCGAATGAGATAATCAGGAGGAATGATGGAGCAGTTGCGATTTTCTATGGATCAGACGCAAAGAACGCGAGGATAATGGTGATGGCTGGAAAAGTCGCTGTCGAGAAGGGCGTGAACGCAAACATCATAGTCAGAGAGACATCTGCGATCATGGGGGGGGGAGGCGGTGGGAAACCAAACTTTGCTCAAGGCGGCGGAACACAGACTCAACAGTTGCCCAAAGCAGTCAAATTGGCCGAGGAATTGCTGAAGAAGCAACTGAAGACGAAGCGGTAAGGCCAGAGTATCGTGCTCTGGTCGATGAATAAGCATGTCAGCGATCCTTGTTTTCTCGTACTAGAACTCTAGCCGCGAGTCTTACAGCTTGTTCGCTTGAATGCGTCGGTTTCCACCCGGTTCTCAGGAGTTTGTCAATTGATAATTGCATGATTTTCACGTCGCCTTTCCATCCTCTTCCGCCTTCAACTCCGCCGGTGAACTTGTACTTAATATCGGGCGTTTTCATTTCTTCAGAGACGATTTCAGCGATTTGTGCGACGGTGACTTTGTCGTCGGAGCCCAGGTTGAAGATTTCGACTCTTTCGTCGCCCTTCGAGAAGGCCCAGGTCAGATGCATGATCGCATCGATACAGTCAGACACGTACACGTAGGATTTCTGCTGTTTCCCATCGCCAAGTATCTCGAGTTCTTTTGGGTTAGCGCTGATTTTCTTGATGAAGTCAACTATAACTCCGTGGTTCGATCTTGAGCCTATCACGTTAGCCAGCCGCAGGATTAACGCTCGATGATTGAACGTGTACGCGTAGCTTGTGATGAGGGCTTCACAGGCGAGCTTTGATGCTCCGTAGGTTGAGATGGGTATAAGCGGTCCATACTCCTCACGCGTCGGCACTTGTTCGGCTTCCCCGTACACGGTGGATGTTGAGGCGAAGACTATGATCTTTGGTTTTTCGCTTTTCCTCACCGCCTCGAGCACGTTGAAAGTTGCTAAGATGTTCTCTTCAAAATGCGTCTTAGGTTCGGTCTCACCTATCTTCACTTCGGGGTTCGCAGCCAAATGGAATATTACGTCTGAGGCTCTTACGTTAGGCAATAGTTCTTTCGGCTTTTTCAAGTCCTCCTTGACTAGGGTCAGCGAAGGATTTTCCAACAGTTGTTGTATGTTTTCGGGTTTTCCGTTGGAGAAGTTGTCAAGTATCACTATTTTGTGTCCCTCGTCTAACAGTGCTTTGGCCAGGTGGCTGCCTATGAAGCCAGCTCCACCTGTGATAAGCATCGTGTGTTCTGTCATTGTGTTACCTCTGCGTCTTCCATCGCCAACTATTCTGAGCGTTGCCAAAGACGTGGTCAGCCCACGATTTCTTAGTGAAGATAGTATTAGCGCGCGCTATTTGGATTTTGTCTCAAAAAAAACAGTACGTAGCACGTGAGCGATCAGTGTGGACTCAGCTTGAGATGAGCAGTCTATCAAAGCCTTACTTCGCTCTCTGTATTAGCGCGTGCTATGTTCTTGTTTTGCGATCTAATACTCGGCTTTACGTTGTCTTTCTGCGTTTCTTGCTTGTCTGTTTTTCCAGTTCTGGAAGACTGTACCGCACAAATTTCTTGATGCTTACACGGGGATTCTGCTCGACCATCGCATGCAGAACCTCGTCGACAAGAATGAAGCTGCTGCTGAACTTGAAAAACGGATGTGCAAAAGCGTCTATGATGCGATTGACCTCGCCGGCAGTGTAAGGCTTCGGTCTTGTTTTCTTCACAGTCTTCCGTTTTGCTACCAACTCTTCCTGACAACCCCAAGGCTACTGCGTGAAGGGAAAGCAGATTGAGGGAGACTCTTAGCATATGATTCAAGGCGCGCGCTACCAACATTAACTGACGAAAACACACTCGTCGACCTAATGTGGTATGTTGAGGCTATGTTGTGAGCTTCATCGAGTAGTAATTCTAGGTCTTAAGGCTGAAAGTGAACGAGCCGTCGATGCTGCTGCGACGTCAGCGTTAACCCAGCGTGATTGGTGGATTGTGCTTTGTACTCTTTTTCAGTCATTGCGTTATGTTGGTTGAGGCTTCTTTTGGAGCTGTTTCGGTTTAGGTTCGTTCTTCGTTGTTTGTGGGTGTGGATGCGAAAGCGGTTTGATTGGCGATTGGTCGTCTGTGGGATGGGTCTAGCGTTGGATATATCGGCTTTTGTCATATTGGGGTTTCCACAATTCTTCTTATATTAAGATTTGCGAATCTTCTTTTTCGAGGTGCCGGCCAAATGGGAAAGAAACTCTCAAGCAAACAGTTCTTGGAAGTCGTGAATGTTTTGCTACGTGAAGGCCCAACCGTCAGATACAACCACCCAGACAGATGGACGGTCAGCTAGAAGATTTCAACTTGCCCTGCACGTGAACATTTGAAGGCCGGCATAGCGCGTGATTTCCAAATCGCATGAGGTCAGGCAGAATTCACCTTCGGAACCATCAAGTTGGGGTTAACAGAAATGAGAGCCAAGATTGATGCTACTGGTTTGCTGTTCGTCGTGTTGATCGCCCTTACTGCGTTCTCGGCGTTTAGCGCTACTGCCGAGACGTGGCCAAGCAATCCTACGCCTTCTGAACCTTCAAGCGTTTCTGCAACGTGGTCTTACAAGTTTCTTGGCGCCGAAACCAGCTATGGAGGAAGTCAGGGAGTGTGTGCAGGAATCAGCGTATCAAACCCAAGCGTGCCCCACGGCCAGAGCCATAGCGAGTTTTTCTATGCTTGGATTATGGTTTATAGTTCAAATCGCACCAAGTGGATACAGGTTGGCTGGTCCGAAGTAAGTTGGAAGCCTGATAAGCAATACGTGACCGAATACGATACGGAGCATAACGATTGGCGTTTCTATTATCAATATCCGTTGGTCGTAGGTCGCAGTTATTACTTTGCGATTAGCTACCAGGGAAGTGGAAGTTGGGCATCGTGGATCTGGTGGAATAGTCGGTGGAACCTTCTTGAATTGGCAAACATAGGACTACGATCTGCAGAGCGCACAGGAGAATTCTGCGAAGTCTTCACGTCGACTAACAACTGGTTCTACGTTCCAACCACAAGCTTTCATTCAACAAGCCTACTTGCAAATAATCGATGGAGTTCATGGGCGACACAGCATCCCACGACCATATATGATTCCAACCCGCCATACTTCGCCAATTGGTCAAATCACTATTATGATTGGCACATGGACAAAAATAAGCAGCCTTAACACGGGCTATGCTTCGCATTCTTCCTGTATCACAGGCACTACCACGATTAGGCCTTCATCCGGAGTTGCTCTATCACACTCCAGTCGGCCTTTTTGTTCTTTGCCTGAAGCCGCCCAAACCATGCTCCATCCGACTATCCACAGGATGATCGCTATTGGCAAGAGTATTAGCTTGATTATGTTGTTGCGCATTGGCTTGTTCACGTGTTGACCCCTTTTGAGTTTGACGTTTGACTGAGGTAGCGCATTATTAATCTCTCTTATGAAGCCGAAATCTGTATTCAAGGCGAGTTTCAGGTCTGTTGTACAAGATCGAAGAGTTTTTGAGTTTGTTTGAGTGTTTTTTGTTTTTGTGCATGTTTGGTCATGTGTATTTGTGTTGTTAACGTAGACAATAAGCTTTATTAAGACTTACGATTTCTTATTTGCCCGGTGTAAAAGGATGGCCATGCGCAAATCAACATTCAGTTTAGTTTTTGCAGTAGTAGCCATAGGTGTGGTTTTGAGCGCTTTCGGTGCACTCAGCATGTCTCGCACGATTACTAACAGCGGCACATTGTCATACGCGCCTCCACCACCTCCTCCTCCGACAGTGCAAATAGGAGTATACTCTGACAGTGGGTGCGTAAACGCGCTTTCCAATATCGGTTGGGGAAACTTGAGCCCAGGGGCCACAGCAACACAGACAATTTACGTGAAGAATGAAGGTAGCGTAGGCGTAACGTTAAGCATGACGACTGGCAATTGGAACCCACCATCCGCTTCAGGTAACATTACTCTGGCGTGGAACAGGCAAAGCTACGTACTATCCTCTGGTTCAGTTATCTCAGCCGTGCTCACCCTCAGCATCTCATCAGGCATCAGCGGCATCACAACCTTCAGCTTCAACACAACCATAACAGGAACACAATAACAGAGCCCAAAAGCATCAGCCGGTGTAGCATCTTAAGATGCTGCCCGATGCTGGATCAGGACCGATGTGGCTATCTGTATCCCCAACAGCCTCTTTCAACCGCTGCTCTTTCAGGTATAACCCCTCAATTAAGCTTAGAACCGCGCTATCCGAATGAGACAACAACACAGGCCCATCAAAGCCCACACATCCGACGGCGCCCTGATTGATAAATTCCTGAGCGATTGACGGGGCCGCGCGCGCTCATGCTCCCGTTTGGATATCGACAACTGCCATTTAATCGTGCTGGCTGAATAGTTGCCGATAAAACGGATTAGACTTAAGCGTGACCCGCAGGGTTGCTATGCTTCGCATTCTGTCGGCGTGACAGTGATGATTGTGATCGAATCATCTTCTTGAATTGCTTGTGCCTGTGTTTGTCTTTCAGTTTGTTGCTGTTCACGAGAGTCTGTCCAGAGTAGGGTCTATCCGATTATCCAGATGGGGATTGCGATTGGCAAGAATAGTAGCCTGATGAGTTTGTGCAGGGGGTTGTTCATGTGTAACCTCTTTTTCGGGGTTGATGGTTGGATGGCGTCTTGGGCCGTTAAAGGTTTTATGAAATTGCGATGAGTATTCAGCGTCTTTGGGCTTTGTTGTACAGGATCTATATTCTTTTGGGCGGTGTTGCTTGTTTCTTGGTTGTGTGTATGTTTTGTGATGTGTATTTGTGTTGTTCATGTAGGCAATAATGTTTATTAAGACTTGCGATGTCCCTTTTGGCATCGGTGAAAGATTATGGCTATGCAGAAAGCAGCTATCGGAACAGTTCTGGCAATAGCGGTCATGAGCATCGTCGTGAGCGCTTTGGGTGCGCTTGTTACGACTCACACGATTCCTAATTCTGGCAACATTAGAGTAGTTACGCCGCCCCCGCCCCCACCTCCGGCATCGGTAGTGGTTGGCGTGTATTCTGACAGTGGTTGCACGACCGCGCTTCCGAGCATCAGTTGGGGAACATTGGATCCTGGCGGTTCGACAAACGCAACGGCCTACTTGAAGAACGAGGGCAATGTGCCCGTGACATTAACTATGTCAACAGGCAACTGGACGCCATCTTCGGCTTCAAGCTACTTCACGTTAACGTGGAATAGGCAGAATTACGTGCTTGCAGTTGGCTCAGTGGTCCAAGCTACGCTGACTCTTAGCGTTTCGTCAAGCATCAGCGGCATCACAAACTTCAGCTTCGACATAACCATCACGGCAACACAATAATCCCGCAGGGCTCCGAAGTAGTAGTACGATCAAAGACTAGGATAGATGTTGAGCGGGCTATGAGGCCCCAGCATCAACCATTTTCTCTCTCTTCAACCGTCTGGCGTCGATGAGTTTGGCCCATCCTGCTCGACCTTGATCTTTCTGATTTCAGTCAGATCACTGGATGCCGCTGTTTTTTCGAAAAGTCTTTATACCCACAGGAACAGATAGGGCTTCGTTGGGGTGATGCTTCGTGAAACGTTACTCGACATTTGGGTGTTTCCTCTCTTCGATGCTGCTTGCAGTGTGCCTGTCGATGGCTGTGGCCGCGTATCCCGGCTCGAAGGAGACTCTCATCTGGGAGGGCGATGTGTATTCTTCGGGGACACCTGTTACTTCTTCGCCATTGAATGCTGGCACGCCATACCGTATTGTGGCGTCGGAGATATGGTTTTATGATGACCCGCATAATTTGGCGGCTGATGCGCAGTATTACACGACGAAGAGCGCCGATTCTTGGGATTGGCTAGACCACTATCGCCCTGATGGTCACTCGTTTCTGCAGATTAATGGCCAGGATATGAATTGGGGGGCCTTCAGTAATGGGGATACGAATCATACTTACAGTCTTTACTATGCGGGTGCGGGTGCTGCTGTTGCGTTCAGAATCTTTGACTGGACGGACCAGAATTATGGTAACAATGTTTGTCACGTTCATGTGAGGATTTTTGAGGAGGTTACTGTGGGCGGGCGCGTGGTAGATTCAGGCATGCCTGACAGAGCTGGGTTGTTGGCAGTGGCGGCGTTGTTGGGGGCTTCGGCTGTTGCGGTTCCACTAATCGTCTATTACAGGAAAGCTTAGCTGAGAGCAGGGTTAGTTTTGTGAGTTGCATGTTTCGTTGCGTGCGGTTGGCTAAGGAAAAGCGTGGGCCTCGGGGCATAGGGCATGAGGTTTCTGAGCATAAGAAGCGGATGAGACAGGTCTCTGCTGTTGTTACGTTCTTGTCGGTTTTCTGTATCGTCATTGTTGTTTCTTTTTATTTTGAGGGCTTTTTCTCGGGTTCTAGCGGGGTACGTGTGCCTTCGAACGGCAGTAGCCTAGGCGGCAGTGTGAGTGATGGTTCGCTTAGGGCGGTGGTGGTTGATGCTTTGTCTGGGAATTACTCGAATGACGAGTTCACGGGTTATGTTAACGGGACTTTGCGGGGCGCGGGGTTCAGTGTGGACTTTTTTGAGGGAGGTGTGGTGACGGTGGATTTTTTGGAGAGGTTTCCGAGTGGTTACAAGCTGGTGATTTTCAGGGTGCACAGTGCGCGCGCGCTGTCGTCTAGTAGGGAGCTTTATCTTTTCACGGCTGAGCCCTATGCCAGTGATAGGTATTCGGGGGAGCAGGGTTTTCGTTTGGTGAAGGAGGCCATTGCGGATGATGGTTCGCGGCCTGTTTTTGGGGTGAATTGGGGTTTTGTGCGGAGGCTTATGGCGGGCAGGTTTAACGGTTCGCTTGTGGTTGTGATGGGTTGTGACGGGGCCGATGACCCATTGATTGCTGAGGAATTCATTAATCAGGGCGCTGTTGGCTACGTGGGCTTTGATGGGCCGGTGTTGTTGTCTCATTCAGACGAGGCAATAATGCATCTGGTCAGAGAAGTGTATGTGGGTGAGCAGCTGCTGAAGAGGGCTGTTGATGATACTAATAGTGTGGTTGGGGCTGATCCTGTTTCGGGAAGCATGTTGAAGTGCTTCGCTCGCTAGGCCTGGGCTGTTAAAGAGGGGTTTTTGAGTTTTCTGTTTGGTGTTTTGCTTTTTTTACAGCCAGTAGTCCGAATGCTGATAGGGCCATGATTAGGCCTGCGATGGTTCCTGGTTCTGGCAGTGGAAGCACTGTTAGTGGGTAGCTGGTTAGTCCTCTTCTTGTTATGCATTGTAGTGCTATGCCGTTTGTGCCTGCTGTTGCTTCTGTGCACGTCCATCTGAATTCGTAGTTGCCTGTTTTTGTGAGGTTGTATGTTTGGGTTATTGTTTGTCCGCTTGTGACTATGCCGTTGTACAACGTTGCCGTTGGCGTTGCAGCGTTGTTGTAGTACACTGCTAGTACGCCTGTGGCTGGTGCGCCTGTGCCTGCGTCTGCGTAGAAAGCATGTACGTAGACTATTGTGTTGATGGGTACGGTAGTGCCGAGGCTATTGCCCCCTGCGTCTGTGACTGTGATTGTGAGGTTGATTTGGGCTTTTGCTGCGCTGATGAACGCTGCTGTCATTATGATTGTGAATACTGTGAGGATTATTCTTTTGTCCATTCCTCTCTCTCCTCAAGCAGAATAGGGTTCGCTTGGATTCTTATAAACATCTAAGGAATATTGCTATAGAAGATAACTAGAGTTTGCTTGGGTTTGTTCGTGTGTTAGGAAGCGTGTTTGTTGGGGTTTTGATGTTGTGTTGTCTTATTATTGCGGCTGTGGCGAATATTATCGTCAGCGCGAGTAGGCTTAGGACGATTGGTGTCAGGCGTATGCCCCAAGGCGTGTAGTTTAGTAGTAGGCCTGCTATGGGAACGAGCGCGAGGCTCATGCCTATGCTTAGGGCAGCGCGTTCGATTGCATCTATGTTTTTTTCTGATGTTTCTAGCGTGTGTGCTATGCCTTTGGCGAATGGTGGATGCTGTGGGAATAGTGCTTTTATGAATGCGTAGCCTGGCAGCCACAGGATGAATATTGTGCCGAGCACGTATCTTACGTAGACCAGCGGGAAAGCGTCTTGAGGAACCGTGAACACGACAATCGCTGTTGCTACTGCGAGTATCATGGTGATCCAGTACCAGAGGGCCTGGTTTGAGCCTAGGTAGCTGGTGAGCTTCACTGGTGTTGGCGTTTGGGAGGGCTTGAGACTGATTTTTTCTTCTTGCTGCAGCTGCATTATTCGGTCCAGTATTTCATGTTTAGGCCTTGGTGATATTGCTTGCACTTGGTCGATTAGTTGTTTGACGTTTTCGGGTTTTGATGTTTCAACAGTGTGGATTATTTGTCGGTCCAGTTCCTCTTCAGCGGGTTCTTTGGGCAATCTCTTTGGCTCCTTGGCTATTGGCTTGTCAGGGTTTGTTATTAGGTTTTAGGGTTTATGGTTCCGCGTTGATGTTGTTCCATGTTTCGTTTCGCTACCGCGGTGAATAGCGTATCCACTGGAGACATGCGTGGTTGCAGGGTTTGATCTGCCTGGAATCCAGACGTGTCTTCGGCGCGCGCCACTTAGGTTGGCGCGTGGCAACATGATCCGGTTTGGCGGCATGTCTTCCTTTTATTAGACCCAAGAGGCCTAGTGCCGCGAAGAAGCTGGTCAGTCCGAGTATAGTTCCTGACCAGTATTCGGGGAGCGGTAGCACGAATACTCCGCAGTGTTGCGAGGGGTATGCATCGATTCGGGCTTTCTGTAGAACGTCGGTGGTAACATCATAGCGTCCGTTGTTGTTGATGTCGACGACGATGTCGTATCCGCTTGGGTCAGTGGAGCATTTCATATTAGTGTGGTTTGGATGTTTCCTGAGGCGTTAGTACGTACCTGTTCCGCGGTTCCTGGAATCCTCGGGGGGATCAGCATCATTTTGTTGTTCCAATTGCCTCGGTCGTTCACGATATAAATAGCGAATGGACGTGAGGGTGCTCCTGCAAACAGTGCCTTGACCATAGACAATAGCGCGCGCTAATCGTCCCAGGCGTTATTGAGCCTAAAGGAATTTTCTTATAGAGGTAAGTTCTATCTCGCAACTTAAGGGTTGACTGTGTTTGTTCTATCTTTGTTTGCGTGCCCGTGCGGCTTTTTGTGCGGCGTTTAGCGGAATGTTGATTATTCTTGAGACGACTCCCAGGCCTGAGAACATGTTTCTGAGGGCATCGATGTCGGATTGGCTTATAGCACCTATTAGGGGTGCTCCTAAAACGTAGATGATTAGGAAGACGGTAAGGCCGAAAACAAGTTGTGCCCAAGCGGCCGTCTGCAATAGTCTCGTGGCTGTGAAAGATGCGATGGCGGCAAGGGCTGATGCTAAGAGAATCTTTGCTGATGAGTGGAATTCAGCTTTGGCTTCGTAGTGTTTCCAGACCCAGTGGAGACCCCATATCATGCTTGGGATTCCAGACACGAGAGTTCCGATTATGACACCTAGTACTTTGAAGGGGGGGATCAGTAGAACCGCTAGTGGCAGACCGATCGACACGTTTAGGATGGCTTGTTTCATCGGCACTTTTGTTTCGCCGAGGCCGGTCAGGAAGCTGCCTAGGCTGAGATTGCCGACGACTGCGAACAAGTTAGTGATAACGTAGAGGGTTAGGAAGAACGGTGCGGAGGCGTATTGTTCGCCGAACAGAGTATTCACTATTGGGGTTGACAGGGCCATCACGACCATTGTTGCTGGCATGAGGAGTATGGCGGTGTATTTTACGGAAGATGCGAAGACTGTTTTGAGGAGTTCATGCTCGTTCTTTGAGTTGAGCTTTGCAAACGCGGGAAACAGCACAGTTCCGATTGGGATGGTGAAGAAGGTTAGTAGTACGGAGAAGTTGACGGCGGCTCCATAGTTGCCTATCAGTGAGTTGCCTGTCTTTGTGTTGGGTAGATAGATGCCCATCATTAAAGCGTTGAACTGTGTTAGAATGCCGAGTAGGATGCTGGATATGCTCAGCGGTATACCGTATCTTAGCATGGGCTTCAGGGTTTTGGAAATGCTCCGTTCGGCTGTTCTGCACTTGGCTAGCGGCCTGTAAATGATGAGGTAGAGTGTTGCTATTCCGATTAGTCCCGCGGTGATGAAGCCTAGGGTGTAGCCGACGACGGCCCCGAGGATTCCGTATCCGAGAAGAACTAGGACGGGTCCAACTGCGGTTTTGACGATGGCTTGGCAGATTATCGTGAAGCTATTTAGCTTCATTCTTTCGTAACCGATGAAGCTCGATTGAGCGGCTGTTAGTAGTGAACCTGAGAGTATCGCGATGGACATGATTGACATATACGGGTAGATCTCGGGTCTGTTGAGGACCGATGCGAAGAATCCTGCTAGCAGAAAGCTCAAGAGGGACAGGGTCACGCCAGTGGCGACTTCAAAGGTTATACCAGCAACGACGATGTCGCAGGTCTCTGCGTCTTTGCCTTCAGCTCGAAGGCTGGCCACATGTTTTGTAACGGCACTGTTGACTCCCCAGTCTCGGAACAGGTTTATCATGACGCTGGGAGCCATAGCCAACGTGTATAAGCCATAATTGTCAATCCCCAACAGCCTCGTCAAGATTACGGTTCCGACAGCCATGATTATCGATGACGTGGCTACGCCTATGAGTAACTGGAAGCTGCCAATAGCTGAGGTCTTACCGATCTCTTGCGCTTTTTCCAAGCCTTTCCACCCCGTCGCACTAATAAACATTCGCGATTGGTCTTGCAGCGCGCGTTATGGGTTGATTATTATGCTGGCTATTCTTACTGCGACGGTTATCAGAAAGAGTGTCGACACGACTAGTGCGGTGTTTCTCAGTTTTTTCTTGTTGACTATCAGGTTTGTTTTTCCGTAGTATGGCGAGATGAGTCCTGAAGCTGTGAGTAGGAATATGGCTGTGATGCCTAGCCATAGGCTTATGTCCCAGAAACCTAATGGAAAATCCATCTTGCTATTCCTCTATGATCTCGTATGTTGCTTCCATAATGCTGCCATCTTCAGAACTCTTGTTTCCAAATATCCTCACGGGCTTGCCTGTTGTCTTGGTTAGGGCCATGGCGATGGCGCTGCGGATTGGGCAACCGATAAGGGCAATTGATTGTGGGGAGTTTTCGGCTTCTTTGAATATGTTTCCGTAGATTGGTTTGGTTATTCTTGCATGGATCTTTGTGTTTTTCTTCTTGGTGACGGAGGTTTGGTCGTCTCCTTTTCTTTCGGCCGGATCGTTTTGCATCTCGATCTCTAGGTTTTCGGAGATTTCGAGATCTTCAATGAAGAGTTTTGGGAGGTTCTGCTGCAGGTTTTTGAGGTCTGTTCTTATGAAGCTTGTGCCGAGAGATTTTTCCAGCTGGTTTAACAGTTGAACACCGGGCGGTGTGATTAGCAGGCCTTGTGCGGTTCGGCCTATGGATTGGTTTTCGTATAGTTGGGTTTGTTCTGGTGTTGGGAGACTTGCATGCTTGATTTTTGATATGTATACCTTGGTGGCTTCTGGGTTTGTGAAGTATTTTGGTGGCAAGTATGTTGCGTCTCCTTTGTAGCCGAGTTCTTGTATCATCTGGCTTAGCGTTGTAAGCGGAGTTGAGAGTGCTGCTTCCAAGAGGGTTTTTCTCGTGTATTCTTCAGGTCTGATGTAGAGGAGGACCGCTCCCCATAAGACTAGGCCGAGGCCTATGAACGCAAGTACGGAAGAATTGTAACCGATTGAGGCAGCCAGAGAGATCGCGCCCAGCAGAAGCATGGCCACGATTGTGGAGCTTACGAGTTTGATTCTCACGCGCACTCTATGTTCCTCTCTTCCACTTCAAGCGTGAGGTTATCATCTGCTTCGACATACTTAGTCGTTTGTGTCCTCCGCTCTTCTTGATGGTCAATTTGGTTTTCCAGATGCGGGTCGGTTCGTCTTGGACGTTGGCTATTGCGCTGGCTATTATGCCCGTTTTCTCTGTTTCTGAGAGTTTCTGTACTAGGTCTTTCTCCTCTATTTGGATTCCTGTTCTGCCCTTGTATGTGTCAGCGATTGCTCCTAGTGTTGGTTTTGTGGTTTTTCCTGTTTGTGTTATTGTGTCGATGATCTGCTTGTTTTGCGATGAAAGTTTCGGGTAAGCTACAGCGTTCGCTCGTCTTTGTTTTATCGTTTCGAAAGTGTAGAAAATGATGATTGCACCTAAGAGGGCAATTGTGATTTCAGCCAGAGTGATGCCATTTCTGGATAATGTTATCGCGACTGCCGTCCACATCTTTATTGGCTGCCAATAATTCACTATTGCAGTTGCGAAAGGCAATAATTCGTTTTCCAAGCTCGGTATGTCTTGCGGTGCGTTGGCATAAGCTATTACGCTAATTTCTACGTATTTTTGCTGTGATGTGCCGTTTGTGGTGAAGATCGCGTTTTCATACCAGTATAGAACGATCTCGATTTGGTTGTCGCTTTTGTCTTTGAAAGCGAAGTATCTTGCGATTATTGAGGGGTTTTGCAGAATTTCCACGTCTCTCAGATCCATCTGTTCCACTGTAGGCTGGTAGCCTAGAGCTTGTGGCCAAGTGACTAAACAGATCTCCCAGCGGTGCAAGGGTGTTATAGTTTGGGCGATTTCGAGTCCTATGAAGATTGTTTCTTTTTCAGGATCCTGTGGCGTGTATGAGTAGACAAGTGAATAGTCTTGTCCTGAGAGTTGTTCGAAGTCGGTCTGGCGTTGGAAGTATTGAAGCGTGTAGTTAGGTATTCGGGGGAAGATTTGCGTGTTTCCCTGCTGGCCTCCAGCGGTTTCAACTAGGACTTGAGCTGGTCCTTGTGTCAATGCAAATACTGGAGCTTGGATAGACACTAGAAGGCTCACAACCAAAGCTATCGCGATTATTTTTGCAGCGTCTATTTTTCTCGGTTTTGCCTGCGGATGTTTGACGAGTCTTCCGCATCTGAGACAGAAATCTTCCATTTGGTCGGAAGGATGAGGGTTGCAGCTTGGACAATCGTGTTGAGTCTGTTTCTTAGTGAATATTTGTGTTTTGAAGAGTTTCTCAGATATTATCAACAGTACCAGCGTGCCCAAGAAAATTAGAATCCATCCGCTTAACAAGTGAAATATGTTGAGAGCTAATTGTTCGCCCCATTGGTAGGCGATCAGGAGGATTAGGGTTATTCTAAGAATGTTGAGGGAGTAGATGAGGGGGAAGCCTATAAGGAAGACTATGGCTTTCTTCCAGAGTTTGTCTCTGACAACGAAGGCTATGAAGGCTGCGAATACCAAGAAACCTATTAGGCTGTATATGCCTGAGCATGCGATGTCCACTGTGAATGGGGGCAGTGTGGTACCGTTTGCCTGGGTTATGGTTATGGCCGGTGTGCCTGATAGGCTGGAGAGGGTTGAGCGTATGCCCAAGAGGCTAACTATTCTGTTTGAAGCTTCTGAGCTTATTACTGACAGGGTTGAGCCTAGGTTATAGGTGATTTCTGAGGGTAGTGGGGCAAGAAAGACTAGAAAGGCTATGGGGAAGGCTGCTTGGCGAAGAGTCTGCGGATTAAACAGGACCAGAGTCAGTCCTGCCGCAAAGATAGGAAGCGTCAGGACATGGTATTCTAGCGGAGTGAACGTGTAGGAGCCGTACCAGTAGAGTATTACGGCTGTTGCGCATAGCAGGATACCGCCTAACGCGCCGAAGTGTCTGGTGTTCTCAGGGTAGCTTTCTCCTTGAAGGGGAATTGCGGCTCTGAGCATTTTTCTTTTGCGGTAGATGAGGTAGGCGAAGATGAAAGGAATGGCGAGAATGTAGCTTGTCGCCTCGTTCTGCAGAGCGTCGTTGAAAACCAACATCAGGTCCTGGAAGAAGAGAGTCAGAGTTGCTGTGACAACTACTGCTGCTTTGAGAACAAACGCTAGGCTGGTCTGTGTGATCGAGGGGTGCCAATGTAGTTTGAACGTGATTCTCGGCATGTTCTGTAACCTTATCTGGTTTTCATACGTGAATTTTCGCTCTTAAGAAGTATTTCCAAACAAGAATATTTGTGCCGCCGAGAGTGTCTTTTTTTGGTTTGAAGACTGCTATTGGACAGGTAGAAGCTTGTTCCTGAAGCCTTAACAACTAGTATATCGATTCATTATCAGTTGGAGGAGGAGAGGGTATTCGCGATGATGAATGGAGTTTCCTTGTTTCTTATTCAGTTATGTATCTTTGCGTTGATAGTGCCTGGAATTCCTTCCGTTTGTTCAGTTGTCCATGCTTCTTCAGTGGGCGCATCACGGGTAGAAACCACAACTCTTAGGCTGCTGCGAACCGATGTTAACGGCGATGGAGTAGTCAACTCCGGAGACATTGTCATTGTTGCCGCTGCGTTTGGCTCGTGCCCGGGATGGCCACAATGGGATTCGAGGGCGGACGTTGATGAGAATGGTATGGCAGACGGTAAAGACTTGGCGCTGGTGGCGAGGGATTTCGGGAAGGCATGGCGCGTTTACGGGTTTGATGAACCTTTCAGTTGGAATGTGGCTGGAGGAGTATGGAACGCAGCTAATGGTTCACTTGATTGTTCCAGTGATTCTGAAGGCTTGGCTTTTACTGAAGACTTCCTTTGGCAAAACTGCGTTCTGAACGCGAGTTTAAAGATCGCACTTGACAGCCAGAGAGCTGAGGTCGCTCTTTGCGTTCGCCTTCGTGACTCGGGCAATTTTTACTGGGCAGGAATCGGTTGTTGGGGTCACAAAGTTTCAATTTCAAGGATGGTCAATCACGTTGCCGAGGAATTGGCTTTTGCCGGCGACAGAGGAGATGTTGCTAATGATGTTTGGTACAATATTTCGATCAAGACCTTTAGTGACTCAATTTTTCTGTATTTGAATGGCTTGCTCGAGCTGTCCGTGAATGACACTACCTTTTCAGATGGCGCCATAGGCGTCAGAACATGGAATTCGCATGTGATTGTCGACAACGTGACTGTCGTCGGCGTAGGTAAGCCTTTTGAGCACGACGTTCTGTATGCAGACGGCACTAAACTACGAGCTCCTTCCGGGGAGGAAGTCACCCTAGTGGGGACGCAAATTGATTACAACGTGCTGAACAGGGACATCTGGTTCGGTATAGATGATGTTCAGAA
>JBGPBS010000015.1:0-26989 GCA_041481365.1 Bathyarchaeia archaeon
CAAGTTTATCGCGACTATCGACGACTTGCTCTTTTCGGCCTCGATAGCCGAGAAAACGATAGAGGCAACGACGCGAGTGTCAGAACAGGCTTCGCAACCTTCGACTGAATGATAAAACAGAAACTTGAAGTGTCCTCATCAGGTCCAGAGCTTCGTAAGGTTAAATAGTTTATTTAAGGCTACAGTTACGAAGCTGGCTGGAGTTGTCCGGCGAAAGTGCATGTGAAAAAGAATACTTGACATGAAAATGATCCGTGAAAACCCGGAGATGGTCAAAGAGAATCTGCGGAAGAGAGGAGACCCTGAAAACTTGCGGATGATCGAAGAGCTCGTTCAGGATGACCGCGTTTGGCGGGAAAGCCTGACGAGGCTGAATGAACTTCGACACGAAAGAAGACAGATAACAACAAACATTGCTGCTTTGAAGAAGAAGGGAGAAGAGGCTACCACTGAGATTAAGAAAGGAAAGGGAATTGACGCTGAAATCACGGCGCTTGAGAAGCAAGTGGACGAAAACGAGCAAAAAATGCAACAGTATCTTATGCGGCTTCCGAACCTGCTGCACGAGTCCGTTCCAGCCGGAAAAGATGAGAATGACAATGTTCAAACGCGATCTTGGGGAAAACTCCCTAGGTTCGTTTTCACGCCGAAGGGACACGTGGAAATAGGCTTAAACTTGGATATTATGGATATTGAAAGAGCGGGGAAGATCTCAGGGGCCAGGTTCTTCTACTTGAAAGGAGACGGCGTTCTTCTCGACCTGGCACTCAGGACCTTTGCCTTGAAAGAAGTGGCTAAGAAAGGTTATGTGCCAATTGAACCACCGTTCTTGATGAGACGAGAACCCTACGAGGGGGTCGTGGCCCTAGGCGACTTCGAAGACGTGTTGTACAAGATCGAGAACGAGGATCTTTATCTGATAGCGACGTCGGAGCATCCTATGGCTGCAATGTTCATGAATGAAACCCTCAATGCAAAAGACCTGCCGCTCAAGATGGCCGGCATAAGCACAAACTTCAGGAAAGAAGCAGGAGCACACGGCAAGGACACAAGGGGGATTTTCCGAACACACCAGTTCAACAAGATTGAACAGTTCGTCTTCTGCAAACCTGGAGACTCGTGGGAAATCCATGAACAACTTCTGCACAATGCAGAAGAGCTTGTTAAGAAACTGGGCTTGCCATACCGCGTGGTCAACGTTTGCACAGGCGACATAGGCACGGTTGCAGCCAAGAAATACGACATAGAGGCGTGGATGCCAGCGCAGAACAACTACCGCGAAATAGTCTCATGCAGCAACTGCACCGACTATCAGGCCAGACGCCTGAAGATAAAGTATCGAGAGAAAGAGGGGGAGCCCCCTAAGGGATTCGTGCACACGCTGAACTCAACAGCCATAGCCACGGGCCGGACAATAGTAGCAATACTCGAGAACTACCAACAAGAAGACGGTTCAGTGATCGTGCCAGAAGCCCTGAGAGAATACATGGGCGGCACAGGAAAAATAGAACCCAAGCAATAGGCCAGGACCTAGTTGCGGGCGGCATTCTAGAAGTATCGGTTCAATGCCTACGTCGCGCAACGCACTTTTAGGTCCAGGACAAAGCTTTTAGCCAACCATAACTCAGAGAACGCCTAGACTCACCAACCATGCAAGCTTATACGATGTCATTCAGTCTACTGATGGTTATGACCGAATACCCTATCGATAAGGAAATTGAAGAAGCAATCGAGTTCCTGGTTCTTGCGGTACACAGGTCTGGAAAGAATTCTAAACCAGTGATTTTGAACAGCATTAGAGTCGGACTTCATCTCCACAATCTCAACTATGGGAAAAACACTGTCATCGCGGCACTTTTACACGGCGTCATTGAGGACACTGATGTTGAAATTGAGGAAGTGAAATCCAAGTTCGGAGAAGAAGTCAAAAAAACTCGTTGAAGCAAACAGCTTTGATGAAGCAATAGAAGATAAAACCGAACGCTACAAGGAAAACTTTGTTCGTTGCAAAAACGTTGGAAAAAACGCTTTTGATCATCAAAGCTGCTGATTTTCTGGACAATTGTGACTACTATCATCTTGCGTCAAGCAAAGAACTAGCAAAATGGCTTCTTGGGAAGATGAAATACTTCATTGAAAATTCGAGGAATCTACTAGAAGATGAAGCTGTCTAAAAGGAATTGGAAGAAAAATACAGAGGCTCGAAAAACTCTGACCAACTGATTTCCTGTCGTCATAATCAACGCCATGTGGACAAAGCATTGGTTTGTTGGGATAAAACTTTTAATACTTTGATGCGAATCAACAACCTACGTTCGGAGGATAATCTTGTCTTCAAAAGCGAAGAAAGTAAGGGATAAGTGGCGAAGCAAAACATGGTTCAACGTAACAGCGCCAGCGTACTTTGGAAACACTGAACTAGGATCCGTGCCAGCTACCGAAACAGAGAAACTGATCGGCAGAACCATTGACTCAACGCTCTATGACGTTACAGGCGACTTTTCACATCAGTACTTGAAAATGTACTTCCAGATAAACGAGGTCGACGGCAAGACCGCACATACAATCTTCAAGGGTCATGAATACTCGAGAGATTATCTGCGCAGCCTGGTCAGAAGAAGAACAACAAAAGTAGATGGCTTATTCAACATAACCACGAAAGATGGATACAACATGCGAGTAGCCATCTCAGCATTCACACTTTCCAGAGTCAAGACGTCGCAGGAGAAGGTCATGCGCGCTATAATGACGAAGATCATCAAGGAAAAAGCTGCAGCACTGACGATAGACCAATTCGCTCAGGAAATGGTCCTAGGCAAGATAGCCTCAGAAATCTACAACGAAGCCAAGAAGATAGCACCACTACGACACGTGGGCATAAGAAGCTCAAAGCTCATGAAACAGACAGTCCAACCGGAAAAGCCTGCTGCCGAACAGCCGGCCGAGCAAGATTAGGCTTTCATGAGGTCTTTTCCGTAGTCGTATCCTTTTTGGAAAGCAGCCAAGTTAAGTTCTTCAGTTCCCTTCGGAATATTCTCTTTGATCGATTCTTTGAGGGCATTCTCGTCTAGAGCCTTCGTTATGGCCACGAAGGCACCTAACATGACGATGTTGGCGACTATTCTCCGTCCGAGTTCTTCAGCAATCTTCGTGGCTGGAACACGGAACACCTTGACGCGTTTCGTCTCCTTCTCCCGTGGAATCATGTCAGGATCCAAAATCACTATCCCGTCGCTTTTCACGTCTTCGACGTAATCATTGTAGGCATGTTGAGACATTACGACCAGAATGTCGGGCTCCACCACTTTTGGAAAGTCAATCTCATCCTCTGAGATCACCACTTCAGACTTGCATGCGCCTCCCCTTGACTCAGGACCATAAGACTGTGTCTGAACGGCATCTTTTCCACCGTGGATGCATGCTGCAGAAGCCGTGATTATTCCGGACTTTATTATGCCTTGGCCGCCGAATCCCGCGAACCTTATCTCAAGCCTCACGATCAACTCACCTGCTCCATCGTCTTCTCGTTGATCTTGGAGATCTTTTCATGGAGCATCTTCTCATAACTGAGCTTTTCGATGTCCACAAACTCGCCTACGGCGATATGGTCAAACGTGATCTCGGCTTTGGCTGGATCCGAAAAGTTCTCAACTGACGAGGCCTTCTTGAACCAATCCATCATTTCAAGCCCTGAGTGCATCTTGTTGTATCGGCCGAAGATTTCTGGACATGGAGTAACGACCTCGATGAAGCAGAACCCTTCTTTCTGCAATGCCTTCTTGATGGATTGAGTCAGCCTGCGCACGTGCAACGTTGTCCAACGAGCCACGTAGACCGCTCCAGCCGCTGCTGCCAAGTGAACCAGATTGAACGGGTGCTCAATGTTCCCGTAAGGGCTTGTTGTTGTGAAGGTCTCGAGCGGCGTGGTCGGACCCTGTTGGCCGCCAGTCATTCCGTAGTTGAAATTGTTCGCGCAGATCACCTTGATTCCCATGTTTCTCCGGGCAGCATGAATAAAGTGGTTTCCGCCGATCGCGAACAGGTCGCCGTCTCCGCTGACGGCCACGACTTGCAGCTCTGGGTTTGCCAACTTGACTCCTGATGCAAAAGCCAGCGCACGTCCGTGTGTGGTGTGAAAAGAGTCAGTGTTCGTGTAGCCAGCCGTTCGACCGATGCAGCCTATGCCAGACACGACGACAAGCTTGTCAAGATCCATCTGCAACTCATCCAGAGCATGCACAAAACAGTTAAGCACGATGCCGTTGCCGCAACCTGGACACCATATGTGTGGGATCATGGCTGACCTCAAATACTTCAAGTATGGATGTTCAATTACTTCTTGCACCATCAGACACTCCTCCTTATGACTTCAAGAATCTCCGCAGGAGTATGAGGATCTTCACCGAGCTTTGATAGAGAAAACACGGGTGTCTCCTTGGCTACTCTCTCAACTTCTCTCACTAACTGGCCGCAGTTCATTTCAGGCATGACAAATGCCTTCGCATGACGAGCAACTTCAGCGACTTGTTTCTCTGGAAAAGGCCACAGAGTGATCAGGCGCAGAAGGCCGGCTTTTATGCCGGAGGCTCTGGCTTTCCTCACTGCGCTCAGCGCTCCGCGGGCAACTATGCCATATGCTACTACCACGACATCAGCATCTCCTAACATGGTTCCTTCGAACTTTGTGATTTTGTCAGCGTTCTGGCTTATTTTTTGGCACAACCTATTCACGAGCCTGGATTGCACGTCTGAGCTTGTCGTTTGCGGGTACCCTTGCTCATTATGTGTCAGTCCAGTTGCATGAAAATGGTATCCTTCGCCGAAGCAGGCCATTGGCGGGACCAGATCATCGTCAGGCATAAACGGCATATACTTGTCGCGTGGAACGGTGGGCTTCTTACGATTCAATGTCCTTATCCCATCAGGCGATGGTATTACAACTTTCTCCCACATGTGGGCTACGATCTCGTCTCCCATCAACAACGTTGGCACTCTGTAGGTCTCAGACAGGTTGAACGCTTCGATAGTCAGATCAAACATTTCCTGAACAGAAGAAGGAGACAAAGCGATTATGCCATAATCACCGTGAGAACCCCACTTCGCTTGCATGACATCCTGCTGCCCAGGAAGTGTAGGTTGTCCGGTGCTTGGGCCACCTCGCATGATGTCGACGACGACGCACGGCGCCTCAGTCATGACGGCCAACCCGATGTTTTCTTGCATAAGACTGAAGCCAGGTCCCGAAGTCGCCGTCATCGCCTTACATCCGGCATAGGAGGCACCGATCACAGCGGCCATCGAAGCAATCTCATCTTCCATCTGAATGTAGATTCCTCCGAATTCAGGCATCCTCTGAGATAAATGCTCAGCAATTTCCGTAGCCGGCGTAATCGGGTAGCCAGCAAAGAACCTGCAACCAGCCGCGATCGCCCCTTCTGCGCACGCTACGTCACCGTTCAGGAAATGCGCGCCCGTGAGTAACGATCTTTTGCCCATCATGTCTTGCGCTCTCCATTCGATTGTTTTTCGATGACGTAGATCGCAAAATCTGGACAGACCGCGGTGCAGAAGCTGCAGAGAATGCATTTGCTTTCATCCACGATCCGAGGAGGATGCACTCCTCTCGCGTTTATCTCGTTGGATTCTTCGAAAACCTTCTTGGGACAGAACTCTATGCAGTATCCGCAGCCCTTGCATTGATCTTTGGCCAAGTGAATCTCCGCTGCCGGATGCTTCAAATCCTTATTGTCAAGCGGCGCATGTTTGATCCTTTCAGGCATGTTCAATTGTCCTCCAAGGCTTTCTCAAATACCTTCTTGGCTCTTTCTATTTCTTCAGGCTTGACAGCGTCAACAATTGTCTTCATCTCGCGAACTTTCGACGCGAATCTTTCTCCTTCCGCCGCTGAAGCCCAAAGCAGCTGTAGCCTCTCCTTGTTCAAGCCGTTCTGCTCCATCTTCTTCCACAGGCGTTCCACGCGTTTCTGCGTTTGATAATTCGCATTTATGTAGTGGCAGTCTCCAAGGTGGCAACCGGTAACCATCACGGCCGCGGCGCCCCTCGCAAACGCCCTTTCAACGAATCTGGGAGCCACTCGCCCAGAGCACATCGTTCTGATGATGCGGACATTAGGCGGATATTGCATTCTACTGACTCCTGCGAAGTCGGCGCCTGCATATGAACACCAGTTGCAGCAGAAAGCAACGATCTTCTTATCCGCATCATGCTCCGTCAAAGCGTCTACCTGTGCAAGGATCTGTTCGTCAGTGAAATGGCTCTGAGTCAAAGCGCCGAAGGGACACTCGGCCGCGCATGTTCCGCATCCGCCGCATGCAGCTTCTATGATGCTGACTCGCTTCAGCTCCTTGTTCAGACTTATCGCGTTGTACGGGCAGACTTTTGTGCAAAGTCCACAGGCCTTGCACTTTTCAGGGTGGACTATAGGCGTGATGGCCTCGACGGTTACTTTCCCCTTCGCCATGAGAATGCCCGCTCGAGCCGCTGCAGCGCTTGCTTGTGTAACGCTGTCTTTGATGTCTTTAGGCGACTCTGCGCAGCCGGCGAAAAAGACCCCGCCCGTTGCAGCGTCCACCGGCCTCAGTTTCGGATGTGCTTCTAGGAAGAAGCCGTCTTGATTTCTCGAAAGCGTCAGCAAGCGTTGCACTGCTTCGCTGTCTTTTCGGGATTCAAGTCCCACGGAGAGGATTGCCATGTCAACGTTGATCTTGTATAGCTCTTTCTGAAGGGTGTTCTCGCCCATGAGCCACAGGTTACGGGTTCTCCTGTCTTCTTTTATCTCAGACGGGAGCCCTCGGATAAATCTGACTCCAGCCTTTCTTGCCCGTTTGTAAAGGTCTTCAAAGCCCTTTCCATAAGCTCTTATGTCAAGGTAGAAAACGTAGATTTCAGTGTCTGGCCAATGTTCTTTGATCAGTAGACTGTCTTTGATCGTGTTCATGCAGCATACGTTGCTGCAGTAAAGCCTCCCGTTTCTTTCACTTCGGGAACCGACACACTGTACAAAAGCCACGATCTTTGGGATCTGCATGTCGCTTGGTCTCAACAGATGGCCGCCTGATGGGCCTCCCGCGTTAATCAGCCTTTCAAACTCAAGCGACGTGATCACGTTCGCAAACCTGCCATAGCCATAATGCGGCAGCGTGGACGGATCGAAAACGTCAGCACCTGTCGCAACAATTATCGTGCCGACTTCAAAATTCACCGTTTCAGTCTTCATTTCAAAAACTATGGCGTTTCTCTCACATGCCTTCATGCATTTGTCACAGACTACAACGCCTTCTTTGTTGAGGCACAAGTTCATGTCAATCAGGTAAGTGGCAGGAACAGCCTGCGCGAACGGTGAGTAGATACCGTGTCTCGAAGCTAGGCCAACGTCAAACTCGTTTGGGGTCACTATCGGACAGACTTTAGCGCATTCTCCGCATGCTGAGCAGTCTTTGGTGACGTAGCGTGGCTTCTTCAACACTTTGACGTGGAAGTTGCCGATGTACCCTTTGACCTCAGCTACCTCGCTGTTGGCTAGGAGTTCGATGTTTGGATGATGGCCCACGTCTGACATTTTGGGCGCGAGGATGCAGATGGAACAATCCATCGTTGGAAAAGTCTTGTCGATACGCGCCATCATTCCGCCGATGCTTGGTTGCTTTTCAACCAGAAAAACCTTGTAACCAGTATCTGCAAGGTCGAGCGCTGCCTGAATGCCTGCGACGCCGCCGCCTATGATCAAAGTCTTGCGTTCAATCGGCACCTCTATCTCTTCAGCCGGTTCGAGCAAGGCAACTTTGGCAACGGCCATCTTCACAAGGTCTTTAGCCTTTTCCGTAGCTGACGCCTTGTCGTACAGGTGAACCCAACTGCAATGCTCCCGAATGTTTGCCATCTCAAAGAGATACTTGTTCAAACCAGCGTCTTCACATGCTTTTCTGAACGTGGGTTCATGCAGACGCGGTGAGCATGATGCAACCACGACCCGGTTGAGCTTATGCTCTTTGATGTCTTTTTTTATTCCCTCTTGTCCTTGATCTGAACAGGTGTAGCGGTTATCTTGAGAAATGACGACGTGAGGAAGCGTTGAGGCAAATTTAGCAACTCCCTCGCAGTCTACGGAGCCGGCGATGTTCAAGCCACAGTGGCAAACGTAAACGCCTATTCTAGGCTCTTCTTCCTGCAGCTTAGATTCTGACTCTTTCTTTTCAGCCATCAAGTCACCTGTTCGATGATGCCAGGTATTTTTCAATCGAGGTCGCCGCCCGTTCTCCTGCGCAGATTGCTTCAATAATCGTCGCGGGTCCTGTAACAGCGTCTCCTCCTGCGAACACGCCTTTCATGCTCGTTTCCATCGTGATCGGATCGGTCCAGACGGTGCCATCATCGCTTAACTCCACTTCTTTGGGGAGAAACTCCACATCAGGGGCCTCGCCGATTGCAAGGATCACCATATCTGCTTCACGCTTGAAGTCTGAACCCTCTATTGGAACTGCCTTTCTTCTTCCACTCTCGTCGAGTTCCCCGAGTTCCATCCGGATGCATTCGACAGCACATGCTTTTCCGTCCTGTCCAACGATTTTTCTTGGTGAAACAAGAAATTCGATCTCGACCCCTTCGGTTTCTGCCTCTTTGACCTCCCAAGGAATTGCAGGCATTTCTTCCCTTGATCGGCGATAAAGAATAGTGACGTCTTTCGCTCCCATTCCCAGAGCCTTTCTGGCTGCCAGGGCTGTTCTGGCAGCGTCAACCGCCACGTTTCCGCCTCCGATGACGACGACATTCTTGCCGATGTTCACGTTCTCTCCTGAATTGACGCGCCAAAGAAAATCTAGGGCGTGAATTACTCCGCCTAAATCCGCACCTTCAACCTGCAATTTTTGGGCTTTATGAGCTCCCACGCCGACGAAAACTGCCCCGTAGCCTTCTCTCCATAAGGCGTTAAAGTTCAGATCTTGCCCAATGGTTTGACCCGTCTTTATTTCTACGCCAAGATCCTTGATCGATTGGATTTCCTTTTCCAGAAAGTGCCTCGGCAAACGAAAAGTCGGTATACACTTTCTCAACATGCCGCCGGCTTCTGGAAGTGACTCGTAGATCGTTACGCCGAATCCTTTTCGACTCAGCTCATATGCAACCGTGAGTCCAGCCGGACCGGAACCGATGACCGCGATTCTTTCTTCACGGACTTCTTTTGCCCTTTTCGCTTTTTCGTTCTTCAGATGCTCCTCGTAAAGCTGCTCAATCTTCTCCAGGACTTTCTCCTGCTCGAGACCAGCTCGCTCTGGGTGAAAACAGGCAAGAGTTGTTGTGAGCGGGAGAGGGATGTTCTCGGCTATTTTCCTGAAAGCCTTTTCCGAAGAAGAAGTGAACCCACGCTCGAGGGCGATTTTCCGCATGGATAGGAAGACTTCGGGCAACTTTATGGCTTGATTACAACGTTTGTAACAGCGGTAGCACCATGCGCAGAGCCAAAGCTCATCTGAAGAAAGTGCATGATCCGGATCTGAAAGAATGCTTTGCAGGAGGCTTCTCGGATTGTAATTTCCAGCCAATATTTCGGCCATTGGGCAGCTGCCAGTGCAGATGCCGCACTCGTAGCAGTATTTGAGTTTCTCAACGTCCAAGAGCCGTTCCAGAGCCTCCTTGGAAACGATGGTCGTTGAGGTTGACAATGCTTTGAACCTTCCTTAATACTGGGGGAGACCCGAATATAAGAGTTTACAAACGTAAAGGTTCTGCCGCAAAGTCCAAAGTTGATATAGAGAAAAGCTTCTTTTTATAAGATCCCAACACAAATACAACAGAGAGCAGGGTGATGCTGATATGAGAAAAGTCAGAATAGTGTTATACGGAGTGGGCGCCGTCGGTGCCCTCATAGCCAAATCTCTGCTGGAGAAGGAAGGAGTGGAAATCGTTGGAGCAATCGACACTGCTGAAGACAAGGTCGGCAAGGATCTCGGCGAAGTGTTGAGCCTACAGAGAAGGCTTGGCATCACAGTCAGAAACGATCCAGACATGCTACTCAAGCAGACAAAACCAGACATAGCCGTCCATGCAACCTCGTCCTTTCTCAAGGAGACTTACGTGCAGTTGGCAACCATAGTGAAGAACGGCGTGAACGTTGTCTCAACATGCGAGGAACTATCGTATCCATACTCTGCAGACTCGAAGCTTGCAGTGGATCTTGATCTGCTTGCAAAGAAGAATGATGCCACAGTTTTGGGCACTGGCATAAATCCTGGTTTTCTGATGGACACACTTGTGATCGCACTTACGGCTCCCTGCCAGAGCATAGAGAAAATCGAAGCAACGAGGGTGATGAACGCGGCGACCAGACGTGTGCCTTTCCAGAAAAAGATAGGAGCAGGCCTGACACTTGAAGAGTTCAGAGAGAAAATCGAACACAAACACATCACCGGCCACGTGGGACTTGAACAGTCCATCAGAATGATCGCTGATGCCCTAGCGTGGAGACTCGACAAGATAATAATCGAACCTGTTGAGCCAGTTGTAGCCAAGAAAGCCGCTGAAAGCAAAGACATAAAGGTCAAAGCCGGAAATGCGGCGGGACTTAGACAGAAAGCAAAGGGGATGATGAACGGGAAGGAAATCATAGTCTTAGATTTCCAAGCTTACATAGGAGCCGAAAGGGAATTTGACGCAATAACAATCAAAGGCGTTCCCAACGTTTGCCAGAAGATCGAACCATGCGTTCACGGTGACATAGGCACGATAGCAATGGTGGTCAACTCAATCCCAAAGATCATCAATGCCAAGGCTGGTTTATTGACCATGAAGGATTTGCCAGTTCCCTCCGCCGCGACGGAAGACATGAGAAAATACGTGACATTCTAACGTCTCTGTCAGCAAGGAGACCATGTTGAAGTTGAAGATCGACATTAACTGCGATCTGGGCGAGAGTTTCGGAGTATTCAAGATTGGAAACGACGCCAAAGTGATGCCCCACATAACATCAGCGAACATCGCATGTGGATTTCACGCTGGAGACCCGACGACGATAGCGCAGACGGTCAGGCTGGCCAAGAAGCACAATGTTGCAGTTGGCGCACACCCAGGCCTTCCTGACCTTGCCGGTTTCGGAAGAAGAGAAATGCGACTTAACCCCGAAGAAGCGGAAAACTACACGTTATACCAGATCAGCGCAGTGTACGGGTTTGCGAAAGCTGAAGACCTAAACCTTCAACATGTGAAGCCCCATGGAGCATTATACAACATGGCAGCTGAAGACGAGACCCTTTCCAGCGCGATAGTGAAGGCCATCCGGAAACTGGACAACAAACTGATAGTTTTTGCTCCTCCCAATTCAGCGTTGGCCAAGGTCGCCTCAAAAGCCAAATTGCAGGTAGCTCTGGAATTCTTCGCAGACAGAGCCTACAACCCAGATGGAAGCCTCGTCTCAAGAAGGAAAAAATGCGCAATCATCCAAGATGCCAGTAAGGTCGTGCAAAGGGCAGTTGCCGTCGTGAAGGAAGGAATTGTTGAGTCTGTTGACGGCAAGGTGCTAAACCTAGGAAAAGTTCACACGATATGCGTACACGGCGACACTCCAAGCGCAACGAAGCTGACCGAGGCATTGAGGAAAGGGTTGACCAGGGAAGGAGTCAGTGTCGAGCCCATAGGTAGTTTCATTTAGTCGATCCTTGGCTTTGGTTATGAAGATCGGTCTGTATGCTTTTGCTCGATTCTTTCCTTTCGGTGACACGGCACTACTAGTCGAGTTTGGCGATGCAATAAGCTTGGAGGCAAACCAAAAAGTCATCAACTTGAATGATGTAATCTTGAAAGCTGAGATCAAGGGGGTCGAAGAACTTGTGCCCACCTATCGGTCGCTGCTGATTCGCTATGATCTTTTGAAGACAAGCTATGAGCAGCTTGTTTTTCGCATTAAGGACCTCGAGAAAACGTCAGAGGATTCTGCGAAAAGAGTGAAGGGCAGGAAGATCGTTGTTCCAGTTGTTTATGGTGGAGAGTATGGACCAGATCTTAGCCATGTGGCGCGGGTTCACGGATTGACTGAAGAACAGGTCATCAGGCTGCATTCTGGAAAGGAGTACAGGGTATACATGATCGGATTTGTGGCTGGTTTCCCGTATCTGGGGGAAGTGGCAGATGAGATCGAGACGCCGCGTCTTGAGACGCCGAGGCTGAAGGTTCCAGCAGGCTCGGTGGGCATCGCGGAAAAACAGACGGGCATATATCCACGCGAGGCTCCAGGCGGATGGCGAATAGTCGGCAGGACTCATCTCAGGCTTTTTGATATTCAGCTGGAACCTCCAGCGCTTTTGAGACCTGGTGACACGGTGAAGTTTGACCCGATCTCTGAAGACGAGTTTAAGGCGCGCCTGGAAAGGTGAGAGGTTGACAGGGGTTCTCCTCGTTCTCAAGCCTGGATTATTCACTACGATTCAAGATTTCGGAAGGTTCAGCTGTCTCAGATATGGCGTGCCGACCTCTGGAGCGATGGATCAGTTTTCGCTTGTGGCGGCAAACGCTCTAGTTGGGAACAAGCCTGATGACGCTTGTATTGAAATGACGCTTATCGGTCCTGAACTGCGAGCCTTAAGTGAAGCGCAGATCGCCATAGCCGGTGCGGAGTGTTCTCCGAGAATCAATGAAGAGAGTGTTCCGATGTGGCGGACCTTGAAGGCTGACAAGGGCGATGTTGTGTCTTTCGGAAGTATGCAGAATGGGTGTCGAGCCTATCTTTCGGTGAGAGGCGGCATCAACGTACCGTTGGTTCTGGGAAGCAGGTCCACGTACGCTCGTGGCGGGTTCGGCGGATTAGACGGTAGGCCGCTAAGAAATGGTGATACGGTCGAGAGTTTCTATGCTTTGCCACTTAGCATCGAGATTTCCATGCCGCAAGAACTTGTGCCCGAGTTCGCGGGCGAAGTTGAGGCGCGCGTGGTTCTGGGTCCTCAGTCAGACATGTTCACAGAAGCAGGGGTTGGCACGTTCTTTTCAAGTTTGTTCAAAGTTACTTTTGAAGCTGATCGTATGGGCTATCGGCTTGATGGCCCGCAGATTGAGCACAAAGGAAGGGCAGACATAGTCTCTGATGCTCTGCTGCCTGGCGCCGTTCAGGTTCCCAAGAACGGCAAGCCTATTTTATTGATGCGGGATGCTCAGACGACTGGTGGGTATCCGAAGATAGCTGTTGTGATTAGTCCTGATCTCTCCGTGCTCGGTCAGGCTAAGCCTGGCTGTTCAATCAGGTTTTCTAGAGTGCCGCTGAGTGAGGCTCAGGAGAGTTCGAGAGAATTCTTCAAGCTTCTTAATAGTTTAAGTAGTATGCTAGCAGAGAATCACTAGTCCATTGAAAATCTGTGTTGTGAGCGGTTGTTATGGTGGCCGATGCAGGAGTTCATGAAAAGGGGACCTTTTCGCTCGTTGATGGTTTGAAGGGTGCAAAGAAGAAGAAGGGTTTTGGGAGGGCGGGAGCGGTCGCCGTTTTCATAGGTGTAGTTCGTGGAGAAGCTCCAGGAGGGGGAAAGGTTCAGAAGTTGACGTTGGAAGCGTACGAAGAGAAGGCGAATGAGATCTTGACGAGGATTTGTGAAGATCTGCTGAAGAAACCTGGGATAGTTGATGTTCAGATTCATCATTTGCTCGGCGAGTTTGATGTTGGTGAGGATCTTGTTTACGTCTTAGTCGCCGGTTCTCATCGTGGAGACGTTTTTCCAGTTTTGGAGGAGGCTGTCGAGAGATACAAAAAGGAGGCTCCGATCTTCAAGAAGGAACTGGTCATCACTGACAAGGGCAAAAAAAACAGTGGGGTTTCAGTGGGAGCTGATCCCTAGATTCCTGTTTCTGGTTTCGGCGCATGCCACACGATGTTTGACCATGACCCGGGACTTGTTTAGGCCCACTTTAGCAAACGTTGGTTCACATACGTTCTAGATCAATTCTTTCACAAGGTTCAAATAAGAAACGCCCCAGTGTTTGAAGGCGGGAAGCTTATGTCACAGCTAGGGTTCGTGAGAAGTGTTGTTAGGACATGTCTTCGGATAGGGAAAAATGACAGAGTATCGATATTTGTGTGGCGGCATATGCTTGACTTAGCTGAAGCGTTTGCTCTTGAGTGCAGAAGAGCTGGGGCGAAGACTCTTATAGAGGTCGGGACCGATGAACTCTATTATCATACTGTGCTGGATCTGCCTTTGGAGTACCTGAGAGAGACGGATCCTTTTGGTCTCGCTTTGTTGGACGTAACCACTGCTAACATTTTTATACATGGCCCAGAAGATCCCGAAAAATTGAAGCTGATCACACCAGAAAGAATGGGCGCGATGGTTGAGGCTGACTCGCCATACTATGACAAACTGTTGGAAAAGAAGATTCGTTCTGTACAAATAACTCTGGGGTACGTCACACGACAAAGAGCCAGAACCTATGGTCTCAACTATGATGAATGGAAAGAAAACATCCATGCTGCTATGGACGTCAAATATGAGGCTATGCGAGATTTGGGAAAAGGAATTGGAGACATGCTGGAAAAAGCGGCCCAAGTCCATATCACGACAGCCAAAGGGACAGACTTGACGTTCGAGTTGGAAGGTCGAGAGGCACGCATTTATGATGGTGTAATTGATGATGAGGACATCGAGAAGGGCGCTGTTTTTGCAGCTTTGCCGGCTGGCTACGTCGCCATTGCGCCGAAGGAAAGAAGTGTCGAGGGGACATATGTCTCTGATGTCCCAGAGGCTGATGCGGGTCTGCTAGTTCGGGATGTCACGTTGAACTTCAAGAATGGAAGGCTTACGTCTTTCTGTGGGGGGAAGAATATAGAAGGAGTGAAAGCAATTTGGGAAAGAGCGAGAGGAGACAAAGATCAATTGGGATCCTTGATGATAGGCTTGAATCCAAAAGCGAGAAAAGGTTTCCTTTATAATCCGATAGTACTCGGAACAGTCACACTAAGTGTGGGTGACAACAGAGACCTAGGCGGGAAAACTGACAGTGATTTTGGATTCCATTGCACCGTGACAGAACCCACCGTTGAGCTAGACGGAAAACCCTTTATCAAGAAAGGCAAGTTTGCTTTCTGATTCTAGCCCCTGCATTTGACCGAAAGCACAAAGGTGCGCAAATTGGAAACTCGTGGAAAAAAAAGAAACGAGCATAAAGGGGTCAATTCGGAAATCAACATGGCAGTGGAGAAGCTTGTTAAGGAAAGGCTTGGGCTTCTGGAAGATGCCGTCCTGTTGGGCAATAAACTCTACAAGAAACCCACTTCAAAAGAAGCTGAATCGTATCTGCAGGACAAAGCCATCCCACAAATTAACGCAAGAATTGCCTTTGAAAAGAGCGACATGGACATCGGCGAGAATATTCACATCGAAATTGAATTGGAGAATGTTGGAAAAGCACCGGTTTTACTAGCAAGAGTTGAGGAAATAATACCAAATGGCTTTGAATTGGTTGCTCACTCAGATAATTGTGAATTGGTGAGCACTCATCTCGACATGCATGGCAAAAGGCTCGACTCTTACGCTACTGAAAACCTTGGATTAACCCTGAGAGCAATCAGGAAAGGAGCATTCGTCTTAGCACCAAGAATACTTTTTGTGTGTGAAACTGGCCGCAGAATGACATTCAAGCCGGAGCCTGTGTCAATCAATGTGTCAAAGACTATTCTTCCGGGTCGGATTAGTACAGGGTTCGAGGATCTCGACAACTTGCTCTTTGGAGGAATACCTCAGAACTACGCAGTAGTATTGACTTCGGTTTCTTGTGACGAAAGGGAGCTGTTGATCAAGAGATATCTGGAGACTGGTGTTAGGGAGAATGATGTCACTTTCTATGTCACCATAGACGCTTCTGGCGTCCGAAATCTTGCTGAAGAGTTCCAATCAAACTTCTATATTTTCCTCTGCAACCCCAAAATAGACGAGACCTTCGAACACCTGTCTAACGTGTTCAAGCTGGGAGGAGTCGAGAATCTAACAGAGATAAATATCAACTTAGAATCAATATTCCGAAGGCTCGGCGAATCAAAAGGTGTTCCTAGACGAGCTTGCATAGAAATCCTTTCAGATATTCTGTTACAACACCATGCGGTTCAAACTAGAAAATGGCTAACTGGACTAGTTTCAGAGCTCAGATCAAGGGGTTTCACGACGCTGGCGGTAATGAACCCGCGTATGCATGCTCCAGAGGAAACGCATGCTGTATTGGACTTGTTTGAGGGTGAGATCAACATCTATGAGAAGGAAACGCAAAAGGATCTAGTCAAATACCTGAGAATAAAGAAAATGTACAATCAAAGATATTTGGAAAGCGAATTGCCCCTGAGAAAGACAAGGCTGATGATCACGCCACTCAAGCTACCTTGCTGCACACGCACCCCCAATCTCTGACAACAAAGTAGCTCTCACGACGACGGAACCTTGTGCACTTTGATGGCTCGCGTGCACGCCCTTTAGTTTGTGATACCCGTTCACTATCTTCGGTCTCGCGTTGAGCGAGTGAATGAACACTTTTGACCTTAGCGGAGTCCGTGAGACAGTGAGACTGCAAATCTGGTGACGAGTGCTCTGCATATTTTTCGGTTTATTCTGCTGTTGTTTCTTCCTTGAGGCCCGTTTCAGGGTATGCGAAAACGTGTGCTTTTTCAGGTTCAAAGCTGAGCGTAACCTCTTGCCCCGTATTAAACCATTCTTTAGTCAAGGAAGGTTGAACGGTAACAAGGGAGTCTTGGTTTTCAAGTCTAACGTCATATCTCACGTTGTTACCTTCGAATGTGACTTTCTCCACGGTGCCCATAAGAGAGTCTTCGAGTCCTTTGCCGCCTTTTTCTATGGTGAGAGCTTCGGGTCTGATGGCCACGACAACTCTGTCGCCACTTCTTCCGCTTTTGGAGACGGCTTGTACCTTCAGGCCGCCGCGAAGCTCTATCGTGGACCTTCCATCAGACAGGTCCAGTATGTGGCCCTCTAGAAAATTTGATTCCCCTATGAAATGTGCCACAAAAATACTGCCTGGGGCCATGTAAAGCTCTTGGGGCGTTCCGACCTGCAATACTCGTCCCTTCCTCATCACGGCTATTCTGTCAGAAATCGACATGGCCTCTGCCTGATCATGTGTAACATGGATAGCTGTTAGACCGAGATCCTTGGCCATTCTTCTTATTTCGTACCTGATCTCGTTTCGCACTTTCGCGTCCAACTGGCCCAATGGCTCATCGAGCAGGAGTGTCTTTGCGCCCGCGGCCAGAGCCCTAGCCACTGCTATTCTCTGCATCATTCCGCCGCTCAGCTCGTTCGGAAACGCTTCAAGACGCTCGTGGAGTTTAACCAGTTCCAAAACTTCGTGTCCAATGGTCTTCGACTTTTGGACATTGAATCCTTTCACTCTCGGCCCGTAGGTCACGTTGTCCCAAACCGTCATGTGTGGGAAAAGAGCGAACGTTTGGAACACAAATCCAATGTCCCTATCTTCGGGAGGGACATCGTTTACAAGTCTGTCACCGATGTATATTTCACCTTCATCCGGTTCAATCAACCCAGCAATAAGTCTGAGCAAGGTCGTTTTCCCGCATCCGCTTGGACCGAGCAGAGAAAAATATTCTTTGTCCTGAATCTCCAAGCTGACGTTGTCCACTGCTAAGATCTTTCCGAAGTTTTTTGTGACATTGGCGACTCGGATTTTCGGCATCGGCAGATTTCCCCATGTATGCTATCCTATGTTGGAGGTGACTTGGTAACGTCTCAATTTATGCAACGACATGTCATGATCTTCCTTTTTCCTTTGAGATAAATCTTAGGACTAGCAGAAATATGAAAGAGAACAGAATCAGAATACCACAACCCAATCCGATTTCGAGTGGCGTTGCGGACACTTTGCCTTTTACCCAGTTGACGATAATCAATGGTGCCGTCTGCAGAGTTGAAGCCACCGCTGCCGTTGCTCCCGTTTCGCTCATGCTACGTGTGAAAACAATTATGGCCCCTGAGAGTATCGAGTACTTCGCCAAGGGAAAGATTATCGTCCGGAAAACGTCCCATGGTTTGGCTCCAAGCGTTCGTGACGCTTCTTCCATATCCACGCTTATTCTCTCCACGGCGGCAGACACTGACCTTACGAAATACGGATAGGTTATCGTCAAGTGTGCAAAAATGAGTAGCCAAATCTCCGGGATGAAAGCAAAGGTTTGCTTCCAAAAGAACTTTAGCGAGAAACCTAAAGCTATTGATGGGACAATCAAAGGAATCATGATGAGCACGTCAAGTATGGTTGATGTCAACGCTCCCATCCTTTTTCTGGCTATGAGTATCGCCATTGGAAGACCGATGATGATGTTCAATCCTGTCACGGTCGCGGCAAGAAGATACGAAAGGAGTAGGCTCTGCCAGTATCCACTCCACACACCGACCCCGAACAAGGAGTTGTGCAAAGTACTCGTGAAAACTGCCTGAAATGCGGGAAGCGCGACCCAAAGAGACGGGACAAGCACTATTGCCAGAAAGATTAACATTGTCGCACCATTCCTTGAAAAAGAAGCCTTCGAGTAACTCAGTTTTCTCTCAAACCCAGGCCAGACCCCACTTATGGGCAATTTTAGCCTAGGTCCAAAAATGCGGATGAACGCAAATATCGCAGACGCGCCGACTATGAGCAGCAGGCTTGCAAACGCAATTGAGCCATCGTAAATGACTGTTCC
Source organism: Bathyarchaeia archaeon (assembly GCA_041481365.1). Taxonomy (GTDB): domain Archaea; phylum Thermoproteota; class Bathyarchaeia; order Bathyarchaeales; family Bathycorpusculaceae; genus DASPTR01. The sequence goes on from JBGPBS010000015.1 coordinate 18,692, forward strand.
AGGGTTATAATTGTTCGTGATGTTCTGAATGAAGATCGGCCCATTTTCGAAGAAGACCCCAGCTATGATAAATGTTGCCCCGGTCTCTGACAATGACCTCGCGAAGGCCAGAATGAACGCAGCTATCAGAGAAGGCTTCAGAATTGGAAAAGTGACCGTTCTCGCTGCAGTCAACGGCGGCGCACCCAGCGTCCTTGATGCCCTTTCAAACTCTACCTTGTAATCAAGCAACGCTCCAACCAACACTCTCACAACGACAGGATAGGAAAACGTGAAATGAAGCAGTATAACGAGAAGCCATCCTTCCGAAACTAGGGAACCACCGAAAAATGCAGATATACCTTCAGGTTTGTTCCAGAATAGAAGAAGAGAGTAGCCGAGAGCCGATGTTGGCACGACGAAGGGTATATCAGCTAGCGTATCGACCACGTTTAGCCACTTTGACTTGCCTCTCGCGATGAGCCAAGCCATTGGGACTCCAGCCACCACATCTACCGCTGAGACAAGCAGGGCCATTGCGAAAGAATTTATGATTGCGCTGAATGCACGAGCAACGATTGGAGGTTCAGAGAAAATCTGCTGCACTGCACCCAATCTTGTTATGATTCCGATTATCGGCGGAAATAGTATCAACGCCAAGAAGATCATGACAGAGGCTAAGTAGACCCCATATTTGATAGCCCTGTTTGATGATGCGCTATCCAGAGCTTCACTGATCCTTCGCCTAAGCAAACCTTTCTCACTTTTACCCGTTCACGCTCCTCATCTAGGAGAACAGTTGATAAGTTTTCCCTAGTGAACAAGCTAGAAAATCGCATCGCTTCCTAAGAATAGACTGGCCTCACAACCAAGGTCGACATTATATATCGGAAGCACCAGTAGAGCTCTAAAGGTCGAAAAGGCCTGTGACTTTTTCTATATAGTATTCGTGTTATCCATACAGTATTCGGGAATTCTACATAAGCAGCGCACTCGAAGAATATGTCACGAGGAATCGCTCTCTCGCGCGCGCTACGGATGTTGAGGTCTTTTGACTCCGACAAAGGTTATAAGGATACGACAAAAGTAGTCTTAAAGGAGATGTAAGACTTGGAAAAAAGAAGCTATGCATGGTTTGAGAAGCGTCGAAGAACAAAAGCGTTGGATTTGGCCCAAGAGCAAATAACGAAGGCCATTGACACCGTGACCCTTCTGCATCAAGCAATGCGAAGCGTTTCTGAAGGGAAGAGAAAAGAGGCCACGCAGAGCATCGAGACCCTCTTCAAGGTCGAAGAGGAAGTTGATAGGCTTAGAACAGAAGTCTTTATGGAACTTTCAAAAGGCGCAGCACTGTTTGCCGATTACCGCGAAGACCTGCTTCACCTCGTGAAAAGACTTGACACACTCGCAGACCATGTTAAGGATGCGGCAAGATGCATCGAAATGCTCGGCGACACGCCAATTCCGAAAGAATTCGCAGAAAACACCGTGTGCATGACCTCACTGCTGGTAGACTGCTCCTACGCGCTAAAGAGAAGCATTGAAAAACTCAACGTGAACCCGCAAGAAGCAATTCAAGGCGCGCAGAAAGTTGAAGAGATCGAACATGAGATCGACCAGTATTACCTAAAGACAAAAGCCTCATTCGTCAAATTCGGCCCACAGATAAACGCCGGAGTAATGGTGATTTTTGACGACTTGATCGAATTCATCGAGCAAGCTGCAGACATGGCCGCAGACACCGCTGATTACATCGTCATACTTTCAAACAGAGAATAATCGCGTTTATGAAGAGCAACAAGCTAGCCTCACACTACACTTGAACTGCCGCGTGAAGCTCACACATAAAAACACGGTGAGTGCCGAAAAACCGACCGGGATGGGGGTAGGTGTATTTTCGGCTGTTTTCAGCCCAAGATACAGATAACACCAATTAACCTTAACACCCGCAGAGGGACTGATACTGAAGACCGAAGAAACCGACGAGGGGAGGTATGTTATGCGAGCCTTTTCACCGTCTAAAACATGGAAGGCACAGAAAATTCTTAACGCTGACCTTGTCGGCGCCACCGGGAGTCGATGGTTATTGCCGTTTTGAGCCCAGGGCCCAACTGTATTTGTTCTTCAGCGTCTTCGGATAGAATTTGTCCAAGTCGAATTCTACGTGGTTGGCCCATCTGACGTAGGTCACAGGGTCAATATAGGATTTCAGCGAGGTGCCCAGGTTGAATTCTCTTGTTGCCTTTGTCAGATCTACGTCGAGCTTGTTCTTGTCTATTCTCTTGAGAAGAGCGTCTGTCTTTTTTCCTTCCCCAGCCTTGACCTTCAAATCAGTCTGAAGCTCTCTCAGCTTTGCTTCCTTCGCAGCTAATCGGTCATCAAACCTGGCCGGTATCTTCCGCTTGTGATTGGCCACTTTGGCTGCCTCCAGATTAGCCATCTTGGCACAGAATTTCTTAACGTGCTCCGGATCTTCCTTCTTCGTCCTGCAATCTTTCAGGTACGCGTCGACCGTCGTGGTGCACCGCCAAGTTCTAAAGACTTTTGCGGTCAACCCCTTCATCTTTTCCGCAAAAAACCTGGCCACTTTTCCCGAGTCTATTCCCTCAAACAGGTATTCCTTGCATGAATCCGCGTAGCACTTGATGTTTTCAATCATTATCGGCGGGGCCTTGGCATCTTTGGTCCATCTTACGGCGTCTTTGCCCAGGAAGTCAAAGTGAAGCACGTCGCCTTCTATTTTGACGTGCTCTGGCCTCAGGGTTATGGCTCCGACCGTGTCGGCTTCGCCCGGGTCCTTCTCGTCTCCGACTCGCATGTTCAGGTTGAATATTAGCCAGCATACCGTGGCCACCTTCCTTCTCGCGTCGTCTTCAGAACCCAGGTTTTTCATTATGTGCTCTTCGATTTCTTTGACCTTGTCGCCGAGCTTCTCTGCTTTCTTGAACTTTTCTTTTTCTCTCATCTGTTTCAGAAATGTGGAATCCGAAAACCAAACGTACTTGATCTTGCCTGAAAGCCTATCATCCCACTTGGCCACGTACATTTTGTCGGGTTCCCACACGATGCCTTTCCAATTGCCCTGAGGTTTAGGAGAATCGGGAGAGAGATTGAGTATGATGTCTGACTGGGATGGACCCTGCTTCCAGTTTCCCCGCTTGGGATGATCACCTCTGCCTGCAAAGAGACACGCAGGCTCCGCAGTCCAGTTGGCTATCTCTATCTTTTTTCCATCAACAGTTGCGTAACCGTATATTTCCCTAAGAGCTTCCCTCTTCGCTTTTCTCTCAGCCGCCAGCTTCTTCTTCTCTTCCTTGGTCATGTTCAGCTTCTTCAGTTGTTCCCGCTTCACGTATTCTCGGACTTCGGAGAAGTCGATCTCCATGTCTCCTCGAGGTTTGCCATCAGCCACGGGATCTAGGTCGTCTCTTATGTGGAGATCATTCAAGAAGGTTGATGGAGGATTCTCTTGCTTCAATGCATCGACGAGGATACGCATGAAATTCTTGTAGAAAAGCTTATCCGGAGGCGTTGTCTGCGACATCTCTTTTCTTACCCAAGCCAAAGCCATCTGTTCAGTCTTCGGCGTGAGCCTCAGAACGCGTCCCTGAATTTTCACCGATAAGCCTTGAGTCTCACAGGGTGGAACATAGACTCCGTTGTGCTTGAGGCCTTTCATGACATACTTCAACACTTACACCTCATGACCAGCACTTCGCGGGGTTCAGTGATCAGACTCACCATCAGCGTCGCACCGTCAAACGGTAACATTCGGAGTTTTCTGTTTCATTCGAGCTTCCTTAAAAACCTTCATAATGCTCCTTGGGCTTGATCACTCGTCGTTTGCTTCTCGGGTTCTTCTCTGCTCTAGGAACGTCCTATGCAGGTTCTCCACGATTCGATCATTTATGTAGCCTTTGTGAGGACGAAAACCGCCGGCAAATGCCTCGGGAACATGCAGAAGCTCGTGGATGATTGTTTTCTCTTTTTCTTTCTGGTTCAGTCTATCAAACCGTTCTGAGATAACTTCTATCGTGTAAGAAGGTGGAAGGTTGAGAGCTTCTTGCCAGATCTTGCCCAGTCCATGAATACGCGCGATCGTGCGCTCAGAAGATGATCCCGTGCTTCTGAAGCAGAACAGGAATTGGGGCACCACATGGAAGAGACAGAGCTTGTCCACGATTTCGTTGGCGAGCTTCTTCACGTCAGGAGCTTCAACATATCTTATAGGCATGCACCAGACACGTCCATTCTCTACAGGGTCTATTGAGATTGTGTGTCAATAAGCTGTCTGTACGAGGATCTCGAATTACTTTTTCCTCTTTGGCTCAGGCGGAAGCTCGGGCTCTCCAGTGCCGAGCAGTACTCTGAGGGATTTGACCTCTTCTCTCAACATGCTCACTTCGCCCTCCAACGCTTTAGCTTTGGAGTCTGCCATTTTCTTGAGTTCTTCAATCTCAAGCAGAAGATTTCTGCGTTCAGTCTCCAGATTCCTAAGCTTGTCTACGACACTTTTAAAAGCGTTCATGACTTGCACGCCTATGTGACAATCAGTAGTAGCCTGTTCGAGGCATTTAAGATTTTTGTCAGGCTCTTTCAGCATGCTTCAAAAGGCTCACCTCAAGTTGGCGAATGGTCAATTTGAAAAACGTGGATTCAATCTTGTAGTATAAAAAATAAGGCGAATTGATCGCCATTGGGTGCTTTGTTTAGCTGATGCTTTCTTTTTATCTCGTCAAAGTTATTTCCATCGTGGAAACCATTCTAGGTCTATTTTGGCCTTCTCTTGGCGGCATCTCTTCTGTTCCTATGGAGATCTTGCCTATCTTCAGGTCCTTTAGGAAGCGGCTTCTAGCTATTTCAGCTACGTCTACTGCAGTCGTGATTGCTTGCCCGCGCGCCTTTAGAGTTATTTCTTTGGCGCTGCTTGACGATAGGCTCGTGATGATCGCCAGAACATAGCTCATTGCTGGTTTCCTGCCAATGAAAACAATTCCTGCATTTTCCGTCATTCTTTTTCCTCCTTTTTGTTTTTTGTTGTTGGTTGTCGCGTGTAACGCACCGTGCTAGTTCATTCTTAACACCGGAACGTTACCGCAAAAATAAAATACACCGCCCTTAATAAACGCAATCTAGACGCATATCATCACTCGTAATACCCCCAGCAGAATGCTTTCTTGAATCAAACATGGAAAAATGCTGAAAACCGAAAAGGGACGTGTATTTTGCGAGCTTAGTATTGTCCAAACTGTAGGTCAGCCAACCGCATCTCCAGCATAGACCTGAATAACCTTCTACCTCTCATTGCCTCCTATTGCCCATGCTTATCATGCTGGGAACATAAACATCCAAGCTGTTTGGTCTCTGAAGTGATGTCTTAAATATCTGGACAATGAATAGGAATGCAAGAGTGAGAATTAGAGGGAAATGACATTGTCATACTGCCCAAAATGTGGGAACCAGATAACCGAGGACATGATCTTCTGTCCCAAATGCGGAGCATCACTAAAAACAGAACAGGTTCAAGCGACGCCGCAGCCTCAACGCCCAATGACTTACAGGCATGAGAAGGAAGAAAAAACAGAGAAAGGAGAAAAACACGAAAAACGTGAAAAACACGAGTATGCGTTCATAGGCCCGCTGATTGGCGGCATAATCTTGCTATTCATCGGTCTGTCGGCCTATCTCTCTATAACGCATTATGTCGAAAAGGAGATGCTGGGGGCAGTATTCTTCATAGCCATCGGAATTCTGATAGTGGTTGGCGCAATCTACGGTGCAGTGATGGCCTCTCGGAGACATCCCAGAACCTAGGACGACCACCCGAAGAATAGTTTGTAAAGCCTGTGCTCCAGTAGGGTTCTCGTGTTTCGCCTGCCTACGACGCGGAAATAATTCCTTCCTGCCGCTTCGATGATGTCTCCGATGTCGTATCTTGGAAACATACATGATGATACTATTAGCCTGCCCCATTCGCCGCGTTTGAGCTCATGCAGCATCTTCGTGGTTTGGCCGGTCTGAACTTCGAAGAAGTACGTATCGTAATTTGGCACCACGTAAGGCAGGTCATCCAGTTGCTGCGCGAATACTCCTTCCGTCGCGCTGTAGATCTCTATAACGGGCACCTCGCCGAAATACTTTCTCAGCGTCGGCGCGTACCGAAACTGGATCTTTCGCACACTAGTGCAGAACAAGGCTTTGAAGTTCCAGAGATCTTTCGGCTTTTTCCCATGTTTCCGGTTCACATATTTCGCGAATGCCAAGATCACTGGGGTGACCCCCATCGCTGCGGTAACGTTTTCGCCGATTCCCTTCTGGTAAGCAAGTTCGAATCTTTTCTCCCAGTCTCGCTTGCTGATTCCCGGACCCAAAGCATCTATGTCCTCCTGTTTTGGTAACAAGCTCACATCGTTAAGCATGGGGTTAAGCCGCGCGTAGGTTCCTGAACTGTAGCCATAGGTCATTGTTTGGCCGTTGATCGTCGTTGTGTGAACACTAGAGGGGAAGTTTAGGTTTAGTATTCTCCCAGCCAGCAGGCTGAAGTCTCTCTTTCTGAGGGCATAGTTGACCAAGGCTCTCGCGCCACAGGTCAGTATCTGTTCGACATGAGTCTTCGTAGCCGGCAGCACTTTAGCAGGCCCCGTGGAACCTCTCGTCATGACCCAACACAACAGCGGCTCCGGCAAAATTGAGCCATAATTGCCTTCTTGCACCTCCGCCAAGTAGGACCTTAGACCTCTGTAATTGATGGCGGGGAAATTTATCCTAAACTCTGCGACTCCGTCGATTTCCGAGGCGCGATGGCCTATCCCATAATCTGTCCTACCATACTTCTTAAGCAGTTCTGTGAGGACCCTCTTTTGAAAATCCTCAGCATTGCTTAAAGACTCGTACCATGGGCCCACTATGGGCTGGAAGATCTCTAGGTTTGTCTTTTCTGGGAGCATTGGAGGTATAGGGCCGAGGCATAGCTTATTTATGTTGCCGTCGCGGACGGGTTTGATTGGGCATGCTGTGTTGCACTTCAACACAGAGAACGTCCTTGTCGGCAACCTGAATTTGCAATACTCATTGATCGAAAGAAGCTGAAAATGAAGACGCAGCTTCGCTTCCATTCCTCATATTTAAACGTTTTGATCTTCTCTTCTAGTTAGACTTATAAATTACAAGGAGCAATAGTATTAATTGCATTCTGGAAAGGGCAGTGTACTGATAAAACAGGGATCACTGTCACCCCGGAATAGAAAAAGGAGAAAGGAAAATGAAGAACTATAGGTTTAGTGCTCTATCTTTGATTCTCACGGCAATGCTATTAACCAGCACTACTGCCCTCTTCCTTAACCATGCACAGGCGACAAGTCAGTGGCAAGGATACGTTAAGCCCTCATTTACGGACTACGCTCCCAGTGGGATGCCTGATTTTGACGAAAAGCAAGACGCTTGGGGTCCAGCAGGAACCTACACCTGGTGCGGTCCAGTCGCAGCCGCAAACTCGCTTTGGTGGCTCGACTCAAAATACGAATCACTACTCAATCCAGCACCGGTGCCTCCTCCAACGATCAGCGACCACTTCAATTTGGTGCCCGCATTTGGCCCATGGGACGACCATGATCCTAGAAATGTGGCCGCGCTTGTTCCGGCCCTAGCTTCTCTTATGAATACAGACGGAATGCATTCCGGTGGTGATCACATTGGAACACGCTTCACAGATTTCGTAAACGGAATCCAACAATACATTAACAATCAAGGGCTCTCAAGGTTCTTTGAAGTCCACACCAGCCTCTACCCAACGTTCGGTTGGATCGACACTGAAGTAGAGAAATGTCAAGATGTCGAGTTGTTCCTTGAATTCTATCAGTTGGTAGGAGGGATTTGGACTAACTCAAGCCTTGCCAATCCGAGTCTTGAAGCTGGCCACTTTGTCACTTGTGCAGGCGTAAACGCAACACTCAATCCTGGCGAAGTGCTCATAAGCGACCCATATCAAGACGCCTTCGAAGCCGGAACAGCACCCAGAGGCGGACGAGAACCTGTCGCTCACGCGGCTGGGCATGGTTCTGCAGTTCACAATGATGCTCAATATGTCTCGCAGGACGCTTATCAGGTCACGCTGTGGCCTCCAGTGCCTCCCCCGCCAGGACCTCACGGTGTGCCTGAATCGGAACTCGTCGGATACCTTCAAACCTTGGGTTATCCCGCCAATTGGCATGCTTTCATACAAGCCGCAGTAGCAACTTCACCTCAACAGATAGCACAGTGGCAAGGGTACGTGAAACCCTCATTTCCGGATTACGCCCTGAGCGGAATGCCAGACTTTGA
>JBGPBS010000016.1:0-26724 GCA_041481365.1 Bathyarchaeia archaeon
CGATAAAACTGTACGTGCTTGGTGAGTGCACGACTAACAGCGCTAGGCTCTGGATATGCGACAGACAATACTCAGACGACACAAAACTGTTTAAGAAGCAAAAGCCGTTTTTGCCTGGAAGCTGGGAGAATGTTCCTACAGAGGTGCGAGCGCGGCAGGGGAAAGTGGGGTAAATTGAACATGGCAGAAGCGGTGGTTCGAAGGGTGTGTGCTTCAGATAGGGAGGACATCTTTCAGATTTCGAGCAAGGTCTGGGGCGGGCATGATTACTTGCCCTTTGTGTTTGATGAGTGGCTCGCAAGCCCGAAGTGCCACACCTACGGCGTTGAAGTTGAAGGTCGAATAGTGGCAGTAGCCAACTTGAGGCTCGTTGATGGCAGGAAGACGGGATGGATGGAAGGCCTCCGGGTGCATCCTGACTGCAGGAGAAGAGGCTATGCTGACATGCTCACACGATACTTTGTCGAGCTAGGCGAAGAGTTGAAGGTCCAGAGACTCAGATACTCGACGGGCGGTAACAACAGAGCCTCAGTCAAACTCGCCAAGAAGGCCGGGTTCAAAAGACTCTTCAAGCTCAGCGCTTTCTGGCATGACGACCTCAGCTCGACGGCAAGATCGAAGTTGCCAAGCAGAGTGATAACCGAGGTCACGCCCCAAGAGGCCTGCGAACTCTCAAGGACACTCCAGGCACTGGCTCCCCACGGCATTCTCGTCTACGACTGGAAGGCAATTGATGGCACCCTGCGCGGTTTCAAGGAAGTCGCCAAAGACCACACCTTCTACGTCTCCAAGAAGAAGGGCAAGCTGACCGCGTTTTCGTTCGGCCACTCAAGGCCTGATGACCAAGGACGATGGAGTTTCACGGTTTACGCGTCAGACCAGGAGAGCTTCCAAAGACATTTCCAAAAGCACATAAACGCTGCGCTAAACGCGGGTCTCAGCGCCACGGTCTGCACATGCCAAACACAATTCGAAATCACGCTCAAAGAACACGAAGAACTGCCTAAGTATAAATGGAAGATACAACTCATCCTGTTCGAGAAACAGATGACACACGAAGCTTAGCATAGCGCGCGCTCCGTTACGTTTTGATGGATGTTTTTCTAGCAATTGTGTACCCTCCCCTCCTTGGTTTCAATGTGTCGCGAATATTAGGATCCAAACATGCACGTGTTTAGCTTCGGTTTTGATCGGGTTTGGTAGCGTAGGAGATAGTTTCAAAGTGCTCTATGAGCTGTTCAGGTTTGATAGAAGTCTCTTGATGGTTTTACTTCTGTTCTAGGTTTGATGAAGGTTCCCTCATCCAATTCTTGGAAGGCATTCGCCAATTCTTCCTGAGTGTTCATGACGATTGGTCCTCCCCATGCGATGGGCTCGTTCAAGGGTTTGCCTGATGCGAACAAAAAGCGAAGACTGTTCTCTGCTTCTATCCGGACGGTGTCGCCCTCTCTGAACAGGGCACAGTCTTGGGATTCGATCGGTTTGCCATCGGTGTGGCCTGAGCCTTCGATCACGTAGGCGAACGCTTTCCAGTTTCTGTCAGTTTTGTGTTCGAATGTTTTCCCTGAAGTCAGTTGCACCTCAAAATACTCGACATTGACCGCGAGGTCTCTGATTGGCCCTTGTGTTTCATCGATTGTTCCCGCTATTACTTTAATCTTGGTTCCTTCTTTTTCCACGGCGGGAAGGAGATTTTTTGTGATTCCGCGGTACTTTGGAGTCGTCATCTTTTTCTTTGCAGGCAGGTTTACCCACAGTTGAAATCCTTGCATTAGCCCTTGATATCTTCTGGGCAATTCTTGATGGATTATTCCTGACCCAGAGGTCATCCATTGGATGTCGCCGGAATTGATCACTCCGCTGTTGCCCATGCTGTCGCCGTGTTCGACTTCTCCGTTCAGCATATAGGTGACGGTTTCGATGCCCCTGTGGGGATGCCAAGGAAACCCTTTGACGTAGTCCTCTGGGTTTCGTGAGCCGAAGTGATCGAGGAGTAGGAAAGGGTCGAACAAAGGGACCTCGTTGTAGCCGAATGCGCGTTTGAGTTTGACGCCCGCGCCTTCTACAGTTGCCTTGCTATGTAGTATCTGTCTTATCGTTCTTTTCATGGTGACACCAGACGCTCGTTTCTGTTTCTTGTCTTTTTTGGAATTAACTCTTTTGTTCCGGTACGCAAGTTGGCTTGTGAGGCAAGTGAAAATTCAACTCGATAAGCACATTAGTCTTGCGCGCGCGAAAGCTGTTTAAGAAGAAAAAGCTGTTATATTCCACACCGACTTCAGGTCTCGCTGGCCTGTGGTCTGGCGTAGGGGCCCGTATTCTAGGCTGGAGCGCGCGCGCTATGGTGTGGTCTCAGCACTCTCCAAACTTGCATGCGATCATGACGATGTCTTTGCCGTCAATTCTGTCGTCGTTGTTTATGTCTGCGTCGGGGTTCCATTTTGGATCTCTGGGAATCGCTCCGAAAGACCACGCAGCCATGCTGATGTCTTTGCCATCTACTTTACCGTCACCGTTTATGTCGCCCATTAATCTTACTTTGATTCTTATCATGCCTTCTTTGACGTTGTTAGTGGTGTTGCTGTCGAACGGTATGCTAGCAAGTGCAGTGATCGTGTAGTTGTGACAATGTTGGACGCCTATCGTGTTCCACACAAAAGTCAACGTCTTCGTCTCATTTGGATTCAAGTCCGTAACTATTGTCCCGATTTGTTGGTTGACCGTAAGATTATAGTAAAGATCTAAAGTTACCGTCTCGTTGAAGTCTCCGCAGTTCAGCAAAGTGACATTCACAGGAACCGGCCTTCCTTCATAGACCCATGATCGATACGGGACAACGTCGGTTACGGCGATGTCATGACTCAAAACATCCCGAATCTTCCAGACTGTGTCATTCAAGCCATAGGTATTCTGAACGGTCAGAGTGATATTGTACGTCCCTTTCGACGCATATACATGGTTTGTTGCTTGGTTTGAGGTTGCAACCGAATTCCCGTCTCCGAAGTCCCAGAAATACTCGCTTATTGTTCCGTTTCCTGAAGTAGAATTGCTTGCGTCGAAAACTGAAGTCTGATTCTCTGTGATTGGATCAGGGAAATATGTGAAGTCAGCTATTGGAGACTGGAGAAGCATGGTAACATTCCCTAAAATCAAATGATTGTTGCTCGTATCAGTCTCGTTGGGTAGCACGGTAGCATTCGCCGATAGAGCATAAGTATGTCCTGGTGCCAAGCCGCTCGTATTCCAATCAAACGACAACATGGCCGTTCCATTAGAAACCAAATCTTGAATAGACCATTCGCCAATGCCAATATCGTCAGAATAGAGTGTGACGTTAAAGCTTTCAGTAGTATTGCCAAGATTCTTCGCCCCAATTGTCACGTTGACAAATTCCCCAGCATAGACCTGTTGAGGATCAACGAGTCCGTAAACAATCGCTACGTCCCTTGATTCTGTTGGAATGACTCCTTCCAAGAGTATCATCACATTCACACTGGTCGGGTAGCCAGGATGGGTAGTCAGATACGGGTTGCCTAACACTCGCCAGAGCCAACTCATGTCCACTGTTGCGATATGGATCCGAGGTTCGCCAGTTAGCCATGAAATCCACGAGCTGAAGACAAAGTGGAGATCGAGATCAACCTTGAGTCTCGTGAAGTAGTATTTGAAATCTGAGAGCTTTACGATTGTGTAGTTAGCTGCAGGATCGTCTCCAGCCCTGACCGTGAAATTGAGACGTTGATCTGGCTTTGACCAAAGCAGATTACTATTCTGAACTACCGTCGAATTGCCAGTAGCACTTGCTTGAGCTGTTATTTTGTCTGAGCCGAATGACGGCGCTATGTTCAAAAACACCTTTACCAATTCAACGTCTAATATCGGTATCTCACCACTTGGGAGAGGTGCCCACGAACCTGGACCTAGCGGCGTTGTGAAGCTAGCTGATTTATCAATGTTCGGACCATACGCTACACTAACCGGCGCCGCCATTGACCAAACCCAAGCCTCGATCCACAATTGCGCTTTGAAAATAAACAGCAGTTCATTGAAGTCTGGTTTGTCAATCGGGTTTAGAGTTGCGAACAAAGTGTAGTTGTTCCCTGCAACCATGCTTCGCGGATATTCCATCAATACTATGACAGGAAGCCGCAAGCCGAACTCAACATCAACGTCGATTCCAGCCTTCACATATGCAACAAGTGACCACAAAACATGCACTTCGATATCCACTACTTCGTATCGGAACTTTGCGATTGTATAGGTGAATCCGAGCATCTCTTCTTGCGTGAAGTCAAGGTCTTCAGTTGTGCTGACGTAATCGTCAAACGGTTCTGACATGCTGTTGAATAGGTGACTATTTTTACTCGATTGGATTTGTCCCTCTGGAGCAGATGGTTCGGATACTGCCGATACATTGCTATCCTCAGCGTAAACATCAAGTTTTGCTTCCTTTCTTATGAACGTCTCAACTGTGCAGTCTCGTGTTCCATTGCCATAGTCTGTGGTCGTTTGCCTAGTTCCATTCCCAAAATCCTTTGTTTCAACGGTAGGCTCAGAACTTGTGGGTTCGTCTGCTCTCGCTGTCTTAGCGTTTAATAAAACTGCAATGGTACTTGTGAGAATCAGGAATAGCATTATTCCAATAATTGGTTTTCTCATTCCTTTCCCCATGAATGAATCGTTTTTGTTAGATTTTTAAGCTTTTCTGCATCAAGTTCTAGAAGAAACTTCCATGCTTAGCGCGCGCCGAGAATCCTGGTCCCCCCAGCATGAGCATTCTATGAGCATTTTTCAAAACAGGGAAAACCCCATATACTATTCTATAGGGGAAAAACCGTGTTTTGACTTCGTCTCAAGCGTTCACCAAACTTAAAAAGAAAAATGGATCTCTATATTGAATTGCCATGAATAAGGGTCGATAGATATGAAAAAAGAAGTCATAGTAGTTGATAAGCTTCCGAAGCCGCCCGCACCGTATTCACATTGCGTGAAAGCAGGAAATTTCTTATTCATCGCGGGACAGGTCGGAGTTGACCCGGCAAACAGCAAGTTGAAAGGCGGTTCAATCTTAGAGCAGACTGAACAGGCTTTGACGAATATGATGAATATTCTCAAAGCTGCTGGAAGCTCCATGGAACACGTTGTGAAGACAACCGTGTTCATATCGGACTTCAAAGATTTTGAAGAAATGAACAAAGTCTATGCAAGATTCTTCCCAACTAACCAGCCTGCGCGAAGCACAGTTCAAGTCGTTCTCTATGACGGATTCAAAGTTGAAATCGAGGGAATAGCAATAGTCCCTCCCTTGATAGGGCGACCTAACCCCTCTTTTCTGTAAAGATTAAAGGAAGCGAAGCTGAGTTTCACTTCCGCTTTCTGAAAAGTTTCACTCCATCGACATCGCGGACATAGTCAAAGCCCTGCTCAATAAGCTTCGCAGCTTCTTCAACTGATTTTGCGGTTGCACTATGATATTCTTCTGAGCCGAAATCCATGCACTGCAAATAGAACAAAGCCGTTTCTAGTTTTTTCCAGCACATCTTTTGCTTTGTGTATAGAACGTCTTTCGTTTGATGATACGTCTTGCAAGCTTGATAGTGTCTTAAATCGTAAAGTCTAATCTGAAACAAACTCGGCTCAGCCAATTTCTCAGCGAGTCTACGCTTGTATTTTATCCATGCTTTCGTCATTTGTCCAGCCAAAGGAAAAGGATGCTCGCTTGAGCCGATTTTCGCAAGATAAGTCTTCAGCATCGCGATCGCGTTCGGCTTCAACTTGATCGTTCTGCTCGCATGTCCCTTTCTCCCTCTTATCGTGATTGTATCTCTTTCAAAGTCAATGTCTCTCAACGAAACCCCGCTAAGCTCTTTCGGCATAGCACCCGTCTCTTTCAGCAGTGTGAAGACAACGCTGTATTTCCAACCGCAAGATGCAATGATTTTGCTCAAAGTCTCTTCACTTGGAATCTTCGGCTTATTCTGTTCCCACCTGTAACGCGGGCGTTCCCAGACAATGTTGTTGACTAGAGCATAGTAGTTGTAAGCTTTGACCAAGTTTCCTTTGAAGCCAGAGTTCACGTTCTTGTTTGCTATGAACTCTTTGACTCTCTCAGGATTCCCCAAGTCAACGTTCACAGCAAGATGATTCAAGTAGAAACCAACTATCTTGACTGTCTGTTCTTCTAAGCCGTTGTTTTTGAGTTTTAACAGAGTGTTGATGATTTTTCCCTTCACGTCAGCGTTTATATTGTTAGAGTAGAGTAATCTCGTGCTAGGGGCCCGTAGTCTAGGCTGGATTAGGACACTGGCCTGCGGAGCCGGAGATCCTGGGTTCAAATCCCAGCGGGCCCGCCAATCGCAAATACTGTGTTCGTCTAGAAAGTTGTCAACTGGGCTCAGATTGTGTAAGTCATCTGCTTGTTAGGCTGATTGCGGTAGCTACTGTTGCTTTGCAGATCTTTGATGAAGTCAAATCAAGTTAGTCTATAGTGTCGGCTGGCGTATGATAGTCGGGAAACCTGAAGTTTGCAGTGTCTGTGAGTAAGAGTGCAGGGGTTTTTGCCGCCAGAAGGGAGCGCGCGCGACTCGAATGGGACAAAAGGATAAATCCACAGGGGCAGTTATGGTGTTTTTTCCGGCGGTGAAGCGTTGTGGCTAGTTTGCGGATGAAGGTGATAGCCGCGTTTGCGGCGGTCTACCTTATTTGGGGTTCCACTTATCTGGCCATCAGGTTTGTAGAAGAGTCCCTGCCACCTTTCTTCATGGCTGGTACGCGGTTCCTGATCGCGGGTTTGATACTGTACTTCCTGACCAGACTGCGAGGAGCCGCGCGTGAGAACAGGATGGACTGGGGCAAGATGCTCGTGACTGGCGGCCTGATGCTCCTCGGTGGTCATGGAGCTGTTGTTTGGTCAGAGCAGTGGGTTCCTTCAGGCGTGACTTCACTTCTTGTCGGAACCGTGCCCTTATGGATAGCGCTCTTGAACTGGGTGTGGACTCGGGGCAGACCCAACGCCAAGGTTATCGGAGGGTTGATTCTGGGTTTTCTAGGCATCCTACTGCTGGCAGGAGGCATTGAGAGCCTAGGTGCAAGCAGCGTCGACGTTACTGGAGCAGCAATCGTTGTATTCGGTGCCTTTCTGTGGGCTAACGGTTCACTTTACTCGCGTTCAACCAATCTTTCCTGTTCGCCCCTGCTCGGAACGGCTTTGGAGATGATTGCTGGCGGGTTGCTGTTGCTTCTAGCAAGCTTGTTCGCTGGCGAATGGGCTCATATCAGGTTGGATTCAGTCTCTTTTCGCTCTGCAATTTCTTGGATCTATCTAATCGTGTTTGGTTCGCTGGTGGGGTTCACTTCATACATTTGGCTGTTAAAGACAGTGCCTCCTTCGCAGGTTTCAACCTATGCCTACGTTAATCCTATCGTGGCGATGCTTCTAGGGTGGGCACTAGCACACGAGCCTGTCACTGCGAGAAACGTGGCCGCAGCGGCCATAATCTTGGCAGCCGTAGTCATCATAACGACATTTCAGGGACAGGGAAAGCCGGGCAGAGACACGAAGAACATGAAATAGGGATACGCCTAAGTCTCGAAGGCTTCCAGCAGGCAATTTATGGCTCTTCCGTTGTTGTCGCCGTCGTAGCCGCCTTCCAAAACGAAGAACGTGGGTTTCTTCAACCCTGCAATCCGCTTTCCGATCTCCGTGTAACCTTTCTCTGTCAGCCCAAGCGAGGCCAGATCGCCCTGATGCGTGTCAAAACCAGCGGAAACGGCAACGACCTCGAATTTACTTAGGGCGACCATTCTTAAGGCGCCGTCAAGCGTCTCCAAGTAAGCCTGATCTCCGCAGTCTGCCCACAACGGAAAGTTCAAGACGTTTCCCCTGCTGCCTTCACCAGTGCCTGGATAATGCGGAGACCGGTGCAAGGAGAGATAAGTCACTCTGCCGTCTCCTTCAAAGATTTCCTGCGTTCCATTTCCATGATGCCCATCAATATCTAATATCAAAGTGGCCCTGTTCAGATGCCTAACGGCCACTGCAATGTTGTTGAAATAGCAGAAACCACGCGTGTATACCCCAAGCGCCGCGCCACTTTTGCCAGCATGATGCCCCGGCGGCCTCATAATCGAAAACCCACCGACTTTCGCCGCTAGTACAGCTCCGCCAGCCGAAAATCTCGCAAAATCAAAAATATCATCGTACGCCGGCGTGTCTAGATCATCAACCAAGCTCTTCTTAACGTTCCAGACATAGTCATAATCGTGAACCTTCAACAAATCATCCTCGCTGGCAGGCTCAGGCTCGAGAAAATCGTAGCCCAAGCTCTTCAAAACATCAGCCGCCTTTCTGACCCTTTCAGGCCCCTCAACGTGATACTGCCCGTAACCCAAGCACTTCGCTGAGAAGATTATCTTTGTCTTCATATGCATCGAGCATCCACGATGGATAAGCTATCAGTTTTCAGATTAAAATATAACCTCACCTCTTAAAACTTGGACTGTTCAAACAGGAAATGATGCACAATGGTGACTTCGGTCGACCCGTTCGCTGAATTCCGCGATGAATGCGAAAGGGCGCTGGCAAAGGCCTTCAAGAAATTATTTCCTGAAATCCAGATCACAAACTTGGCCTTGGAGAGGCCGTCAAGCCCGGAGTACGGTCAATTGGCCTCTTCATTATGTCTTGAATTTGCCAAGAAGGTTAACAAGAAGCCCTTTGAGATGGCCAACACTCTGATCAAGGCCGTGAACAAGTCGAGGCTTCAGCTTATAGAGAAAATCGTTCCGGCTGGCGCTGGCTACATAAATTTCCACGCAGACTTCGGCAAACTTGCCACTCGAACTCTCGAATCAACAAAACAGTTAGACGCTGAATACGGCCTCGTCAAGACCGATAAACCCACAAAAATCGTTGTGGAGCACACCAGCGTCAACCCGCTTCACCCAATACACATCGGCCAGGCCAGAAACCCGATACTCGGCGATGCAGTGGCTCGTATGCTTGAGGCGCGTGGACACACGGTTTTCCGCCACTACTATATCGACGACGTAGGACGCCAATCATCAGTTATCGCTTATGGATACGAGAAGCTAGGAAGACCAAAACCCGACGCCAAATCGGACCATTTCATCGGCAGAATCTACACGATAACCAGCTGTCTGATCGAAATCAACCGGTTGAAAAAGGAGCTTCACCGTGCAAAAACGGTTTTGGCGGACGAAGAAATAGCAAAAACAAACAAGGAGCTAGACGAGTGGGTGTCCATCGCCGCTGAACTCAAAGACAGATTTCCAGACCTTTTTGACGCGCTTCTCGAAAAGATAGGCAAGGATAAGGATCCGGAAGATGCGATCAGTCGGCTCAATCGGGCTTATGAGGCCGGAGACTCTAAGGCCGAACGGCTCATCAGAGAGGTCACTGACCTGTGCCTAGATGGCTTCAAGAAAACGCTGAGTCGCATAGGCGTTTCCTATGACTCATGGGATTGGGAAAGCGACTTCGTCTGGAGCAACCACGTTGGTCAAGTGTTGCAGAAGCTGGAAAAATCATCGTACACCTACGTTGAGGGCGGAGTTTCAAAATTTGACGCTGAGAAAGTCGTCGATGAACTCGGCCTAAGGCAGAGGCTCGGTCTGAGAGAGGACTATGAAGTCCCGCCCCTTACACTCGTGCGTGCAGACGGCACCACGCTCTACACAACAAGAGACGTGGCCTACACCTTGTGGAAATTTGAAAAAGCCGACAAAGTCATAAACGTGATAGGCATGGAACAGAATCTGGCCCAGCTGCAGCTGAAAATCGCGTTGCACGCCATAGGCCATGGCAAATACGCGGACAATCTGGTTCATTTCGCCTACAACCTCGTCACGTTGCCAGGCTACAAGATGTCCAGCCGAAGGGGACACTACATAACATTCGACGAAGCGATGGACGAAGCGGTCAAACGAGCCTACGAAGAGGTTTCGAAGCGCTCACCGCAGCTGTCTGAAGACGAAAAGCAGAGAATAGCCGACTTCGTCGGCATCGGTGCCGTACGCTACGCGCTCGTAGAAGTTGACACTTCAAAGCCCGTCGTGTTCACATGGGACAGAGTACTCAACTTCGAAAAAAACAGTGCACCATACATTCAATACACCCACGCAAGAGCCTGCAGCATCATGCGCAAAGCAGAAAGAAAACCTGAAAAACCAGCATACGAACTGCTGAACGAACAGCTGGAACACGAAATACTCCTGGCACTAGCAAGCTTCCCGGACGCTTTCATCGAGGCAACAGAGTATCTTAAACCATACTTGATCGCTGATTACGCTGATGCCCTGGCTGACAAGTTCAACGCTTTCTACAACGCTTTCCCAGTGATAAAAGCTGAACCCCGCGAGCTGAGCGACGCAAGACTAGCTCTCGTGGACGCCGTGAGAATCGTGCTGCGGAATGCTCTCAATCTAATCGGCGTGTTCGCTCCGGAAAAAATGTGAAAATCTACGCTGCACCCTTCATTATCTCAGCGGCCGCGCTGGTTCCTATCCTGTTGGCACCACTCTCAACCATGGCCAGAGCCTCAGCACATGTTCTTATTCCCCCAGCAGCTTTGACACCCATGTCCCTGCCCACGACCTGCCGCATCAGCCTAATATCTTCGACGGTAGCTCCACCGTGGAAAAAGCCAGTCGCAGTCTTCACGAAATCCACCCCAGCCTCTTTCGCAAGCTTACAAGCCACTATTTTCTCATCCTTCGTTAGGCAAGGTGTTTCAATGATGACCTTCACAATCACGTCTCTGGACTCGCTTTTAACATTCACGACAGCGCCTATATCTCGCTTGACGGCAGAGTAGTCGCCAGATTTCAGCAAGCTCAAATTGATAACCATGTCAAGCTCTCTCGCGCCGTCCCCCAGCGCTTTTTCGGCTTCATATCTTTTCACTTCAGTCAGCGAGGTGCCGAAAGGAAACCCAACGGTAGAGGAAACCTTGACGCCTGATCCCTTTAGGATCGCCGCGGCAGACTTCACGTAGACGGGGTTTACGCAAACACAGCGGAACCCATATTGAACAGCTTCTGTGCACAGCTCTTCTATCTCGCTCTTACTGGCCGTCTGTCTGACGTTCGTAGAATCAATAATCTTCGCCAATTCCATTTTCGACAAATGCATTTTCCACCCTTCAACGTTTACACCGGTCATCAAATTCTTCTCAGTTTCTGTGGCGTCAACGCGCCATAAGTAATAACGGTTCTTCCCTTTTCACGTTCGGAGCGTTATCGCAAAACGAGAAATCTCATATAGTGGTCAACTAATCTAAATCGAGGTGCGAACTCATGAGTGGTTCTCATTTCAAGCGAAAAGTTGAAGCGATTGATGTCAAGAGGAAGAGTGTTTCCGACCTTCTGGACGAGATGAGCAGGACGGCTTACCAGGGGAGGAAGCTGGGGGAAACAGTTGAAGTTTGGGAGGCAATGTTGAAAGAAAAGGATCTGACGATCATTATGGGGTTTTCCGGTTCGATGAGCACGGCTGGCCAGTGGAAAATGATCAACTGGCTCATCGAAAACCGCTTTATAGACGTTCTCGTTTCAACAGGCGCCAACGTCTCCGAAGACATCGTTGACGCAATGGGCTTGGGCTATTGGCAAGGCACACAACAAGTCAACGATCAAGAGCTTCTGGAAGCCGACGTAAATAGGTACTACGATGTTTACGGAAAAGAAACAGACTACAGAGAGATGGAACTGCTCATAACAGACTTTCTCATGACAGTAAAAAAGGATTTTCCGTACACATCCGCAGAACTTCTGCATCTCTTCGGCAAATACCTGAACAAGAAGAAAGTGAAGAGCATAGTGGCAGCGGCTGCCGCGAACGACGTTCCAGTCTTTTGCCCTGCAATAGCAGACAGTGCCTACGGAGAGACGTTTCTGATGGCCAAAAACCAGGGACACCCGATCATGTTGGACTCAGTCAGAGAATTTGACCAGTTCGTCGGCATAGGCGAAAAGACCAAAGAAGTAGGCGTAATCTACATAGGCGGAGGCGTCCCAAAAGACTTCACTCAGCTCCTGGCCATATCGGTTTCACCCAGAACCATGGACGAAGGCGTCCCAGGAAGAAAAGGTCACCTTCGAAAGGGAATAAAAGAATACTACTATCCACATCGCTATGCAATCCAGATTACGACCGATTCTCCACAATGGGGAGGCCTATCAGGCTGCACGCTTGAAGAAGCCATAAGCTGGGGCAAAATCGACGAGAAAGGCAAGAGAGCAGTATGCTACTGCGACGCAACGATCGCTCTGCCACTGATAACTCACGCACTAAATGAGAAAGTGAAAACCAAGCGTAAGGCGCCTGACTTTTCATGGCTGTTTAAGGGCCTTTCCTAGGCTTTTTTCCACTCTGCTGATGAGCGCACCGACCATTATCGGCAGTATGAGCGAGGCATCACCCTCGATCATGACACGCTTTGCTTTTGGGCTGATTTTTCCCCAAGACACTGCCTCACGCGGTCTTGCGCCTGAGAGGCTACCGTCCCACTCATCAGCCGTGCTCATGTACACAGCGTAGTCCAGCCCATCTTTGAATTGGTTCCACCAAATAGTGTGATGCTTGGAAATTCCGCCGCCTATGATCAATGCGCCCGTCTTCTTGGCCTCAAAAACGATGTTATTTAGCTCTCCAGAATCCCTGAGGAGGTTGATCCTGAAATCGTGATCCTGCGAGAACAGCCATGCTTGGTAGCCAACCGCCCCATCTACGATGCCCGGCACGTAAACCGGAATGCTGTTTCTGGCTGCCCAAAAAAGAATCGAACTCTCGTTGCACACGCGCGTTCCTATCTCCCGGCAAAGCTGGCTGCTTGAAACCTCTCTTATTCCCTCTTTCCACAGGTCAGCCAGTAAGCCTTGCATTTTCTGTTCGATTATTACTCCATAGCTATCGTTCGGAACGAGGACATTTCCAAGCCTGTTTATGCTTTCTTCATGAAGCCGAGCATCGTTCATGACGAAAGAGCCTCTGTAGTATTTCTTCCAGCACCTAGCGATGTCATGATCAAGAGTTCCACACGTCGTAATCACAATATCAACAAGCCGTCGCTTGATGAGTTCTCTCAAGGCACCTCGTGTTCCAGTCGCCACAAGATTACCCGTGAAAGAAAGAAACTTTGCACAATTAGGAGCCCCAATCATTTGCTGCAGGATGTTTACGCCCGTGGCCAATTTTCCAGCGGTGAAACCCCAGGCTTTTTCCATCTGTAAGACAAGGTCGTCGACGGAAATGCTTTTGGAGAAGTCATAATCCTCAACGGCATCTTTTAGCACTATAACTTTTCTCCTTTGGCCTCGCAGTACGTTCTGTAAATGGCGCCGGCTGCTTCTCGTATCGCTGCCTTCTCAGACTCGGTCAAGAAATCCCAAATGTCTGGCCCCAGTGATTTTGCTATTCTCGCTGGCACGGTTACATAGACGGGTTCCGGCGTGTTATCAAACTTCCTGAGTCTTCCGTAACTCATCACTCTGCCCGTGTTCAGCATTACTCCACGAACTATCTCGATGAAAGAACCTGCTGGGCCGTGTCTCGTTCCGCCGAGGACACGAATTATCTCTCTGCTCACTTCCTTCACGTAGTTTTCACATGATGCTTTTTCCAGAGTCTTCCTAGTCTTCGTCAAATACTCGTCTAATGGTATCCCGTTGATCTTCACTGTGCTCCAAAGCGGTGCTGCTGCTTCTCCATGTTCGCCGCCCACGAACGCTTCAACGGAACCGATCGGGACGTCTAGCCGTCTGCTAAGTATAGTCCTGAACCTTGATGTTTCAAGGTTTGTTCCTGTTCCTATAACCTGCCTCCTGCCTTGAGCCGCCTTGTTGGCCAATGTAGTCATGGCGTCAACTGGATTCGTGATAACGAAGTACCACGCCCCAGGGTTCTTGTCCAGCGAATTCTCAACGACCTCTTTGACCACGCCCGCATTTTTCGCGGCAAGGTCTCTCCTGCTCACGTCAGGAGTTCTTGGAAAACCAGCGGCGACAATTATCAAGTCGGCGTCGCTGACTTGGCTGCTCTTCGTGTACGCGTTGATTTTAATGTCAAAACCATGGTTTCCGATAGCATGATGCATCTCTTCCTTGACCATTTCGGCAACGCCTGGCGCAGCGTCAACCAGCGACAATTCGGTGACGTATCTTTCGAAAATAAGGGTGAAAGCAACTTCGCCGCCCACTCGGCCTGTACCCATAACTGCGATGTGAGCCATGTTCTGCGCTTCCGAAAACAGATTCTGCTTCAGGCTTTAATAAAGTGCTTGGTAAGCAGTGCGTCAGCGGGACTGTATCATGTCTTAAGGCTGCACTTATCCTAGATTAGTCGGCCAAGTATGCGATGATTTTTCCGTATACGTCCTTGTTTCTCAGGTCTTCGTAGCCTGCGTAGATGCTTGGGTTGTCGTTGACCTCGACGACCACGTATTCACCGTTCGCTTCCTTGATGTCGACTCCGTAGAGCCCATGACCGATGACCCTGCATGCTCTCAACGCTACTTCCTTCAGTTTCGCAGGAGCGTTCTCTCTCTTCATCGAGAATGTTCTGCCCCAGATAACCGTTGGCTTTCCTCTGAGCTTGGCGCCATGCTTCCATCTGCCCTTCGGGATCATGTACTTGCATACGTACAGGATCTCGTCATTCAACACTCCGACTCTCCAGTCGAAGGCCGTGGGCATAAACTTCTGCACGGTAAGAACATCAGATTTTCTGAAGAATCTCAGGGCGACTTCACGGAAGCTTGTCTCGCAAGCCACTTTCTCCACGTATCTCGAGAAGCTCGTGTAGGGCGCCTTAATCACGACGGGTTTTCCGAACTCGCGGAAGATTTCAAGTATCTGCCTGTGATGAAACTCTTCCTTGTTGATGAAAAGCGTCGGTATATGAGGAATACCATACTTCTCGAAAAGCGCATACTGATGGATTTTGTTTCCGCAGATCTGTATCGACTTTGGGTCGTCAATCACTTTCAGTCCGAGTTCGGAAGCAGTTCGTGATACTACGTATGCCGTGAACAGCGGGTCTGTGGTTGCTCTGATGAAGACTGCATCGTACTTGGGGATCGCTGAAACGTTTTCTCTGAACATGAAGTCGAATTCGTGGCCCATTCTTACGGCTGCCTGCTTGAAGTTCCGAAGTGCCTTTTCCTCCCTCGGATCAGAAAAATTGTATTTTTCGACGAAACAGGCTATCTTAGCCAACCAAGTGTTCACCCAAGTTCGACATCTGAGAAATCTCTTTCACGATCAGTTTCAGATCCTGCGGGACAATTTCCTCTTTCTTCAAAGGCTGGAGTCCGCACAGAAAGGCCTCTCGGCCCACACGTTGGACATGCAGTTTGCATATTGGAATTCCAAAAACCCTGTAGACCCTCTCGGAAATCTCTTTCAAGGTTTGATCTTGTTGGCATTTCCCGAAGATAGATTTGAACGAGACCATCTCCCCCCTCAAAGGCTGCACGCAGACTGCGAACTTATAGTTCATGCCTAAACTCTTAACAGCTCTATACAGTGCACTTTTATTTTTTGCGGTCTTAAACCCGTCATAAGAGAACGGATTGACAGCAAAGGTAACGACTGGAAAATCGAAGGCAGCCATGATACGTTTTACAGAATCCGTCACGACGTAGGGCAGAGTTGGGATTCCAGCCTTAGAAGCCTTAAGCAGCAGGATCGGCGTCCGGTTGGCGTCAATTATGCTTTCGCTCGACGGAATCACCCTGTTGCCCAGAACCTCTGCATGCATTGAAACATAATATGCTGTCTTCAAATAACGGTAATCATTGTTGAGGTTGAGAACGAAGTCTTTGATTGAAGATCTCAGGAATGCTGCGGGTTTCATCGTGGACTTGTCTCTAGCTAGGCTGATGTTTGAGACAACAAGCACCCATTTGACACCAGATGATTAAAAGCACGCTATTAAGGCCGACGTATTTAAGATTAACTGCACGTTTATATTCATTTTTCGGACAACTGCTCTAACGAAAGGGAACCGATACGTACAAGACCCTGCAAGTACTAGGTCCGGAGCACGAATTCTCGATAGTGAACGACGAATTGGAAGTGTTGCCCATCGTGGACAAGGTCCTGAAGGATTTCCACGGCAGAATAGTCAACTTCGTCGAGCTTCCAAGATTCACGTTTGGAAAAGAGCTTCAGCTACACGTGATGGAAATCAAGCCCAACAGTCCGTTTGAGTCACCAGTCGAGTTCGAGGAGACTATGCAAGAAGCGGTGTTGACCGTCCAGGATTTTTTGCACCGGAAGTACGATGCAAACCTGTTGGGAACAGGAATGCACCCACTGCTCAGACTCGAAGAAACCGGCATTTGGCCTCATCGGCACAACCAGATCTACCAGGCATACAGCCAGATTTTCAACCTCAAGCGTCACGGGTGGCTTAACATCCAAAGCTTCCAATTGAATCTTCCATACTCGAACGAGGCAAGCGGCGTTCTGCTCCACAACATATTGGCATATGTTTGCGCATATTTGCCAGCATTTGCTGCTTCCTCTCCAATTTATGAAGGCAGACTCGGAGAAGATGTCGACAACAGGTTGCGTTTTTATAGCGAGAACCAGAAGGAAATCTCTTCCGTCACAGGCGACGTGATTCCAGAGTATGCATCTTCTCTCAGCCAATACAAAAAGGAGGTAATCGGCAAATACTCACGGGACTTGGCAGCCACTGGGGCTGATAGCCTCATTTTGGGCAGGGATTGGGTCAACAGTCGAGGCGTCATCTTCAGGTTTGACAGGCGGGCACTTGAAATCAGGGTGATGGACGAGCAAGAATGCGTAAAATCAGACGTGGCGCTGAGCTGCTTCATCCGAGCATTGACAAGGGGGTTAATGGAGCAGGATTTGAAGCTGCCGGTTCACCAGATCTTAGTAAAGGATTTCGGCTCCATAATCAAGGGCGGACTCGACAGCCGGGTTCAGCACCCACGTGTTCAAACGGCACGTGAAACTTGTCAGGGCCTTCTTCGGGTTGCTCTAGAAAATGCAACTGCAGAGGAGAAAAAGTACATCCCCACAGTGCAGGCGACGATAGAGCATGGAAATCTGTCAGAGCGTATAGAAAGAAAAATACGCGCCAAAAGCCAGAAGACAGACCTGAAAGAAGCAATAGTCAGCGTGTACTCAAAACTTATAGGAAGCCTCATGGATAATCAGCCTTACCTATGAGAGAATCACGGAGACGCAATGCATGCCCCGCACGAGTGGAAGAGCCAGACAGCGCAACTTCTTCGAGATCTGCAACGGATGCCGCGATGGCTCGAGTTGCTGCTTCGGCCCGAAACCGCCTATCACGAGAGAACGAAGAAAAACGATTGAGACCTACTTGGAAAAGGAGAAGATTCCCGTTGCGGACGTGTTTGCTAGGACAGAGTACGTTTTTCCAAGGGAGAATGCTGAAGGCTACTGCGTCTTCTACAACGTACAAACTGCGACGTGTTTAATCCACCCGGTGAAACCGGAAACATGTGTGGCTGGACCAATAACCTTCGACGTAGACAAGCGGTTCGGCAAAGTTGAGTGGTTCATCAAGGTGGAAAAGATCTGTCCCCTGGCTGGTATCATGTTCAAAGATAAGCGGTTGCTGCAAAAACATCTGGAATCTGCAAAAAAAGAAATAATCAAGCTCATAAACGGGCTTGACTCCGAAGAGCTTGAAGCCATCCTGAAGAAGGACGAGCCTGAAACCATCAAAATAGGCGAAGACCACATCAAAAGAGATGGTAAGACATGAAGGTACTCTTAGCCGAAGAGAAGCTGGAGAACACCATAAGGCGGATACCGCAGGACTCGGTCACGGTCCTTGGCGTCATCAAAGCGCTGAGGCATTTATACCCAGAAGATTGAGGAAATCTGGTTGAACGGTTTCAGTCAATTCGAAGAGAAAACGAAGACACACTGCCACCACGTACCTTTCGAACAGGCTTGACTTCCACTCCCAAGAGTCTGGCTCTTTGCTGCGTCCTTTCACGTAGTACAGCAAGGGCAAGCTTAAAGATTGCAGAAGGCCTACTGAAGAGGAGCGGAAGCACTTCGGCGGTTCGTGGATTGTGATCTTCAAAAAGAATTTGCAGGAGGATGATGGGTGAATTTCAGGTTTGCTCACAACAACTTCAACGTGTTAGACTTGGAGACGAGCCTCGCTTTCTACAAAAAAGCTCTAAACCTGAAAGAGCTTCGCAGACACGAGGCGCCTGACAAGAGTTTTACGCTCGTGTTTCTGGGGGACGGAGAAAGCTCCCACAGACTTGAGCTTACATGGCTCCGGGACAGAAAGGAACCGTATGACCTAGGCGACAACGAATTCCATCTTGC
Source organism: Bathyarchaeia archaeon (assembly GCA_041481365.1). Lineage (GTDB taxonomy): Archaea > Thermoproteota > Bathyarchaeia > Bathyarchaeales > Bathycorpusculaceae > DASPTR01. The sequence continues at coordinate 18,367 of JBGPBS010000016.1, forward strand.
GGTCGCCACTGACGATTTCGAGAAGGCACACAAGCTGCATGAGAAGATGAAATGCATCTGCCACGAGAACAAAGCGATGGGAATCTACTTCATCGAAGACCCTGATGGATACTGGATTGAAATAATCCCACCTAAACGTTGACACATTGTGCTTGTGCTTTCTGTTAAAATTCGATTGGGCTGCCCAAGCGTCGCATCTGGTCGTTTTTGTCCAGTTTGCAATGTCTGTGACAGGTGAAGATTGTTAATAAATGCGTTGGAAATTAGGGTAGTCTATGAGACTTGCGGTCTTGTTTTCGGGCGGTAAGGATTCAACGCTCGCACTGCTCAAAACGGCAGAGAGGGAAGAGGTAGCATGCCTGATTTCTCTGGTCTCGAAGAACAAGGAGAGTTACATGTTTCATACTCCGAATATCGGTATAACTAGGCTTCAAGCCAAAGCCTTAGAGCTGCCCCTCATTCGGGAATTGACTGAAGGCGAGAAGGAGGAGGAGCTTAAGGATCTGAAAGAAGCGATAAGACGAGCTGAAGAGAAGTTCAAGATTGAAGGAGTTGTCACTGGGGCCGTAGAGTCAGTTTATCAAACAGAGAGGATTCAAAGGATTTGCCATGAGCTCGGCCTTTGGTGTTTCAACCCATTGTGGAAGAAAGACCCCCAAGAATTGCTGGAAGAAATAGTGAGCAAAGGCTTCGAGGTGATCATCTCAGGCGTTTTTGCTTACCCGCTAGACAAGTCGTGGCTCGGAAAAAAGATAAACGAGGGACTGATAGGAAAACTCATGACGCTCCAGGAAGAGTACGGAATAAGCCCTTCAGGAGAAGGTGGCGAGATCGAAACCACTGTGCTAGATGCTCCGCTGTTCAAAAAGAGGCTTGAGATCCTCGATTTTGCCGTTGAAAGCGATGGAAACAGCGGAGTTTTCCAAATCAAAAAGGCAAGGCTAACGGAAAAATGATATTGATCATTGACATGAACTACAGGAAAGATTCTCTTGGGTTTCACGAATTCGTGTCGCCCATAGTTTCGGCGGGCAAAGGCCTCGAAGAATGCACGATTAAACACTACCATGAGCTGAGTCCAGCCGACATAGACAAATGCTCACGCGTTATACTCTCGGGCAATGCATTGAAAAACAAGCAAGCCTTGACTCGAATAGATGATTTCGCCTGGGTGAAGCAATGTGAAAAACCCATCTTAGGGATTTGCGCGGGAATGCAAACTATCGGCCTCATCTTTGGGTCTTCCCTAACGAGATGTTTAGAGATAGGAATGGTGCAGATAACAACAGTGAAGGAAAACCAGCTGTTCTCTTCATCCTTCAAGGCCTATGAACTCCACAGCTATTCCATTCGACCGTCAGAGGAACTAGACGTTTTGGCAGAGTCAGAAAAATGCGTACAAGCTGTAAAACACAAGAAAAAAGAAATCTATGGCGTGTTGTTCCATCCTGAAGTCAGAAACAGGGAAATAATAGAAAGATTTGCCAGTCTGCCGAGTTGCCAAGCTTCCCCCCCGAGGACGCTTTGAAAACATGTTATTTACACGTTGATGATAATAGCAGTATTCGCGGTGCCAAGAGTTGGACGACGGAACAAAACAAGCGCCAAAGAGTCTTTTGCGAAACAATCTGGACGCCAGACTTGCAGAAAACACCGCTGCAGTCAAAGTGATCCATTTGAGCTCGAGTTCAAAGGATGCGGTGCGTGCACTGGGCGTCGTGGACTCCGCCAAAGGAAAAGGGTAGGGGGGGGCTCATCTATTGGTTAAAGTTTCCGTCAATAGATTCGTTTCACGACGGATCGAAGCAACGAGAAAGGAAGTTAGAGACAACACTCGGAAACTCCGGAGGAGGACGTTCAAGATCCTCGAGGAAATCTTCCGCGAGGCCGCTCGAATCGCTAGGGGTGAAATAAGACATCAGAGAATCGATGGAAAAATGGTTTCGATAAGCCTTAACCAGCGGCGGAGGTGGGTCAGCGTCGCTGCCCACGTTGCAAAGATCATGATCAATCTGGCATCTAACGTTGACGAATGAGAAATAAACGCTCAACTCGACAAACTAGAAATGCTGGTCAGTGAAGCAAGTGCAAACACGAAGAATAAAGGATCCAAGACTATCTAATTCCATTTTTTAGGAAATCCGTCAAAAACGACAGCGCGCAACACGGCAGGTTGTCTTGACAAAAGAGCGTCGTTGCAAAGCGTGGTTGGCGGGCCCGCGGGGATTTGAACCCCGGTTCTCCGGCTTTCTTCCATTTGCCTAATGCCCGGAGGCTTGCGCATCCCCTTCGGGTTCGGCGCCTTAATCCGTACTGGGCTACGGGCCCGTTGTAGGTCAGATTTAGGCAACGACTGGAGTTAATGGTTACGGTTCTTACTTGCCTATGCCTCGACCAGTTCTTCTCTGATCCACCAGGCCTTTTTCTTGCCTGACTTCTCTCCAGCATAATAGTCTATTATTGATTTTCCAAGCTGTTTCTTCGAAGTTTTCTGTATTCTTCTCAGTCTGTTCAGGACTAGCCACCTGTTCGTTTTAAGGTAATCTGCCAGCTCAGGTGTGGTTGCACCCCTATAGTGCATGAGATAATCAACTAGCTTGTGGTCTATTTCGTCCATGCAGAAAGTGTGAGGGTTCGTTTTTCCCCGATCATACGTAAGCAGCTCCAAATCTGCAAGATACTTTTTCACTTCTGAGACTTCCGTTTCTATCTTGCCAACCCGCTGCTCTAGCTCCAGGATCTTGTCAGGCTTGGGGGTCTTCTGCAGTTTCTCCATGATGGCGTCTCGAATGAAGTTGCTCCTGTCTCCCTCCGGCACGCGCAGGATCATCTCCTTGTAAACGGCAACAGGAACCTTCGCTGAAATCACCCTCGAATCATCCATGAACGTGTTCACCATCAGTCCGACTTATAGTGGCTAATAGTTTAATGATTTTTTGGATCGTTTCGGAAGTTATTTAAGACTTGTAGGCTTAGTTTAGTATGAATCTAGACAGGCAGCGGTGCGTATATCAGAGAAAACCACAATCAGTCTGATCAAGTGTGATGTGGGATCGCTTGCTGGTCATCATGTTGTCCCAGAGCCTCTTTTCAACATCGCTGAAAGACGCCTAAGAGAGGCGGAAAAGCAGGGCATATTGAACAGCCATTATGTTTTCAACGCCGGAGATGACCTTGAACTGCTGATGGTACACGAGAAGGGTGAATCAAACCCGGAAATTCACAAGCTTGCGTGGGACACGTTCAAGGAGGCCGCGGACAAGGCTCTGAGGCTTAAACTCTACGGGGCAGGGCAAGACTTGTTGAAAGATGCTTTCAGCGGGAATGTGTGTGGAATGGGCCCAGGCGTTGCAGAAATGGAGATAGAAGAAAGGCCATCTGAACCGATCGTTGTTTTTGCAGCTGACAAAACTTCAGCGGGAGCCTTCAATTTCCCACTGTTCCGAATTTTCGCTGACCCGATGAGTACTGCTGGGCTTGTGATTGATCCTAACATGGCAAGCGGGTTCAAGTTTGAAGTAATGGACACCATTGAAAACACGAAAGTGATGCTCAAGTGTCCAGAGGAAACATATGATCTGCTCGCTCTAATCGGAACCGTTCAGCGCTACATGGTTTCACGTGTTTGGCGGGCAAGAGATGACCTGATATGCGCGGCTGGCAGTGTGACAAGGCTTTCGCAAATCGCAGGCAAGTATGTGGGGAAGGATGATCCAGTTATGATCACGCGCGCGCAGCATGGACTGCCAGCTGTAGGCGAAATCCTCGTCCCGTTTATGCACTCTTATCTTGTTGAAGGCTGGATGCGTGGAAGTCATTGGGGTCCGATCATGCCCGTAGGCCTGAGGGATTCTAAGTGCACGATATTTGACGGTCCGCCGAGAATGGTTGCCCTGGGCTTTCAGGTTGCTAACGGTCAAATCGCAGAAGATGATGATGGAAAGCCTATGGTAGCAGACTTGTTCGATGACCCAGCCTTTGACATGGCGAGAAGTGAGGCCATAAGCTTTGGGTCAATGCTGAGAAATATGGGAGAGTTTGAACCTGCCCGACTAGGCCCCGATGAGATGGAATACACTACTCTGCAACAGCTCTTGGATAGGCTCAGAGAACGTTTTCATAGAGCCTAGAGCAATCTCAGTCAAATCATGCGGTGCTGTCTGTTTGCTTCTTTGTCTTAGACAGTTCTTCGTATCGGTTCTTCACAGTGCCGTGAAGCTTCCTTCTTAGCTCTTCCCCGAACATCTTCTGCTCTTTGATGAGCAGTGTTTTGCGGGCCAATTCTGCATCACCCAATGCGTTGAACCACGCTTCAAAGTCACCGTGGTTGGTGTGAAACTCGATCGAGCCCATATCTAAATTCGTTATTTTCTCGCAGAAGTCCTGAAGGCTCGCAGCGTGAACGCCCAGCGGCTTTCCAATGTCAGCATAAAAATGAAATGACCTCTCCACTGGCAAATATGCCAAAATCTCGGTTGCTTTCTCCTTGTCAATTTCCGGCAATCCTAGGCTTTTTTTTCCTTTATCCGTTATGACGTAGAATCCCTTCTCAGCTGTCGTTGCAAGTCCCAGGCGAGTGAGCCCTATTATGTGCATCATAACTGAGGGAAAGCCTACTCCTGTATTCTTCGCTATCTCCATCGCCTTTGCGGGCTTATCAAGCACCCACATCGTTTCGAGGATGAGTCGTTTGATAGGTGATGCACTCATCGCTATATACTCCTGATCTCTTACTGTACCTGTCTGCAAGCTTTAAATCTTCCCTGTTGTCGCGGAGTAAAAAAGGTTACTCTACTCGTAAGTGCGTCACGCACAGCCTGAAATCAACAAATCTCTGAATGAAGGTGAATAATCCCCAATATCATGAGTCGGTTTATGCTGATCTGTGGGTGAAAAGATCATTGACTGAATGGGACAAGATTCTGCCGGAAAAAACATACAGTCCTGAAGAACCAGATGAGACTGTTGTTGACTTCGCAGAATTTCTGCGCAAGAACGACAAGATACGGGTTCTTGATCTTGCTTGCGGCGGGGGGCGACACGCGGTCTACATGACCAAGAGAGGCTTTGAAATAACTGGAGTTGACATTTCAGAGACTGGCCTGAAAATAGCCACAAGGAGGCTCAAGGAGCAGGAGCAAGGTTTGACTGCTGCCCTAGTAAGATCTGCTATGAATGCTCTTCCATTCGTTGATTCATCCTTCGACGCTGTCATATGCACTCGCGCCGTTCATCATCAAAGACTAGCCGCGATACAAAAGACTCTTTTCGAAACAAGAAGGGTGTTGAGAAGAGACGGCGTTATCCTAATCGACTTCCTGTCAAAGAGAACTCATAGCTGTGGAAAGGGCGTTGAGATTGAGAAGCAGACGTTCATCGAAACAGAAGGACTTGAGAAAGGCATAATCCACCACTTCACTGATCAAGAAGAGCTTCAAAAACTCTTCGAGAGCTTCAGAATCATCGGCATCGACTTGAATGAGACGGAAGTTGAAGGAAAGCTGCGAAGCCGTCTAACGGTCAGGGCAATCAAATAATGAGCCTGCGTAAGGAAAGTAAATAAACATGCTTTCGTAACCATAAGCCAATACTTGGATGAGTAGACAAGGTGTGACTTCATGAAGCTGGCAGTGCTAGTCTACGAGTATCCTCCGAAGATCGTCGGAGGTTTGGGAACTTACGCAGCAGAGATTACGCGAAGATTCGTGCTGATGGATAATGATATTACTGTTTTCACGATGAATGATGATGCCGGCAGTCTTCCCACTCGAGAGATTTGGCGAGGCATAGAGATCCATCGTCCAGTACATATTGACGTTTCCGATTCCCTTCCGGACGTGATTGCAGAAGACATCAAGAAATGGGGTCGGGGCATCCATTTGTTCTCGAAGATTCTTATATACAACTATCTCAGCGCTTCAAAACTCATCAATGAACTAATCAAGAAAGAAGGCATAAAATACGACATCGTGGTAGCGCATGACTGGCTCTCAGCAATTGGTGGAATTACCGTTAGAAAAGAAGTTGGGCTACCGCTGGCCTTTCATGTACATTCAACCGAGAAAGGGAGAACGCTTGGAAACGGCTCAGAAGTTGTCAGCAACATTGAACTCCACTGTGGAATGGCTGCTGACGTAATCGTCACAGTTTCATATGCGATGAAAGATGAACTCACGAAGCTAGGCTTTCCGAAAGAAAAGATTCAGGTCTGCTATAACGGCGTCGACGCCCAAAAATACAGCCCAGAAGCGGTTGACGCTGAACAAATAAAGAAGGTCAGAGCACTTTACGGCATAAAAGACGATGAATTCATGATCCTCTTTCTAGGCAGGCTCGTCGGCGTTAAAGGCATTGACAAGCTCATCATGGCCCTCCCGCACGTGCTGCAGAAAAACCCGAAAGCAAAGCTGGTCATCGTTGGTCTAGGTGACCTGCAAGAATACCTGACAAACCTTGTCAAAGCCACAAAGATGCAGGATTACGTTAAATTCCGTTTCGACTTTATACCAGAGGAGGAACGCATCCTTCACTATGCCGCGTGCGATGTAGCTGTTTTTCCCAGCCTCTACGAGCCCTTCGGAATTGTTGCTCTAGAGGCGATGAGCATGGAACGACCAGTTGTTGTGGGCGCTGCAGGGGTCAGCGGGATGCGTGAAATAGTAGTCTGCTGCGGAGAGGAGCAATGCGGTTTTCACGTGAATCCGAGCAACCCCTCAGACATTGCCTGGGGCATTAATAGCGCTTTGGAAAGTCCTGAAAAGACTAGGTGGCTTGGCAAAAATGGCAGGCGCAGGGTCCTCAGTGAATTCACATGGGACAAGATAGCCGAAAGAACATTGGAGATATACGAGCAGACGATAAAACGTTGAGTCTGCATGCGATTGGATCATATGGTGAACCCTTGGATCCTGACAGCCTAAACTTGAGAAGAAGAATCACCCGAGAAGCCGCGAACCTCCTCTATTCTGGTGTCGAAAAGGAGTACAAACAGGCGAAGTTGAAAGCAGCAAAAACTTTGAGGTCTCGTCTTCTTCCCACGAATCTTGAGGTTGCTATTGAACTTGATAGGATAGCGGGGGAAAATGAGAACTCGACCAGACAAGAGCGACTAGTCCGAATGCGCAGGGATGCCCTAACGCTGATGCACCTTCTAACGGCCTATAACCCAAGACTAGTAGGGAGCGTCTGGCGCGGAACCATACACCATGATAGTGACATAGATATAGTTGTCTACCACGACCAATTCGATGATGTAACAAACACGCTGAAACAACATGACATCAAAATAACGCAAACTGAGCAAGTGGCCGTAACAAAGAAGGGAAGAAGAAAAGGTTCATTTCACATATACGCTGAATCTCCTGCCGGAGAAAAAACCGAAATCAAAGTTGCCAGTCCTGAAGAAGCTGCACTCAAAGTGAAATGTGAAACATATGGAGACCAGGTCGTAGGACTTCGAATCGAAGAACTGAGGAGGCTGCTCAGACAAAACCCGACACAACGATTCGTTCCCTTCTAGAACAACTTTTTTTTGGGCAGAATGCAAGCAGAGCGAGGCTTGCACCTGTTGCCTTTCTCATGGGCTCAACAGAGTGAATTTGGCGCTCGAAGGCAACGAGAATCACCGTAAGTCCGACTGATGTTTAAATACGACAATTTTCCATAATAACATTCCATAATAATATGAAGATACACTGCCACGTTTGAGGGTGTTCACATGGCGTTTGAGAGGGAAAAAATGAAAAAGATGCTTCCAAATCTTGCCAAGGAACTAAACTGTGATGACAACAGAGTTGCAATAAACTCCGTGCGAACAAATGCACCAAAAGGAGAAAACGCATCCTCCAACTGCTTTGTTCATTACATGCCAGATGTAATAGACTTCATTCGTCGTTGCGATAAAACTGAGCAGGCGAAAGAAATAATCGCCTACATGGAAAAAAGAGGAGAGATTGAAAAGCAATACGCTGCTAGGCTCAGAGAGCAATTGAAGGACAAAGGGTTGAGAAGCTTCGGACCGAAAAAGGAACACGATTACTACCTTAAACATAGCGAGCAATTACTGCACAGCCAAGAGGGTAGCTCGTCGAGTTCTTCAGAGGGCTGAGTGTGAACCTGTGGTTCTTCAGTCGGTATTTGCGGCTGTGGACGGTTAAATATATACGCAACGAAGGATGTGTATTTCCAAAAGTAAATAAATGGGCTGGTCAATAAATAAACAGCCAAAAACGTCGATGGTGAAACGGAGGAAGACAAAGTGAGAAAGGCAACCTTACTGTTTGGAATCTTGACTATTGCAAGCGTAATTCTTGTTTCAATTGCAATCGGGATTAGACCAGTCGAGGCAGAAGCAGACTA
>JBGPBS010000017.1:0-24457 GCA_041481365.1 Bathyarchaeia archaeon
TCCTTGTTCAGAAGGAGAAATCAAAGGAAGCAACCATAAAGGAGATAGCAAAACAGTTGCTTAAGATTCGGAGTACAACCATCGGCAAAGTGGAATAGAGTTAGCTTTTTTCTTCCTTGACCAAAACAGCGTTCAGCACTCCGTCCTGTCCTGGGCGAGAAGTGATGCGCGCTAGGCCCAAGGGCGTCTCTATTATTGCACCCTTTGTGATCACGCCTCGACGATCATAGTCCACGTTTGCAGGGTTCTTGGCTACCCCCATAATTTCAACTTTCTCAGTTTTTCCTGTTTTTTGATCAGTCACACACACTCGCTTGTCGCTCAAGAGCTTCACTTTTAAAGTTCCCCCCCTCTCCCTTTCGGTTTTCCACTTTAGTTCCCCCAGCGTGGTCTCAGCTGGAAACGAGCCAATTTCTGCCCTTCTTTTCTTCCTGTAAGCCCGTTTTCTGCCGCCAGAAGGTTTCTTCTTGCGCATGTCGCTATGCCAGACCGACATCGTCAATTTCTCCTGATTTGCCGACAATGGCGGTCATTATCACCGTTGTTCCGCATATAAACCTATCCATCAGGGGCAGACTCTTCATGTTTGTCCCCGTCTTCAAAAATGTGCTTTAACTCTCTCTTTATGCTGGCCGTGTCACGGCTCAAAGCGAAATAATCCGCAAAATACTCTGTCGTTTTGAGTACCGATGAGCGCCCAGCTCGTTCACTGGCGATCAGGCCCATCTCCTTCAATATCTTAACATGCCCATAAGCGTGATGACCCCGTACGTCGATGACTCTCTTCTGAGAGACAGGTTGTCTGTAGGCTATGTACGAGAGGGTCTTCAATGGACCCATGGAAAGCAGAGGCCTTTTGACAAGCTTCCGGACGCGAGGCGTGAAATTGCTTTTCAGCTGCAAGACGTATCTTTCATCTTTCAGCTCCAGAATCTCAAGAGCACTATTTCTTTCCGCATACTCGTGGCTGATTGCTTCCACAAGCTTCTTGGTTCTCTTCTTTGAACGCGTGTTCAGGACAGAGCATAACTCGTTTATTTCTAACGGGCGACCAGCCACGTAGAGTGCTGCTTCTACCAAGGCCAGTTCTTGCTTGACCCTATCATCGGTCTTCTTCCGGTGAGCGTTCGCTTCCGTTTCAGGCTGTGGCCTTCCTGCTCTCTGCAAGATTCAAGTCTCCGACGCTTATGTATATCTCCTCAGACTCTTCATTCTGCCATAGGTCAACCTTGCCCTCTTGTGCTAGGAATAGGAGGAGGATGAACGTACGAATGACTTCAAGCCGCGTCATCCCCTTTATCAAACTCGAAAACTCTATTATGCCGGCACCTTTCACTCTTTCTGAAAGACCTGCGTACAGTTTTTCCATCTGAAGTTCAATTTCCATCAGGTAGAAATCCAGTTGAGGCAGTATTTCCGAAGGTGTCGGAAGAAGGGGCACCTCAACAGCTTTTTCGAGGCGCATGAATTTTTCCCCTTTCAGCGCATCGTCCAAGGCTTCAAGCAGGTTGTGGATGGTTGTCGAAGTCAATTCATGTCTCAATGGCAGAAACAAGGGTGGAGGAAGAAAGTCCTGCGGGGCCTTTGCTGGTGGAGGCGGTTCTTCAAGTCTCAACAGCAGTTTCGACTTCATCAGATATATTAGAGCTGAAGAATCCAACGCTACGCCTGAAGCTCTGAAGTCTACTTTCCCAGATTTCTCCATTTGCTCGAGAAACGAAGTCAACAAATAAGCGATGTTGACGTTCCAAGGCGAGAGCTTCTCAAGTTTGTGAAACTCGAAAAGAATGTTCCAAGGAGGGTGAAGATAGAAGGGTCTTCTTTCAACCGTTGAAGACACTAGCTTGGTACCTCCAGCAGGTTTGTTGCAACGACGTTCGAAACGCCGTTTCGCCCATAGACCCCGTAGACTTTTTGTGCTTTGCTCACCATCTCTGGCTTCAGAGTTATTATTATGAATTGGGTTTTCTCAGACTCTTGCAGTAGGAGATCAGCAAGTTTTGACACGTGGAAGGCATCTAGGTGGGCATCTATCTCGTCAAGCACGTAGAATGATGCAGGTGTGAATTCCTTTAAGGCGAACAGAAAGGCCACTGCAGCAACTGAACGTTCGCCTCCGCTTGCTCCGCTTACCACTATGGAAGGTTTGTTGGGAAACTGAACTATCATGTCTATGCCGCCTGCGAATGGTTCATACATGTCCTCGATTTTTAATGAAGCTGTTCCGCCGCCTGTGAGCTGAGCGAAGTATTTCTGTAGATCGCGACCGATTTTTCCAAATGCTTCCATGAAAACGTTCCTTTTCTTCTGTTCAATCTCATCCATGAATTGGACTATCGCCTGTTTTTCCCTTTCAAGTTCATTCATCCGTATCGACAATTCCTTATAACGGGAGATCTGTTCTGCATAGTGAGAAAAGGCAAGCTGATTGACTGCGCCTATTCTTTCAAGCTCAAATTGCATCATTCTGATCGATGTTTCAGCCTCTTCGACCTGCTTGGGCGTCACTTCCACCGGCTGCTCATAACCGAACTGTCTAAGCTGGTTGCGATATTGATTGAGCTGAAGGAGGGAAGTTTGTATGTTCAACTGAAGCTGGTTCAGCACGCGGTCAACCTGCTCGTATTCGAAATCAAGCTTTCGTAACTCCTTGTCTATGTCGTCTATTTGACTAGTGAACTTCTTTGATTCCTCCCTTGCTGAGAAAACGCTTTTCGAGAGTTCTACGCGGCTTTTTTCTAGTTCGGACAACTCCTGCTTCAATGTTTCTCTTTCTCTCAGCGCTTCTTCCACTTCTTTTTCCACTTTTCTCTGTTGTTGCTCCACTTTCGCGAGTTGAATCTTGGAGTTTTGATACCCGACCCTTAGAACGTTGTCGAACTGTGATTGAAGCGTTGAGATCTCTGTTTGAAACGTGCCGAGCTTCTGTCTCAGAGTAATTGTTTCTTCTGCAAGCTTCTCTTTCTTGACCTCCATTTCCTGAATGCTCGCCGGGTCCGTCTTTCGCCTCAGAGAGGCCAGTTCTGTCTGAAACTTCCTGATATCCTTCTGGATCGAGTTTCTTTCTGCCCTGTGAACCCACATTTGCGACTTCTCAGTTTCTATTTCCTTTTCAAGTCGCCCAGTGTTGTGGTCCAATCGCTTTACGTTGGCATTCGTCCTTTTCGCGCTTCTCTTCACGCGGGTCAATTCTCTTTCAAGCGTAGCAATCGCGTCTGAAAGCCTCGCAATCTCGACTCTTGTCTTGTCAATTTCCTCCTCAAAGACAGAGACGTCGGTTCCTCTTTTTGAAAGATGCTGCTGCAGAGCCGATACTGCCTCGTCTAGGCTCTTGATGGCCATGTCGCTGGGGATAATCGCAGAAAAGTCTATTGGAGCACGATAATAGCCGGTTTCAACTGCGCCACCAGACTCATAAAGATCACCCTCAACCGTTACAATCCTGTGCCCCTCATTCGATAAGCTGAAGGCGACTCTGTCATCAGATACAATTACTGTATCGCCAAAAACGAAGTGAACGGCGGGCTCATAGTTCTTGTCATACTTCAGGAATGACGAGGCTATGCCGCTGACCCCCTGCTTCTCAGGCACTTTATAGGGCTTTGGTCTCGCTGTTCCTTCAACAGGAATTATCTTGATTCTTCCAAGCTTCATTTTTCTCAGGGTTTCAGTGCAGGCAAATGCAGCATCGAAATCCTTAACCACCATAGCGTCCAACCATCCTGCTGAGGCCGCCTCAACTGCCCTTTGATATGCCTTTTCAACCTTGACCAAGCTGCGTAGTCTACCGTAAACGCCTGGGATGACGCCTAAATCGCCTAGTTCTTCTATGCTTCTTAGGGCTTTCTCTTCGGCAGCTATGGTTTCCGCAAGTTCTCGCTGAGTTGCAAATTCTATAACGGCTTCCCGCGCCGACTCAGCTATTTTTCCTGCTTCAGCTATTTCCTTTCGGACGGCTTCTCTTTGGGCTATCCGTCGTTCAAGGTTACGTTCCAAGTACTTAAGCTGGGTTTTCTGTTCCTTCTGCACGCTCTCTAGCTCGCTGAATGATTTCTGAAGTTCAGAAAGCGTTGTGTTGAATCTTTCTCTGCGGTCATGCAGATCCTTGAGTCTCTTGACTCTGAGCTTTATCGCCGTCTGACTTTTCACGTATTCAGATCTAAGAAAAGCAAGTCTCTTGTGACTATTGTCGAGGCCTAACTCGATCTCTCGGATTCTCTTGCTGTTTTCTCCAAGATTGTCCCAAAGCTGAGCAGTTTCCTGTGCGAGAACATCATGTTCAGCTTGTTTTGAGCCTATTTGGCCCGAAACGCTCTCAGATTCGCTTCTGGGACGTTTAATTCCTGAACGATTTTCGCGAATTTTTTTACGGATGGACTCGTACTGTTGGACGCTGTTCTCTCTTACACGTTTCAACCCTTCAAGGCTTATCTTCCCAGAGCTGATCTTGGTTGCGAGTTCTGTCTGCTTTGATTTCAGTTCTCCAATTCTTATCTGCACTTTCAGGACTTGGGAGCCGCCTTCTTCAACGATTTCTGAGCTTAGCTTTCTCCATTCTCCTTCAATTTCCCGTCTCTTTGACCTGTGTCCGTCGCGAAGCTGTCGCAGCTTCTCAAGTTTGTTTCTAACATCGTCGGCCCGCGCCGAATGCTCTTCCACTTTCTCTTGTATTGACGCCATGTCGTGTGAGATCTTTATCGTTTCAAATTTCTTTATCTCGTCTTGGATAAAATTGGCTCTCAGCAGTTCATTCCTTTCTCTTTCCAGATCGTCAAGTCTTTTCTGCACCTCGTCGATTCTTCCCATTGCCGTGCGTATGGATATGTCTGCCACTCGAAGCTTTTCCTCAGCTTCAGCTTTTTCAGCGTCGTATTGGCTGATTCCAACGAGGTCTTCAATGGTTTTTCTTCGTTCCAAAGGAGATATGTCGGTGAGGCGGGTTATCGTGCCCTGCAAGATTATGTTTTGACTTGTGCTGCTTATCCAGGCCATGGAGAGGACTTCTAAGATGTGAGCTCTTGAAATTCTTCTGCCATTGAGCCTATACACGCTTTGACCGTTGCGATAGACCTCACGCGAAACAGTAACGGTGGTTGTATCGACAGGCATGCGACAATCCGTGTTGTCAAACTGTATCACCACTTTCGCCATTTTTGCCCTTTCCAGCCCAGCCGTCTCCGACCCATGAAAGATAAGTTTGGCAGCAGTCTCCGCACGCAGTCTTCTTGTGCTCAATTCACCAAGTGCAAACAAGAGCGCATCCAGAATGTTTGTCTTGCCGCTGCCATTTGGACCAGTTATGGCTGTGAAGCCCTTGTCCAGAGCTACTTTAACGTTCTGCGGCCCGAACGACTTGAAACCTTTAACCTCGATTTTCTTAATGTAGGGCATTCAGTGTGCGCCCTCACCTTCTCGGAAGCACACAGCATTCTTATTTCGATAACTCTAATATATTTTTGCAAAAGAGTACTGCAGCGTTGAGCTTTAACTGCTATGTACCTGTGAACGCTATTTTTCGGCTTTCAATCTATGATTTAAGTCATGGAGATACGTCCCCTACCCTTGCTATTCTAGTTGAACTATGAGGGATAAGCGTCCCGGTATGGATGATAAAAATTTAAATTTAACAACCCTAGATTTCCAGTGTGGAAAACTCGAGAATTGCCGTGTGTTTTCATTGTGGTTGATTGGTGTAGGTTAATTGTGGCTGGTTGCAGTTGTGCTCTTTCATTTCCAAGGTTTTGCCCTGAGTTTTCTATATTCATCGCTTGGTAGGAAATTCTCTAATGCATCGGCTATCTCTTCCCGATTATTCATACGATAACACCTTGAACTTCTAGAATGGAAGGTGACTCTAATCAATCCAGTGACAACTGGACGTTGAAGTTTGGCTCCAAGCGTTTCAACATCATACCATTCCCAACCTAAATAGTTAGGGTTGTTTGAATTGGCTTTTTCGTGCTCGATTGCTTTCTTGAAGGTCTTCACATATTCGGGGTGCTGGTTCAGGAACGCCTTCACTTCTTCTGTAGTAACCATATATATCACTCCTACTATATTACTATCCTATATAAGCTAACCGCTACGAAGACTATTTCGGAAGTTTTTGGTTGCTGCTCGTATTCTTTCAACTTCACAAGAGCCTTTTGTGTGGCATGGAAAAAGAAAGGGTGGTTCTAGTAGTGGTATGTTATCGTTATGGTTTCAGTAGCTCCATTGACATAGTTTGTGTTGCCGACTCTAACTGTTAATGAACTTGGCAAAACTGGAAAAGCCGCTTCCCCACCAACGCCGACAGTAATTTTCTTGTCATAGCCAATACCAGGCGTACTCCACACTAGTTGAACATAAGTTTTATCAGTGGTTGATGAGTGAACCAGAACTGAAAGGTATCCAGCGTAAGATGCTGAGAATGTAAATTCTGTGTATGAACTTGCTGGTTGACTTATTGTTTGGTCATCAACCCAAACTGTTGATTTCTCTAGTTTAAGATTGCTGGTCAGGTCATTCACTTGGTTTTGTAGGTTTGTATTTTGGTTCTTCAATGAATCGTAGTCAGAGTTAGAGTGACTGTGGCTTGATGCACAGTCGTTCTTTTGACTGTTCAATGAATCGTAATCAGAATTGGAGTGACTGTGACCTGACACGTAGTCGTCATATGCCGAATTCTTGTTGTTGAGCGTCATTGTGTAATATGCGAACACTCCGACTAGACCGACTGCTAGAAGGATACAGATTATTCCTAGTCCAATCGCTACGACTCTACCGACAACTTTCTTTTCACTCATTTTTGAACCCCTAGTTTGTCCTTAGTTGCCGTGCCGATATAAGATTTCTGTACTTGGTCCAAGAGAACGGGTTCTGTTGACTTCTCATGGGATTGCTCTACGTGTTAACTGTCGTGGGATGATACATTCAAGACAAGCCAACAGTGATTTTTCACTGCAAAATTATTTAGGTATGTGCTTATGCGATAAGTAGCATGGGCATTTTCCCTTCTTGCAGCGAAGAATGTCTGTTCTTTGGATCATCATCATGTACTGGTTGTCAAGTATGTACTTATTGTGGCAAATACCTCTATTGGTCTGGAAAACGTAGAAACATCCATCATGACCATATTCTAGCTTGGGTTTCATGGGGAAGAACAAAGGTTCCGACATGTGTAAGCTGTAACTTGAGTAAAGGACGCAAAGGGCTAAAGGAATGGTTAAGGTGGCTACGTGTTTGTCGTTTTAAGAAATGGAAGCAAATAGTAGAATACAACAAATGGAAGAGACACAAAATTGCCCAAGCAATAAGAGAGGTGCGTGATTAGTAAAAACTAGTGGATCGCTTTCTTGCGTTGGCAGCCAATCGCAAAACTATTATGTGAATTTCTTGATACCATATTTGGTGATTGCTTGCAAGAAATGAGGTTTGAAATATATGAGGACAAAAATCGAAAATGGAGATGGAAACTGAGGTTTAGTAATAGAACACTGGTAGCTGAGAGTGCTCTGTGTTATGAGAATATGGAATTGTGCAAGACAGGTATTCAATTAGTCAAGGAACATGCAAAAGATGCGTCAATCGTTATTATAGAAGATAACCATACCATTTGGCAAGATAACCGAGATTCTGATTCAAGTCAAAACTGACGGTAGCCTTTCAGAAGGGTCTAGCCGATTCGCCTTTTTTCATGAAATAGGACATGATCTAAATTTCGGCAATTCAGAACGAGAAGCTAGTGATTTTGCTTTCTACTTAATCAATAGATTAAAAAACGCTTTTGTGGGCCTTAGACCACTTAAACAACTCAGACTAAAACCGTTCAAAAAAACCGTCTAACCTTGTTTTGTAGCCATTTTCCTGACAAAGTTCATTATTTGTTCCTTTTTCCCATAAATAAGGATTGAACCGTCGTCCTGTGGTCTGTATGACACGGATGAATCATCAGCCAAAGCCTTCAATCTGTCCATGGCAAGTTCGGCTGAGGGTCTGACACGGATCCATTGCTGCTCTCTCGGCAACCCAGCGACAAACCTCGGCTCCTCTTTTTCCTCTTTGCCGACTTTTCTACTTGCCTCATCTAATCGCTTGAGCCACTCATTTGCGTAGGCCGCTCCGAAGATCTTTTCTCCTTCAGAAACAAGGTAAGACTCTACGCTACTTAGATACTTCTCAATCTTTTGAGTAGCCTCTCCGCAGCTCGCATCAGCTTTCAGTATTCTGATCATCGTCCTCGCAGATTTCAAATTGTCCATGATTTGTGCGGGTACAACTCTCCCTTTTTTTCGAAAATCGGTGACCATTTCTTCAAGTATCTTCCAAGCTGCTGAATATCCCATGTCACCAATTCACCGTTGCATGGCTGCATATGGCCTAGCATTATAAAGGCGTTGTTAGACGGAGGGCGATTTCCTTCCCGTGATCGTATTGTTTGATTCTTGTCTCCGATGATTCCATGATTGCACACTGTGTTGCCCCTTCGGATTTGTGCGTGAATGAGCAAGCTGAGCCTGCGGAGAGTGAATTTACAGAATAACACAAAGGCGTGACGAGGACAAAGGGCAGCAAATCCTCTTGACGTGTGTTATCAGGCATCGTTATGCGTCTAAATACACTTCATCAAGTCCATTGACGTGCATAGTCCACACCGTTCTATATCAACTGCGGGATCGATGGTTTTATGCATCGCGCACAGTAACCCTTTGGCTCGTATTGTCTTGCAGATCTGGCATAGGTTTGTGATGAACTCTAAATGTGACACGTCGCCTTCAGATAATCGGCTCGCAAGTTTGACTATCAGACTTTTCACGTCGCTGTCGCCTTCCAGGTTCACGGCTTTTCCACGCATTTCCCGGTGGTACAGGCTGATTGCTGGTTGGCTCACTCCAAGAAGTCTTGCAGCGTCTGCTTGCTTCAGCCCGTGTTTTGTCATCAGTTCTTTTGCCATAATGGCTCGAATGGCTGGCAGGGCACATTTCACTGCGATCTCACATGGGACGGACATTTGATGTTTCTTCCTCTTTGTAATGTGTCGAAAGGCATAAATATACTTTATTACAATCGTAATAACGTCTCAAGGTGAAAAAAGATGAGTTGGCGGAACATTGTTGCGCTTTCTGAAGGCGTCTACTGGGTTGGTATCAAAGATTGGGATAGAAAACTGTTTGACGCCTTGATTCCACTTCCAAACGGAACAACCTACAATGCCTATCTTGTAGTTGGAACTAAACAGAAAGCACTGATTGACACCGCAAATCCTGGTTTTGAGAAAGAGTTAGAGGATAAGATTAGGAGAATTACCGATCCCAGCGCCATAGACTACGTGGTAATGAATCACGCTGAACCTGACCACGCGGGATCCATTCCGCATATAATGTCAATTAATACAAGAGCCAAACTAGTTGCTACTGCCAAGGGTGCAAAAATGGCCCAAACGTACTACAAGGTGCCCGAAGATCGAATAGTCGTTGTACATGATAATGATAGCATAGATCTTGGCGGTAAAACTCTTCAGTTTGTCGAGGCTCCGATGCTTCATTGGCCCGAAACGATGTTCACATACGTCAAGGAAGCTCGGACCCTGTTTCCATGTGACTTCTTCGGCGCGCATGTGGCACGGGGAATTTTCGACGATGAAGTGGAAGATCTGCTTTCATATGCTCAGAGATACTTTGGCGAAATAATGATGCCTTTCAGCATAATGGCTCAGAAAGCCTTGGAAAAGATTAAGAATCTGAAGATCGACGTAATAGGCCCCAGTCATGGACCAATATACAAGAACCCTGAACGAATTCTCACTCTTTACAAGAAATGGTCAAACGGGGAAACCAAACGAAAGGCCATAATAGTGTACGTGACCATGTGGAAGAACACGGAGAAAATGGTTCAACCCCTTGCAGAAACGCTGATGTCTGAAGGAATCGAAGTTGCATCGTACAACCTGACTGTGGCTGATGTTGGTGACATAGCAAGGGACCTGGTCGATTCGAAAGCCATTGTTCTGGGAACTCCCACCGTACTTGGAGGCGCGCATCCCCTTGCGGTCTACGCTACTTATTTGGTGAAGGCTCTGCGCCCGCCTTTGAAATTCGGAGTCGTCCTGAGCTCTTACGGTTGGGGAGGGGGCGCTATCAAACATGTCCAAGAAATTTTGGGCTCGCCAAAGATGGAAATTGTCGGATCGATGGAGATAAACGGGCCACCATCCGAAAGTGATGTTGGAAAGATAATAGAAATCGGCAAGAATCTTGCCGAAAGAATCAAAAAGGCCTAAACAGCAGAAACCTGGCAGTGAAAGAACTAGCGTGGGAGAAGTTGTCGGCGATGAATTCTGCAAACGTAGAAATGAAAACCGAAAATGCACAGGCATCCTCGCAAAGCGAGAACTGAAGGGACGAAAAAATGGATATGCTGAGTGAAAAACGGAAAAAAATGCTGAAAGAGATAATCTCTGAGTTGCATGCTGGGATTCCACCGCAGGAAGTTAAAGAAAGGTTCAAGCGAGTTTTAGAGGGTGTGAGTTCTGAAGAGATTGCCAAGATCGAACAAGAACTTGTGAAGGAGGGAATGCCCAGAGAGGAGCTTCAACGGCTATGCGACGTTCATATGGCCGTCTTCAGTGAACAGCTAGAAAAACAGGAATTGAACGTTCCTCCAGAACATCCCCTTGGCATACTGCTCGAAGAACACAGGATCCTCCTGCGGCTCTTGGAGCAACTCTCCACCACGGTTGACATCATTGGACAAGCATGCGACATAGTCTACGTCGGAGACGACTTGACACAGATGAAGAAGATAGTAGAAGAACTATCCGATGCCGAGAAACACTATTTGCGGGAAGAAAACGTGCTGTTTCCAGCCTTGGAAAAACATGGAATCACCGAACCCCCTGCGATAATGTGGATGGAGCATGACAAGATCCGCGAATGTAAGAAGCAGATTTACAGTATGGTTCAGAAATACGAGGCCAGAGACTTTCAGGAGTTCAAGAAGAGCCTTCTTGAACGTACAAGATCACTGAACAGCATGCTGTCCAGCCACATCTTCAAGGAAAACACCGTGCTTTATCCGGCGGCGCTGAAAGTGATCCCGAAGGAGGAATGGAGCGGCATCAGAGAGGACTTTGACGAGATCGGTTACTGCTGTTTCACGCCGAAAAACCTGATAAAACCACCGACAACAATAAGCGATAAAACATGTGATTCGCTGTCAAGTGAAGGAACGTTGCGGTTCGACACGGGAAGCCTATTGAAGGAGGAAATTGAGGCTATTCTTGACACGATTCCAGTAGACATATCATTCATCGACGCCAATGACGCTGTAAAGTACTTCAACAAGGCAGAGAAGCGGATCTTCGTAAGGACGAAGTCAGTGATCGGAAGAAAAGTACAGATGTGCCATCCGCAGAAGAGCGTTCACGTCGTGAACAAGATCGTTGAGACCTTCAAGTCCGGTAAGAAAGACTCGGCTGAATTCTGGATTTCGATCAACAACCGTCTGGTCCACATCAGATACTTCGCAGTGAGAGACAGGCGTGGCAAGTATCTGGGAACACTCGAGGTAACGCAAGACATCACCGACATTAAGAAAATCGAGGGTCAGAAAAGGCTTCTTGACTGGGAAGTTTGACTCAACAAGGCTTAAGCGTGGCCCTCAACGAGTTGACCAGGCAGCTGCTGCAGAAAGAGACACTTTCAACTCAAACGATTGCAAAAATCATCGGGAGACAATTCTGCAGATAGAAACTGGCACAGAGCATGCGGGATTCATGATTGCGTGAGTGCTTCTAATCGCAGTTCTTGACGCCTATCATTTTTCTATAGCTTCTAAGGTCCATGATGACTCGTGCCAAGAAACGCAGTTCCAGCGTTTTCGCTTCAAGTTGTGAGAGCTTCTCGCCGACGTTCTTCATAGAAATGCCTTCTTCGCTCATGGTCATGTCCCTATTTGCCGCTTAAGACCCTATCGCTATGCAGAGCCACCAATACTCATCTGGGCTATGAATCGAGCATCAATATTCAGCGTGAATTTAAACGTTATTATATTATGAGACTGAACTGAGAGTGGACACATCACGTGCCCAATGTGAAAAGCATGGATGACTCGAAAATCACGTCCCCAAGAATGAGGCCAAGAAGTTTTGAGAAGACCGACTAACCAGAAGATCGCGCTCAAGAATAACCCAGCTCCTGTAGTCGATTCGGATAATATTGATGTTGCAGTACGGCTACGACTTGAACATGGATGCCTGACCTTGGTATACGCCCTGCCCAATTAGCTTCCCCAGCATGCGACAGAGTAGAACTCTAATAACGTGTAGACTCGCCAGAAATCATTTCATTTGATGGATTTTGGCACAACCCCCCAATAGGCTCTATCTTGCGAGAAGCGTTGTGGCGCCGCCGATAGGACTTGAACCTATGACCGACTGGTTAACAGCCAGCTGCTCTACCTGGCTGAGCTACGGCGGCTCCTGCCTGACGCTAACTTTTGAGTTTTGTGGTCGTATTTAAGTCTGCCCATAGGTTAATGTCTGGGTAGAATGATGTTATGTGCTCAAAAAAATCGAGCTTTGTGAACCGCCATACTGTCGTCTGGGTTCCTGTCAATCTTGAGTGGTATGTCAACGTGCCAGCTTGACGTTTTGAACCTGAGATAATGGAGATATCTCCGAAGGGACACTAATCTAAGGGTGGCTCTAAAATCAAGATGAACTGGGCTCCTTTAGCCTGATTGGTAGACTTCTTCCGAGCAACGAAATTGAATTGCCGAGTCATAATCAGCCATATCCCAAAACAATGTGTTCATGGTGACCTGAAAACCATGATAAAAGGAACTTGACTTCTGCACTCATTTCAGGACCTTTTCTTCCATAGATCATGACTACGAGTAACGTCGCCGTCATGAATAGTCCAAGAACAAAGATTGATGGAAATTTCTGGATTTAGTGGTTAGTTGTCTTGGTTTCATCAATGACTCATGGTGTGTTCCACCGTCCATCGACTACTGTGGCGTTTGGTATTAGCGCGGGCATGTCTTGTGGAAGTCGTTCAGATCAACACAAACAATATGATGTATCAACAAAGCATGTGGAGGGCCAAAGTCCAACAGATGACTTGGTTCGACTGAACCTGTGGATAAGGGCATAAAGTGCAATGTCCTCAAGTTTTCTTAAATGTTCCACCTCTGAGAAACTTGGACGTGAAGCTGCGATCACCGTTGCGGACGATGTTGTTATTGAGGGTAGCGAGATAAGATGGTTAAAACGCTTCAGCATCCGTTGCCTTTCGCTTGTTGTTTGCTGGTTGTTCCCTAGAATTTCAAAGAAGAACCTTCTTCTCTTGCTGAAAATAAGAGGACAGTAGGAGACTCGCGGAAACTAGGAATAGAAGTAGTGCAGATATCTCTAGGGTTTTGTAGATTAGTTTTTCGAAAAAGAATTTCGTAAGGTAAGCTGTGAATAAGACCAGAGTGCTCATTAAGGTTATGAGTACAATCTTCCTGAGTTTTTTTGATGTAATTGCTTTGATGGTTCCCGCGGCAAAAATCACGTATGGGTTTAGTCCTTTGGTTTTCAGAATCACGTAAGTGACAAAGATTATCGAGACGCATGAAGCGGAAATGGAAAGGACCGTTGTTGCCTGGTAGAACAAGTCAAGCAAGGACAACTTTTTTGCCTCCTTTGGCGAAAGCATAAACAAAAAGTGTTTGACTACTTATTAGAAGAATGGAAATAGTCCCGGTAAATGCTTGCGCGAATAGTTCCTGATATGTCGAGAAAAAGATCAATTCCATGACTTCCTCTGAAAACCAAACTAGAAAACCAAGCATCGTGAGGATTAGTCCCGCTGTGCTCGCTTTCCAATGAATTAATAACATATTTTCAAGAATCTTGTATTTCATAGCTGAAATTATAAGAGCAGTCAGGTTGGCGAACAAACCAACTATTGTGAGAAACTCTATTACACTCATGCAGACTTACCCACAGTCTTTTTCAGCCTTGACAAGCCGTTGATTGATGAAAGTATTAATGAATTATGAAGATTAGCTCAATATTGTGGATTAGTCATTGAACACAAAAACCCCATTGACCAAAACCTCTAATCCATATATCTATCGCACGTTCAAATCACTTCCTTCGAGCCTTTTCTCAATTTGCTCTCTTTTTTCATTCTTAGTCTGAAGTCAGGCTGATTCCAGACTGTCTTGCCTTGTACTTTGCTATGGAAGCGAAGAGTCTGTAGAAGGGTACTAGTACTTTGGCTTGCCAGCTTTCGCCGAGCGACATGCCGATTAGTTGGTGGATCCAGTAATAATCGTGCTGAAGACACTTTATCAGTAGTTCCCGATGTAGTTCTGTCACCTGTGTTCCCTTGAACCAGTCTTCATGTTTCAGTCTTCCCATGGGAACGAAGAACAACGGAACAATGAGGCTTCTGACGTCCTTCAGGTCATCCATGAGTTCCATGGTTTTTATGAGGTCCTCTTCTGTTTCTTCAGGAGTTCCGACGATCAATGTGCCGGCGGGCACGAGTTTGTTGTCATGCATCAGCCCCATTCCGGTTCGGACGACCTGTGGCCATTCTTCCAGCTTGAACGGGTGAGCCTTAACATGCATGATTTTTCGTATGAGCCTTGGAGAACCCGTCTCAATGCCAATTTCAACTCCCCACCAGGGTTGTTTCTGCCTTATGATTTCGGCCGTCTTTGAGAAGAGTTTTGGTTCCGCTGCAACAGCCGCCAACGAACAGTGGCTCCAAGTCACTCCTCTGCACTTCTTGACGACCGCCTCATGGAGTTTGATGAGTCTTTCACCGTTCGGCGAAGTATTCTTGGAGCCGTAGAGCATGACGTCTTCTGCATGGAGGGTTGTTCCCTCTATGCCTCCGACCTTCATGTTTACGTCTATTTCTCGGAGTACCTTCTCCAGCGAGTACCAACGCAGAGGCCTCAGCGTCACACTGCAGAACTGGCACCCCCTGCAGCATCCGCGGCCAATTTCTACCAGTCCATTGATTGAAGGATTGACGATTTCAGGAATCTCCTCCAGCTTCGGGCTCTCTCCAATGCTGGCCTCATAATATTTCGGGAGGACCTGACCTTCGATGGCTGCTTTGAAGATTTTTCCAACGACTTTTTCTGCTTCTCCTGCAACTATGCAGTCTATTCCATATCTGTCAACAAACCGTTGCCTGTATTGGAATTGCCAAACACCAGGTCCACCGACAACGATCTTCAGGCCTTTCTCCTTGGCCTTTCTGACTGCTGGCTGACTCAGTAACCTCCGAAAGTACTGTGCAAGAAACGGTTCCTTTTTGAGAATGAATGCCAAGGTGCTCGAGGCTGGTCCCAAGCCAAACGGGTCCATGACGTGTATGCCTAACACCTTCGCTTCGGCCACATGATTCTTAAGATGATTGGGTGAAACGGTTCGAACATTGAATCCTTCGCTCAATAGTTGAGCTTCGATCTTTCTCAGACCGTACGGAGCGGCTGCCGGAACTTCATCTTCCTCCTTAATCGGGGGGAAGAAAAGCCACTTGAACAGCTGGTCTGGAATGAAGTTCGGAGGCGCGCAAGTTCCGAAGCCCAAGAATTCGTTGTGATGATAGTCACTCATCAGCGTACTATCAGCCGTCAGAACGACGTCAAATCCCAAGTTGAGTTGCCCCCTCAGATCAAGCGAGTCAGATTTCTTATTAAAGGATTTGCTCCTGCCAGATATTCCATTTCTTATGATCACCCAGAAAAGTGTATATCTCCGATCTTCCAATTAGATCGAAAAGCTGTTGGAGAGTAAACTCAGTTTGAAAAAGATCTTGGAAGTCAGATGGCATGGCAGAGGCGGGCAAGGAGCATGGACGGCAAGCGAGCTCTTGGCCAGAGCAGCCATCTCTGAGGGAAAATTCATCCAGTCTTTTCCAGAGTTCGGACCTGAAAGGATGGGTGCGCCAGTGACAGCTTTCACCAGGATCAGCGATGAACCCATTCGTCTGCACTGCGCAGTGTACAGTCCTGACGTCGTGGCCGTCTT
Source organism: Bathyarchaeia archaeon (assembly GCA_041481365.1). Classification (GTDB taxonomy): domain Archaea; phylum Thermoproteota; class Bathyarchaeia; order Bathyarchaeales; family Bathycorpusculaceae; genus DASPTR01. Next base: position 16,022 of record JBGPBS010000017.1, read on the forward strand.
GGATCCAACGTTGTTGAAGTCAGTCAGAGTTGCCGATGGTCTGAGCGAAGAAGGGGGAGACATCGTTGTCAACACGAAAGATGATCCGACAGAAGTCAGGAAGCAGCTTTCCTCTGGCACGGGCAAACTTTGGACCGTGCCGGCAACCGAGATCTCCATCAAGATCTTAGGCATGCCCATAACGAACACAGCCATGTTGGGGGCCGTTGCACGCGTCACGGGAATAGTCAGCATGGATTCCGTTGAAAGAATGGTCAAGGGAAGGTTCAGACCGGACGTAGCGGAGAAGAACTTCGCAGTCGTCAAAGAGGCGTATGAAGAGGTAAAGTCTGAATGAGCACCAAAGACAAAAGCTGGAAAGAAATCTCGCCCGCAGGCGTATGCTGGAAATCCAGCAGGACTTATCTGACCGGTGATTGGAAAACGTATCATCCAGAAAGGGACTTGGAAAAATGCACAAAATGCGTGTTATGCACGCTTTTCTGTCCAGACGGAGCCATCCTCTGGAGGCCTGAAAAGGGCGACATCGAGTTTGACCTCAGCTTCTGCAAGGGTTGCGGGATATGCGCGAACGAGTGCCCCTCAAAGGCCATCGTGATGATGATTTAGCTGGAGTGCATGAATGATGAAGAGTGTCAAGCAGGAAATAATGGGCCTAAATGGCGATGAAGCCGTCGCGTTTGCAGTCAAACAGGCCGACGTCGACGTGGTGGCTGCTTATCCTATCACGCCTCAGACGATAATCGTTGAGAAGTTCAGTGAGTACGTCTCCAACGGAGAAGTGAACACAGAATTTGTCTGCACAGAATCGGAACACAGCGCCATGACCGCTTGCCTCGCAGCAGCAGCCACAGGTGCAAGAACCTTCACGGCTTCAGCGTCCGCCGGTCTGGCCTTAATGCATGAAATGCTCTTCGTGACTTCAGGGTGCCGCGCGCCCGTAGTCATGGCAGTTGCGAATCGAGCCCTGTCGGCACCGCTGAACATTCACGGCGATCACTCGGATGCGATGGCGGAACGTGACAGCGGCTGGATACAGATTTACGCTGAGAACGCACAGGAAGTCTATGACTCGATATTTCAAGCGTTCAGAATCGCTGAGCACTTGGACATTCAGCTGCCCGTCATGGTGGGGTTGGATGGTTTCACGTTGAGTCATACGTTGGAGAAGATTCAGGTCCTCGCCGACGATGATGTGAAAGGGTTTGTTGGCACGCGGGAACTACCGAACGTGGTCACACATGAAGGCAAGAACGTGCCATATAGGTTGGATGCCTCGAATCCTATGACGATGGGGCCGGTGGCTATGCCGAACTATTATTTCGAGTTCAAACGGCAACAGGAGCAAGCCATGAAAAACGCGTTAAGAGTGATCCACCAGGTTCAGGAAGAGTATGGAAAACTGACGGGCAGACACTACGGTGATGGACTCGTTGAAAAATACATGGTTGATGATGCTGAAATAGCCATAGTATGCTTAGGGTCGACCGCGGGAACCGTGAAAACCGTAGTCGACGAGCTTAGGCTCAAAAACGTCAAAGCCGGCCTGCTAAAGATACGCACTTTCAGGCCGTTTCCAGCAGAGGAAATAGCTGAGGCCTTGGCAAAAGTCAAGGCCATAGCCGTCATGGATAGGAGCCTGAGTTTCGGCGGAAACGGCGGAGCAGTATACCACGAGACCCGGCATGCACTGTACGATTTGTCAACGCGTCCTCTAATGGTGAACTACATCCACGGCCTCGGCGGAAGGGACACGAGCCCAAGCCAGATAAGCAGGATCTTCGAAGACCTGCAGGAGCTGGTTCAAACCGGAAGAGTCGATGAAAAAATGCGTTACGTCGGATTAAGGGAGTGATAAGCATGAGTGATTTTTCAGAGGGCAAGTTCACGGCGAAAGACGTTGCTGAAAAACCAGACTTGTTCATGTCGGGCCACAGGGCATGCGCAGGATGCGCGCCGGCAACAGTGCTAAGACTGATCATGAAGGCGACGAGGGGGCCGACGATCGTGACGAACGCGACGGGCTGCATGGAAGTATCTTCAACGATCTACCCGTACACGTCATGGGCCGTCCCGTGGTTGCACACCGCATTCGAAACCGCTGGGGCAAACGCGGCTGGAATCGAAACAGCCCTGAAGATTTTGAGAAAAAAGGGCAGAATAAAAGATGAGCAGGTTGACGTCATCGCCTTTGCCGGAGACGGCGGAACCTATGACATAGGGATTCAAGCATTATCCGGAGCAGTTGAGAGAGGCCACGATTTCCTGTATGTCCTGTACGACAATGAGGCCTACATGAACACGGGCATCCAGAGGAGCGGGGGCACGCCTTACGGAGCATCCACCACCACGTCGCAAGCCGGCACCGCGGTTCCTGGAAAGCTTGAGGGAAAGAAGCCCATAGCAGACATCATGGTGGCTCATGACATGCCCTACGTTGCTACGGCTTCACCGTACTACTGGAAAGACCTGATCACTAAGGCCAGAAAGGGAATCGAAGTCAACGGACCAGCATTCCTGCACGTTTTTGCGCCTTGTCCCAGAGGCTGGAGGAGCGACCCGGCAAAGTCCATAGAGCTTTCGAAGCTGGCGGTCGAAACATGCGTGTTCCCCCTGTGGGAAGCAGTGAACGGCGAGTACCAGATGTCCACACCCAGCAAGCTGTATGCTTTGGCGCCACAGAAGAAGAAACCTGTGAAGGAATACTTGGAAGTGCAGGGACGGTTCAGGCACCTTTTCACTCCAAGATACGAGAAAATGGTCAACGAAATCCAAGGCCTAACAGACGCAAAGTGGAAACGCTTAATCAAGAAGTGCGGAATGACCCAGCCAACACAAGCCGCCCCAACGTAAGTTCCCAAGCTTTATTTCTTGACCATTCGAGTACCTTAAACCGGAGGCATAGTGTTGCAAGTCATAGCTCTGTACGACCGCTGGGAGAACACATTCTGGAATTATGTCAAAGAGGACGAGCTCAACTATTACTTCTTCGCCTTCGATTGGAAGCTGCGTAGAGACCAGACCAAGATTCTCATGGCCATGGAAGACGAAAGAATCGAAGGTTTGATGCTGATTTACAGGGACTACGTTGTTCAACTGAGGGGAAATCGTGAGGCAGTGAGAATGCTGCTTGACCTTCTTGTTTTGCCGGAGGTTGAGCTGCAGGCGCCGCTGGATTGCGAAGACCTGGTTCTTGCGAAGTATGGCGAGCCAAAGGTCAGACAGGAAATGGTGCTGATGTCTCTGAGGAAGGGCGAGGAAAACCTTCAGGTCACAACCCCTCCAGTCAGGCTCAGCGTAGACGATTCAGAAGAGGTTCTTGAACTGATGAGAAAATCTGATCCTTCATGGTGGGGTGACATGCAGCTTGAGAACGTGCGCAGAGCTATGCAGGACGCGTTTTGGCTCGGGATAAAGCAGGATCAGAGGATCGTCTCTGTGGGCATGACTCGCCTCGTGGGCTTCGCGAGCAACATCGGAGTGGCCGCCACGCAGGAAGAGTATCGCAACAAGGGGTATGCCACCTCTATAGTCTCAGAGTTAGTCAAAGAAATCCTGAAGATCTCGTTGACCGCCATAATCCATGTCATAAGCGACAACGGCCCTGCAATACGCGCGTATTCAAAGGTCGGGTTCAAACCCTACAGAACCTATCTTTCATTAAGAACTTAGAAGAAGGTTGGAGCAGAACATCGTTTAAGCGCTTTTCTTCAGGTATTTTTCTATTTCATTCTCTGCATTGTCTGCTTTTATGAATATAGGCACGTTTTCCATGCCTGTGGCTATGTAGCTTGAGAGGAGCCATTCGCCGGGTGCGAATTCCAATGTTTTTTCCAGTATGCCCTTGTCTATCATGAACGTTTCGCTGATCAGGTTGCGGTCGTATGGTCTGGGCAGTGTGCCCACGAAATAAGTGTGTATCTGCTGCAGGGCATTCGTGTTCAGGTAGGCGACGCGTTGCGTGGCTATGCAGACCCCTAGGCCGTATTTTCTTCCCTGTCTCAGCAGGGTCTCCACTTGGGCTGAGCATTTGCCCTCTATTCCGCCAGTGGCGTTCGGCATGAACTCTTGAGCCTCATCGAAGACGAGCAGGATGTATGGTTTCACTGTGAATTTGCGTTTCCTGTGTATCAGCAGGTCCTGCGTTAGCTCAATTGCCAGGTCCTTTATCGTGTACGGGTCAGAGATCGAGATGCACACGAGGTTGGTTGTTTTGTCTTCCAACAGTTCCTGGATCTTCTCTACCGTGAGGCCGCCTGTTTCTCTTGTTTCCTCTTGGCCCTTCTTTATTATGTTCAGGATTGAGCTTCTGGTCGTTGCCCAAGCGTACAGCCCGCTTTTGTCGTGTACCTTGAACTGCTCCACCGTTTCAGTGGCTACTCCGTCTACGTGGCGGACGAAGTCTTCGGTTACCTTCTGGTTCTCGCTATGGCCGCGTTCTTTCACGTATTCGAGGACGGCGTCATGAATCTGGTCTATGGCGTTCAGGTAGTGCGGCTTGTCGACGTTGCCTCCTCTCTGGCCGTCCAGTTCGTCTAGGAATTGGCTGTAGGTCGGAACCTGCTGTCTGGGCTTCATGTAGTAAGCAAGCTTGTCTTGGTCCATTATGCACTGTAGTCCCCGTCTGGTTCTTTCGTCGGTCTCGTATTCTCTGGGTTTGACTACTGAATTGAAGAATTGCTGGAGTGAGTCGATTCGGCGTTCCAGAATTACTTTTGCCGAAATGTTGGGGTCGGCGAGCAGATCAAGCATTAGGAAGACGTACTCGCAGCTTATGTCGAAAACAACGATTTTCGTGTTGTTCGTGTGCAGCAATAACCTGCGAAGGACGTTTGACATCAGGTTGCTTTTTCCGCCTCCCGTGAACGCGAAGACTCCGAAGTGGTAGCGGACGAGTTTCTCGAAGTCAACGTAGATTGGAATCGATGTCTTGCTTGTCTCGAACATCTTGATCAGGCCCAATCTTGGGTCTGCTCTGGCATCTTCCACTGTTTTAGAGGTGTCCACTTTGAGTTGTTGTGCGGTTTTTTGGTTGTACATGTGGTTTATCATTTCGCTGTTCAGAATGTAGGTTGAGCTTCCCACGATTGGGTAGGAAAAGCCCTTGACAAACTCGAATTCACATTTCCTGTTGAGTATCAAGTCATGGTTTATCGGAATGGCGTCTATCTGGATCATCATCGTGGACTTGTCATCCGTCTGCCAGTCATCCTCAGACTGCTCGATGATCTCGAACTGCATCGGGTAGTACCCATGATCTGAAAGGCCTCTCAGGCCGAAGTGTTCAGGCCAGACTCGGCTGACCTCCATAAGCGTATACCTTTCCGACGCCTGTTCTGCCTGCTTGAAGTTTCTGACTGCCAGCAGCATGCCTTCCTCTAGGAGCCCCATCAAGTTCTTCTGGTATTCGACTTTGACTCGGCACTGATAACGTGCGCTTGTCCCAGCTACCTTGCTTTCTTCTCCGCTCGCGAAGAATCTAGGAATTACCGCGGCGAGTCTGCCGCCGAATTTGCCGTCAAAATCCGTGAAGCAGGTCTGGTTAATCTTGCTCTCGTCTTGTTGCTTCAAACGCTGCCCTCCTCTCTCTGAACGTGCTCATATAGAATACGAACTGTCTCAATTTATGATTATTCAATATCCAGCTTGCGGTCGTGTCCACGACGCATTTGAATTGGCTGTAGTTCCACTTCGCGATTTTGTCAGCTATGAAAAGTGGCTTGTTGTGGCCGAAGGCTTCTGGGATACTGGACGGGGCCATAGCGGTCAGCGCAGTCATCGTGAGTGTCTGCAGCTTGTTTGGAATGTCTTTGTCCTTGAAAAGGATCACTTGCACGGGTTCTTTTGCGTTTCCAAACTCGTGGCAAAATTCCAGCAGGTTTTCAGGCTTGTAATCATATTCCGGATAGGCTAAGCGATCTATGAGCAGGACATTGCTTCGCAGTTTCGGGTCTGATCTAGCCTGGCTCAACTGCGTGTAAGTCTTCAAGAACGTTCTTTCAAGGCTGATCCTGTTTCTTATAGCTCCTGAAACGTAGTTTCTGCGTCGCTGTCGGTCTGGAATCATGGTTCTGAAGGCCGAGTCATACTCTATCAGCGCCCACGGAGGCCTGATTTTCTCCAGAGTCGAGATGCTTGCCGACTGGAGTATCATTCTGTCAGTGTTGGGCAGTTTTTCGAATTCCGCGTTTGAAACAGCAGACTTAAGCAGGCCTTCACTGTGCATTATCGGGATAAGCTGTCGCTTGAAGTCTCTTGCCGCCGTGTCCTTCGTTATGCCCACGAGTAGAATGTGCCTCTTCCAACATTCTTCCATAAGCATGTGCAGAGTGAAAAGTGTCAGAAAAGCTACATCTATGGTCGTAAGCCAGCGTTCTTCTCCATCCTTCAAGATCTTCATCACGCCGGACGTTTGGGCGTCTGAAGTTCCAGCGAAAAAGAAACGATCACCCAGACTTACAACGAGCTTTCTGATGCGCTCAAACATGCTTGCATACTTCGGGTTCAGCGCATAAGTTTCGTTTTCACAGGTTAAGACGCCTTCTTTGACCAGCCGTTTAAGATAACGCTCTGCTCGTTTGGTCCTCTTTTCGTCCTCTATCCCCAATTGCGCCAGAATCCTTTTTTCCGCTGATGCTCCGCTATGCCTGATAAGCTGAACAATGGCGTGGCTCAGGTAGTCGCCTCTCGGCGGCGGCAGGCCCAGCGCATGGTTGCAGACGCATTGCCTCGCGATCGTGAAGTCGTTCATGTCGAATGGTTCGTCATCGTCTATTCTGTAGCCGATCATGCTGCTTCTCGTTTTCCACAGGTCGCGTTTTGCCGTGTCGTAGATCAGGCTTGCACGTTCGATTGATAGGCTTCTGTCCAAGAGGATGATGCGAAAGTCTTGGATCACGTCTGTGGCAAGCTTGTATGCAAGGTAGAATTCGGCGAAGGTCATTATCCAATTTGCGATCGTGGAATTGTCAATTATGGACTGGTCATTCAACTGTTTGCCCAGACTGATTTCCTCAGGCTGCTCCGCCTCAAAGTACGTGTGGTCTATGTCGGGGATCTCGTTTATGTAAACTGGAACAACGCTTGAAATGCCTGCACTCTGCCGAAGCATTCTTTCATCATATTTGACGGCAGGTTTGTCATTTTCTGAGAATGTGATCGTGCCGGTTGAAGCGTAGGCGCCGCCGAAGAAAATCATCATGTCGAACAGCGGCCGCGAATACATCGTGCCATCTATGCCCGCAAAACGAACATTTGAAGCGTTAAAGAATTCTTTTGCAGTCTCATACGCCTCTTTTGGGCTGAACTCCATCCTTATCAGGTTCTTGAGCAGGCTGTCGTAAAGGTTTTTGAGCGATGAAAAACGCTGCTCATAATCCGAAACTTGCGACGAGGCCCCGAGCCTGAGGGCATCGCTCGTACGTTTCATGGTGTCACTCAGTGAAGACAAGTCTACTCCTTCTCACTAGTGTCAGATAGAGCCCTTTGAGAGTAAAAAGATTGTCAGTCCTTGCAGATTAGGCTGTTTTTGCAACTCGTGGTGTTCAGTCACATTTCTCAGTATCTGACGCAAAACGGCTCTTCCCGTCAGGCTTGATCAGAGCGTGAGACCAGATTAGGTACACAATCGTGCCTAATCTTGAAAAAGAGTTTAATAATCCAGAGCACGATTCTGTCGGGTTGAAGCCTTAAACGCAAGAGGAATATCGTTGCAGTTCCAAGACATCATTACTTGGATGCGACATCTTTGCATGCAGTACGGATATTTCGGAATATTCGTTGCAAGCCTAGCGGGGCGCGCGCGTGCATACGTATAGAGTGTATCGATAAGGCGCCGCTGCTAGATAGTGGCATCGTTCCTTCTTATTCGTTCCAGATCCCTTCACCTACGATCCCGTCAGAATTGGTTGTGTGTCAAAGGGGATTTCTCAAATGGAGACTTTTCGTCTTTGACCAGCGCGGGCAATGATGGAGCTTACCGTGCTCTTGACACCTTTGATCTTCATTACGCGGTTCTTGAGAATGTCCCCCAGTTCCTCGATGTTGGACGCTGAAAACAAGGTGACAATGTCAAACTCGCCTGTTACCTCGTAAAGCTCCTCGATATTGTCAAGTTTAGACAGTGCCACTACTACGTTATCCATTTCTGGTGACTCAACGAAGATGTCGACGAACGCGAGCAGGCGGGACACGTATAATCATCTTTCCCACAGGCACACGTGCCGCGTCCCTTTAACCTTTCGGTAAGCTGGATCGGTGGTACGCTGATTATCAGTGGAGATGGATAGTGTTTGTTGGAAAAAGACGTTGTCAAAGAGATCTATAGCTTGGATGGAGGTTGCTCGTTCATGGGGAGCTGTTGTAGATAGAAGGATATGCCCTTATCAGCGCCAGATTGATTCGCAGCACGTTCACGTAGGGGCTGCCGAAGATCCA